>JAQWTK010000090.1 GCA_029242705.1 Gammaproteobacteria bacterium | reverse complement strand
AGAACTGCTCGGCGTCGTCCATAATAAATACACGCTGAACATATAATTTTAGCCCTCTCGCTGCATCCCTATTCCATAAATCGAAAGGCGCACGTTTAGGGATGTACAACAGACTAGTATATTCAAGCTTTCCTTCAACTTTATTATGACTCCAGTCTAATGGCCCTTCGAAATCATGAGTTATATGCTTGTAAAAATCTTCATGCTCTTTCTTTTTTATCTTATTTCGTTCGCGAGTCCAAAGCGCTTTCGCATCATTAATGGTTTCATACTCTGTTGATTGCCCACTATTTTCCTCCTCAGAGGCCGGGGTAGCATTTAGCATTTTTACTGGAACCGATATATGGTCGGCGTATTTCTTTATGATGCTACTTATGCGAAAGTTTTCCGCAAATTCGCTTTCCTCAGCTTTTAAACGAAGAATTACCTGGGTTCCTCGTTCTTCCTTAGTGGTGTCCTCAATCGAGTAATCCGACTCGCCTTTCGACTTCCAAAGGATAGCTTTTTTAGTCTTAGATCCTGCTTTTCGGCTAATAACTTCAACTTCATCTGCCACTATAAAAGAAGAATAAAATCCTACGCCAAACTGCCCTATCAGTTGCGAGTCTTTTTGCTGGTCTCCAGTTAAGGATTCTAGAAACTGAGCGGTACCTGATTTTGCTATAGTCCCGAGATTGCTTATAACCTCTTTTCGATTCATTCCAATGCCGTTATCTGAAATTGTTATCGTATTGGCATCCTTATCACAATCTATGCGAACCTCAAATTCGGATTGGTTTTGTAGTATCTCAGGATCAGACAAGGATTCAAACCTAAGCTTATCAATGGCATCGGATGCGTTTGAAATAAGCTCTCTTAAAAATATTTCCTTATTACTGTAAAGCGAGTGGATCATTAAATGCAGAAGTTGCTTAGCTTCTGTCTCAAATCCTCGAGTTTCCGACTTCGGATTAGCCGCCAACTTTTCTATCTCCAAATAATTCAGCAAAAAAAAACCTGATTACCAAAGCAATCAGGTCCTGTTATTGGGTCTTTTCTTAAAATTTCAAGCGTATAGGAAGAGCCTCTAATCGATTAATGACGGATAAGGCTCATAAAAATCTATTGCGTCTTCTCGCCTTTCAGCAATTATATTAAATCGATCCCGCGTACTTTCAATAAACCGAATATAATCATTTGCACTGCGCTGTTCAGCTTCATTTCCAGCTTCCGCTGATTCTCTTGCAGAATCAATCGCGCCATCAAAGTCATCTAATTCAATTAACGATCTAGATAGAAATAGCAGAGTATCAGCCCTACGACTTAAATCGCCTTTATCAATCGCCATTTGGAACGCATCTGCAGCTTCACGATAGTTTGTTAACACATAATGTATATAGCCATAAGTATCAAAGCCGTCCCCGCTATCGGACAATTCAGCAACGCTAAGGGCAGGCTCTAATGCGGCCTCATAATCAGAAGCAATAAGATACATTTGTGAAAGGGTGGTTAGATTATCTTCATTTTGCTCTATAATTTGCTGATCTATTCCGTCTATAAGAATTTTCGCCCCGCTATAGGGAACGTCAATTCCCCCCAATGATTGACCTAAGTTGAGGAACCGATTTTCATCTTCTAACATACCCTTCAAGTATGCTACGTTCATTGATCTAACTCTTCTATCTTCGTCATCAAGGCTTGCATAAACCGCACTTAAATTCATCCAGTCTCTTTGATCGTCAAATAACACAACCATTGTCTTTGTCAATGGTAAAGCGCTCTCAAAATCCTCTAATTGGAAATACAAACCGTTTAAATAAGAATAATCATCTCTCTCTACCACCTCGCCCCTATCTAGCAATACCTCCATATAAGCAATCCAATGCGGCAGCGCTTCAGCAAGCTCATCGACTTGATAATGAGCGTAAGACAATCCCCGATAAACGATTTCATCTTCTTCTAAAGAAACCTCACGCCATAATTCATAATACCTGATAGAGTCTCTCCAACGTTCTTCAGCCGCTGTTAATTGCCCTAAAGACCTTAATGTACGCAATCGCGTATCTTCGCGAACGTCTTCTATCTCCAGTATTTGCTCAAAGGTACTTATTGCCTCCGGATAATTTTCAAGAGTAAGCCAATAATTCGTATAAAAATTTAAAATAGTTTGCTTCTCGAAGTCATTCATCCTTTCGAAACGACGCTCGTATAACTCGTCGAGCTCGGCTTTAGCACCTTCCATATCAGGCTCATCTTCCTCGTCTTCTGGCTGCATCATTTCCTGAATCTGGCTAATAGCACGCATGACTGCAGGTCCAAGAGTTCCAGAAGTCCTGGCTTCAGGCGGCGCTCGTTGTTCTTCTCCCGCGCTTACTATTGGAGCATCTATCAAAGGCACAAAGAGAGCAGCAATAAGGAAGCAAAGCTTTAGCCCACTAGTTCTTTTCATTATTATTACTCCTCGAGCTGGTAGCGGAATAAGTATTGGACACCAGGCACTTGAACTCCCTGTCCATCGATCACTCGGGGCTGAAATTTAAATCTTCCAGCAGCTCTAATCGAAGATCTATCAAAAACATTAGGTGGTTCTGCATCGACCACAGTAATCGTGTCTTCCACGACATTGCCTATGCCATCGACTGTAAAACTAACTAAACACCAGCCCTGTATTCCTCGCTGCGCTGCTCTTGTCGGGTATTGAGGAGCAATCGCTACCAGTGGGAGATAATCTCCATCGGTCGCGGAAATAGAGGCGTTTGAGAGCTGTAGACCAGTATCGATTTCCACCGAAGCCCTTTCAACATTGAGAGCTGGACCCGAATCTAAGGTGGTCTGTCTTTCTTGGACTTCGGGCTGATCCTGAAGCATTTCCTCTATCGGCTCTGGCTTATCTATCTCTTCAATGACCTCCAAATCAATCTCTGGCATGGTTGCATCAACAATTTTTACCACAGAAACTCTTTCATCAAACGCTTCTCCGGTAGAGATCAAGAATTGCATAAAATAGAAAAGGCCGAGTGTGATTCCGCCAGCCATTCCCATAGAAATAACCCATCTGACAAATATCATTTTATGCCTCCGCTGAAATACTCACGTCTTCAATATTCGCGTCACGCGCTGCTTCTAAAATCAACATGACCTGTTCATTATTCGCATTTTGATCCGCCTGAATAATAATCGCCGAGTTTGGTGCGTCTGCCAATCTGAGTTCGAATCGAGAGCGAATAAATCGAGGATCGATTTGGTCACCATCTATCCATATATCGCCCGAGGGGCCAACAGCAATTAGTATTAGGTCTCCAGACGTATCTTCAACCGTTGAAGCTTCTGGCCTAGTAACATCAATTCCAGCCTCAGTTACGAAAACAGAGGTAACGATGAAAAATATTAGGAGAATAAAAACAACATCCAGCATTGGGGTCAGGTCTATCTCCCCTGCCTCTTCTTGCTTATTTTTTTTCATTAATCCAGATTTCATTATCTCACCTTAAATTTTTATCAGGCCTAGTTAGAAAGAGGTAATTTATCCTCTAATAACTCTAGATCTCTATCGACCTTCGACTTTAAGTAATTAAAAGCAAATATTCCGGAAATAGCTCCGACCATACCTGCCATTGTTGGTATAGTCGCCTTGGAAACACCACCAGCCATTGATTTCGCATCACCCCCACCGCTCACAGCCATTACGAAAAAGACTTCAATCATCCCGGTAACAGTTCCAATCAATCCAAGAAGCGGACAGATAGTAACCAATACCTCTATGATTGGCAGTGTATTTCTAACATCCAAAGAAATCTTGGATATCATCATCGTACGGATTTGATGCGCACTCCAACTTTGTGTATCCGAGCGTGCATTCCAAGCAGCAAGCGTACTCTTTATATTTTGCTTGTGTGTTGTATTCAGGTACCAGATACGCTCAAAAACTAAGGACCATTTGATCAGAAGTAGCCAGGCTATTACCCACAGCACTGGCCCACCTCTTTGCATAAATGTTCCAACAGCATCGAAGATATCTAAAATCGTAAAATACATATCATCAATCCCCTAGAATTAAGACTAGTTATTGGCTAGGCGTTCCGCCTTATCAGCGATCATCCCTGTGGCCTGTTCTTCCAGTATGTGAATGATATTGTCACTCCGACTTTTTACTACTGTGTGCATAAAAATAGTCGGAATAGCGACCACAATGCCCAATACAGTTGTCATTAGGGCTTGAGAAATACCGCCAGCCATAATTGTCGGGTCTCCAGCACCATAGACAGTTATCTGCTGGAACACTTGAATCATACCGGTCACTGTCCCGAGAAGGCCACCCAGAGGAGCTATTGTTGCGATCATCTTGATCAGCGTTAACATGCTTTCTAGGGCAGGAGTTTCCTGCAGAATGGCCTCACCAAGTTTTAATTCCAACGTTTCGGTATCTGCATTAGGATTATTTTCCGCAACCAACAAGACTCGACCAAGCGGGTTATTTTTCGTTGGCGAGTCCTTCTTGAGCTGTCCACGAACCTTTACGGAAGTAAGACTTAACATTAATAGTCGAAAGAAACCTAT
The DNA here is from genome assembly GCA_029242705.1 of Gammaproteobacteria bacterium. Taxonomy (GTDB): domain Bacteria; phylum Pseudomonadota; class Gammaproteobacteria; order Pseudomonadales; family Pseudohongiellaceae; genus UBA9145. The sequence goes on along the minus strand of JAQWTK010000090.1, from coordinate 14,893 downwards.
TAATATTCCTACGATACCCACGCCGATAATAATAAATCCGATAACGCCGGAGTTATTTTGTACCTGCTCTGAAACCGTTGGGAAATTAACTAAATTTGCTAAGACTTGGCCACCAACCCCTCCGGTCGGATCTATCCCCACCTTAGTAAACCCCGAAGAAGCGCCTTCTAATTCACTAGCCGAAGACATTATGCTTGCATCTGGTTGACGTGGCAGCACTTGAAGATGGCCAATATCACCGTTGTAGCTTAGATATTCACCATCCGAGACAGCATTGAATGCACCAATACGAGTAATACTCCTATTAGCCGTGTCCCCGTTCGGAAGGGTTACGTCGCCATTGTAGGAAACCACTCTACCCGACTCAGTTAGCTCTTGGTGCATAAAAAACCAAAAGCGCTCCATCTCACCAACATTAAGCTGTTCAATAGTTGAACCGGCGCGCTCAATTATCTCTTCAAGCGCTTCTGTGCGACCGGTATATTGAGCAGAAATCAATGAATTCTGGAAATTACTTAAAAAATCTCCCGCAACTCCTTGTAAAGTACCAAATAATTCATTTAAATCACCTCTACGATCTCTAAGAACTTCTCGCTTGTCAGCGATAATTATCTCATTCGCTTCAAACTGATCAGATAACTGAACCTGGAGTTGTTCCTGTTCGGTAATACGATTATTCGTTGTATCTAATATTTCTTCCTGGCGCGCCGCATTTTGCTCAAACTCACTTACACGAGCCTGGTATTCCTCCGATTCGCCGACGCGATCATTTTCAACTAAATCAAGTAGGCCTGCCAAAGAGCCCGCCTGAGCAAAACCCTGTAAAGCGCCAAAAGTAAAAAAAGCAGTAGTAATAATTATGTTTAATTTTTTCACTGTGCCGCCTCCGGTGCTAATACTGGTAATTCTATGATTCTGGGCGCGTCTAGTTGCGAGGCAACACGGATAGCGCTTTGGACCGCAGTTCTATAATCTCCAGCAGCTAAAGTCTCCCAACTTCGATTGCCATTATTCCAAGCCCCGGTCTGCTGACGGTCGGTAGTTTGATACAACAATGCAACCCTCCCGATGCGCGCGATGTTTACATCCACATCAACACCATCAAGAGAAATTGTATCTGGATATGTTTCTATTGTTCTGCCGTACGAAGTCTCTGTCTGGTACATCACAAGAACTTGCCGGAATTTTTCAGCGATCGACACGTCGGGATTGTCTATGGCGTCCCTGGCAAACTGAATTCGACTAGCTCTTTCGTCGCTGTGGAACGGATAATCAAGATCGATGAACTGTTCGATGCTGGCAAGCATTTTCTCCATCAAGAGTGGGATTTCTCGAGTCACCTGTTCGACTCCAGCAATCGATTCGTCTAAGGTTTCTATTTGATCCTCTTGAATTGATATCTGCTTACGAAACCCTGCATTAAGAACAAGCAGAGACTCTAGATTGTCATTTGCTCTCTTAAATTCTTCAAAAGTGGAGCTTGCTGCATTTTGGAGTCTTGTGATTTCTTCCTGTGATGCTGCTGAAGCTTCATATTTTTGAGCGACTACGTCCATCGCCTGATCAATAATGTCACTGTTAACCAATATTTCAGCAGCCTGAGAAGCTCCAAAAACGAAAGTCATGAGCAAAGCCCCGAGAGACTTGCCCAAATGGGTAATTAGACAGTTTTTCATGTGTCATCCTTTATTTTTGTTAATAACTACGAATAGATCCGAGCGACACTCCGATCAACATCATACTTAGCTCTAATCGAACAACTATTTTTATTTATCTTCCAATTCTCTAAAGATTGCTCCGAGTCAGCGATTAAAAGCAACTAGATCCATAAGAGTTTAATCAAGAAGCTAGTCAGCAATCAATCGTCCCCATCAAATAGTCAAATAGTTAGTTACTAATGATGAGGGGTCCTTAAATTCGGCCCCCAGGGGCATTCCGGAGCTAAGCCTAACACACTCCGTTTGGTATTTTGAACCTTTTAGAAGGCAAAAATTTATACTCAAAACAGAAAGGAAATTTAGGCGCGTTATCGAGAACAGAGACTTACCATCCAGTAATCTCTCTCAACCCCTCTCCAATATCAGCTAGACTTCGGACGGTCTTAACTCCGGCATCATTAAGTGCAGCAAATTTTTCATCGGCAGTGCCCTTTCCTCCTGAAATTATGGCGCCTGCGTGTCCCATTCTTTTCCCGGGAGGAGCTGTAACCCCAGCTATGTATGCTAAAACAGGCTTAGACACGTGCTCTTTGATGAAGGCAGCCGCTTCTTCTTCAGCGGTTCCACCAATCTCGCCTATCATAACTATCGCTTCTGTCTGACTGTCAGACTCATATAATTCTAGTATGTCTATAAAGTTTGATCCCGGTATAGGGTCCCCACCAATACCAACACACGAAGACTGACCAAAACCGTGATCGGTTGTTTGCTTTACCGCTTCATAAGTTAAAGTACCAGAGCGAGAAATTATCCCAACCTTTCCGGGTAAATGAATATGACCTGGCATAATTCCAATTTTGCATTCCCCAGGAGTTATTACACCTGGGCAATTTGGTCCTATAAGCCGAACCCCCAACTGGTCGCAACGCTCTTTTGCTAAAAGCATATCAAGTGTTGGAATACCTTCAGTAATACAAACAATTAATTTAACACCCGAGTCTGCGGCCTCTAGTATCGACTCCTTACAAAATGGGGCTGGAACATAAATCACCGATGCATCGGCATTAGTCTCTTTATATGCTTCCTTGACTGTGTTAAACACCGGCAAACCCAAGTGAACCTGACCTCCCTTGCCTGGGGTCACGCCACCCACCATTTTTGTCCCGTACTCGATTGCTTGTTCTGAATGGAATGTTCCTTGGGAACCAGTAAATCCTTGGCAAATCACTCGAGTATTTTTGTTGATGAGGATGCTCATTTTATACCCCCAGCTGCGCTTACTGCCTTCTCTGCAGCATCGGCCAGACTATTGGCTGCGATAATATTTAACCCACTTTTTTCAAGAACATTTTTCCCTAAATCCGCATTATTGCCTTCTAGACGAACGACAACCGGCACTTCCACTCCAACATCTTCAATAGCGCCAACGACACCCTCAGCGATAAGATCGCATCGGACAATGCCTCCAAAAATATTAACGAGCACTGCAGATACGTTTTTATCTGAGAGGATTAATTTGAAGGCTTCAGTGACTCTTTCCTTAGTAGCTCCGCCACCCACATCCAAAAAGTTTGCCGGACTGCCACCGTAAAGCTGCACAATATCCATTGTTCCCATAGCCAGACCTGCTCCGTTAACCATGCAGCCAATATTTCCGTCAAGCGCCACATAATTTAAGTCCCATTCTGCAGCTTTGGCTTCCCTCTCGTCGTCTTGCGAAGGGTCATGCATCTTTCGTAATTTCGGCTGACGATAAAGCGCATTACCGTCCACATTAATTTTGCCATCTAGGCAGTGTATATCCCCGCCGGCTGTGACAACCAGAGGATTAATTTCTAACAAAGAAAGATCCAATTCAATAAAGAGCTTAGATAGCCCTAAGAATAAATCGGTGAATTGTTTAATCAATGACCCAGACAATCCAAGTCGAAACCCTAAATCTCGTCCTTGGTAAGCAGATGCGCCGATCATCGGGTCAATCGTAGCCTTTAGAATTTTCTCAGGCGTTTCAGTCGCAACCTTCTCAATCTCAACACCTCCCTCTACTGAAGCCATGAAAACAACTCGCCGGCTCGACCGGTCAATTACGGCTCCGAGGTAAAGCTCCTGCGCAATATCAATACATGGCTCTATTAGTATTTTGCTAACTGGCTGCCCATTAGAATCAGTTTGATATGTGACCAAATTCTGACCGAGCCATTTATTCGCAAATTCTTGAGCTTTTTCTGCGCTTTCAACTAAAGCTACTCCTCCCGCTTTACCTCTACCTCCGGCATGCACTTGCGCCTTTACAACCCACTTACTACCACCTATTTTAGTGGTTGCCTCGGCTGCTTCTTCACCGGTATCGGCGGCAATTCCTTTTGACACGGGCAAACCGTATTCGGCAAATAACTGCTTAGCCTGATATTCATTTTGGCTCCATCTATTTATGGTGGGAATGTAGAATGGTTACTAAACGGATTAGCGCCGCTTTTTATTACCGATGTGTATTGCATGGCCATTTGCGGCTAATGCCGCTTCATGAACTGCCTCTGAGAGCGCTGGGTGAGAAAACATTGTTAAACCAATATCCTCGGCACTAGCGCTAAATTCCATGGCTATAACAATTTGTTGTAACAAATCAGCCGCGGAGGGTCCGATTATTTGACAGCCAAGAATTCGATCCGTAGCTTTTTGGGAAACAATTTTTACTAGCCCTTCTGAGTCATTCGCGGCCAATGCGCGGCCACTGGCTGCAAAAGGAAAAGAACCTACATTATATTCGATTCCTTCCGCTTTTAGCTCTTCCTCATTTTGACCTACCCAAGCAATTTCTGGATGAGTATAGATAACAGAGGGAACCAAAGCGTAATTAACTTGTGTCTTTTTATCAGCTAACCTCTCAGCAACCATAACGCCCTCATCTGAACCTTTATGAGCGAGCATAGGTCCACGAACCACATCCCCGACCGCAAAGATATTAGGCACTTTAGTTTGGCAATGATCATTGACCTCTATAAAACCGCGGTCACAGATTTTAATGCCTAGCGAATCATCGAATAAACCTTCAGTAACCGGTTTGCGGCCCACGGCAACAATCACTTTATCAAATGCTTTCTTCTGCTTCCCTTCTTTATCAGAATATTCCAAAGTAATTTGCTTCTTCGCTCCTTTACTAAATTTATGGCCCTTAACTTGAGAACCAAGTTTTATATCAAGTCCTTGCTTGCTGAAAATTTTTGCGGCTTCCTTAGCAATCTGGCGGTCCACGGGAGGCAAAAATTCGTCTAAAGCTTCTAGCACTGTAACTTCCGATCCCAGCCTTGCCCAAACACTTCCGAGCTCCAGACCGATAACACCTGCACCGATCACTCCTAATCTTTTGGGGATCTTCTCAAACTCCAGGGCTCCCGTTGAATCTACTATAGTCTCATGATCTATAGGTGCTGGCGGAATATTTATAGGCTGCGAACCTGTAGCTATGATGATATTTTTTGTTTCTAGGCTCTGCTTATTGCCATCATGATCGGTAACTAATACCGTGTTAACCCCTGTGATCTTGGCTGACCCAACCACCCCATCAACTTTATTTGTAGCAAATAGGCCTTTGATTCCTTGCGTGAGTTGACTTACGACCGCGCCTTTTCTGGACATCATGGAGGGCACATCAATATCCATCTTTGTTACTTTAATTCCATGCGCATCAAAACTATTTTGGGCTTCAGCAAATTTGTGCGTGGTATCTAATAAAGCCTTCGACGGGATACATCCAACATTTAAACAAGTACCGCCGTATACCGACTTATTTTCTTTAGTTCTCCATTTTTCAACACACGCAACCGAAAAGCCGAGCTGAGCACATCTTATGGCCGCAACATATCCGGCTGGACCTGAGCCAATAACAACAACGTCATATTTTTTAGTCATAACTTCCACCCTTAAAAACCCGATTAAATCTCGAGTAATAACCTCGTAGGATCCTCTAAGAGCTCCTTAATTGATACTAAAAATTGAACGGCTTCTTTGCCATCCAACATTTGATGGTCATATGAAAGCGCAAGGTACATCATTGGAAGCGCTTTGAGTTCACCATCAATAACCATCGCTCTCTCTTGGATTTTATGCATACCTAGCACGGCGGTCTGCGGTGGATTTACGATTGGCGTAGACAGAAGAGATCCGAAAACACCGCCGTTAGAGATAGTAAAAGTACCACCACTTAGATCGTCTATAGATAACTTTCCGTCGTTCGCTTTTTCACCAAACTGACGGATTTCTTTTTCGATTTGAGCAAGACCCATATGATCAGCATTCCTCAGAACTGGAGCGACCAATCCTCTAGGCGAACCAATAGCAACACTAATATCTTGATAGCCATGGTAAATCATGTCACTACCATCTAAAGAAGCATTAACGGTAGGAAACCGCTTTAATGCCTCAACGGAAGCTCTCACAAAGAACGACATAAATCCTAACCGAACGCCATCGTGGACTTGTTGAAACTCCTCTTTATAACGTTCACGTATATCCATAATCGGTTTCATATTGACTTCGTTAAAGGTAGTCAACATGGCGGTAGTTTGTGAGGCTTGAAGCATCCTTTTTGCTACCGTCGACCTCAAACGGCTCATAGGGACTCTTTCTTCAATTCGATCATCTAACGCACCCGGCGGTTTTGCCGGAGTTTCATGAATATCGCGCACATCGTTAGGTCTATCTAAAGAAAGATAATTCACAACATCTTCCTTCGTTATTCGCCCACCTTTGCCACTGCCATTAATCGAACTAGCATTTATTTTGTTTTCATCAAGGAGTCTCTTTGCTGCAGGGCTTAGCAAAGGTTCAGAGTCAGCATGATTATCAGCCAATTTAGAAGCCTCATCATTTTCTACAACCTGCTCAAATTCGATCTTTGAAGCCCCACCCTCAGCCAATCTACCAATAACCTCATTACTAATAATCGTTTCACCTGAAGCTTTAACAATCGCCCTTAATATCCCATCGCCAGGAGAAACAACTTCGATAACGACTTTGTCAGTCTCTATATCAACCAACAACTCATCACGAGAGACAGTATCGCCAACCTCCTTGTACCAGGTTGCTATTGTTCCATCTGGAACTGATTCAGGTAATGCGGGCGCTTTAATTTCTATTTCCATGCCTATCCTAATGCCTCGTTGATAAACTTATGTAGTTGACTCATATGCAAAGCCGGATATCCAGCAGCAGCTGCCGCGGAAGCGTCTCTTCCCGCATATGTAAGTTGTATTTCTGGAAAATGCTCTTGAAGTCCGCGGACAATATGATGCTGGGTCGAATACCATGCGCCCTGATTCATAGGCTCTTCTTGGCACCAAACAACAGATCTTATGCGCTTATACTGCGAGAGGACTTTTGCAAAATTGTCATGGGGGAATGGATAAAGTTGTTCGAGACGTATAATTACGACAGAATCAAGCTTTCGCTTGCGCCTTTCATCTCTTAAATCGTAATAAACTTTACCGCTGCAAATAATAACTCTCTCTACTTTTTCTGGATCCATTCCATCTGTTTCATCTAAAATGACCTGAAAACTGCCTTCAGCCATTTCTTCTAAGCTAGAAACAGTTTCTTTATGCCTAAGCAGACTCTTTGGTGACATCACAACAAGAGGTTTTCGTACAGGGCTAAGAACTTGTTTTCGTAACATATGAAAAACTTGACTTGAAGTGGTTGGCAAACAAACCTGTATATTATGTTCTGCACAAAGTTGAAGAAATCTTTCCAGTCGAGCAGACGAGTGTTCAGGCCCTTGCCCTTCATAACCATGCGGCAACAGCAAAGTTAAACCGCATAACCGCTGCCATTTATTTTCACCACTAGTAATAAATTGATCGATTACTACTTGTGCGGAATTTGCAAAGTCCCCAAATTGGGCCTCCCATACCACTAAGGCATTAGGAGTCGTTGTAGAATAACCGTACTCAAAAGCCAAGACCGCGGCTTCCGAAAGCAGAGAGTCATAAATTGAAAAAGATCCTTGATTTTTTTCGATATTCTGCAGCGGTATATGAACATCACCGTTTATATTGTCGTGAAGAACTGCATGGCGATGAGAGAAAGTACCCCTGCCCACGTCCTGGCCTGTAATTCTGACCGTATTGTCGCTAGTAAGAACACTCGCATATGCTAAAGATTCCGCGAAGCCCCAATCTACAGAAATTTCGCCCACTGACATCTTAGTACGATCATCGTATAATTTTTTAACCTGCCTTTGAAGAGTAAACTTACTTGGAATTTCTACTAATTTTTTAGCTAAGGCCTTTAGTGTATTCAATGGTATCGATGTGTTGAAGTAAGGACTCCAGTCATGACCCAAGTAAGGACTCCAATCGACAAAAAGTGCTATAGAAGGCTCCTTAACTAAACTTTTTACAACGTGCTCACCTGTATCCAATGCTGACCGATACTTATTATTTAAAAAGATAACTTCTTCAGAAGCAATAATCTTTTCCGATATTAGTCTTTCCGCATAAATTGCTCTTGTCGTCTTTTTCTTTTTAATTGCTGAGTACATAATCGGCTGTGTTATCGCACCTTCATCAGTTTCGTTATGTCCTCTTCTTCGATAACAAACTAAGTCAATAACAACGTCTTTTTTAAATTTATAACGAAAATCTAATGCAATTTGAGTTACAAAAAGTACCGCCTCTGGATCGTCCGCATTTACGTGGAATATCGGTGCCTGCACCATCTTGGCCACATCAGTACAGTACTCTGTTGAGCGAGCATCTTCTTGTTTACTAGTTGTAAATCCCACCTGATTATTCACCACTATATGGACGGTTCCGCCGGTAGAGTAGGCCCTTGTTTGTGACATCTGGAACGTTTCCATCACAACGCCCTGCCCAGCAATGGCAGCATCACCATGTACAATAATGGGCAAAACCAAATCACCCTCATTATCATAACGACGAGCTTGTCTTGCTCGAACTGATCCCTCTACAACTGGGGAAACAATCTCTAGATGAGAGGGATTAAATGCCAAAGCCATATGCAATTCCCCACCAGCCGTCATAATATTTGATGAGAAACCTTGGTGGTATTTCACATCTCCCGAGCTTTCATAAACTGCCTTTCCTTCGAATTCGTCAAACAACTCTCCAGGGTTTTTACCTAGAATATTCACCAAAACATTTAACCGGCCACGATGAGCCATTCCTAATACAATTTCCTTAGCACCTAACCCACCGGATCGTTGTATTAATTCATCGATAGCAGGAATTAAACTTTCACCTCCTTCCAAGCCAAAACGTTTTGTACCAGGGTATTTAGCGTCCAGATGTTTTTCCAAGCCCTCCGCAGCAGTTAATCTCTCTAGCAAATGCTTTTTGACTTCTACCTCGACAGTCGGTCTCCCATCATTACTCTCTATCTTCTGCTGAATCCATTGTTTTTCTTCCAAGTTAACAATGTGCATAAACTCATAGCCAATAGAAGCACAATAAATTCGTTCTAATATTTCAACAATTTCACGCAAAGGTGCCTTTTGTTTAGTAATGAAAAGTGATCCTGTTTGAAATATTGTTGAAGAATCTATTGGGAACAGATCATGAAATTCTAACTCCAAATCCGGAACTCGATCACGCCTCATAATACCCAGCGGATCAAGATTGGATTTCTGATGCCCGCGAACTCGATAAGAACTGATTAACTGTAAAACTTGAACCTGCTTGCTCTCATGTTCAGAATTAACAATCGCATCATTACTTAACACTTGTTTATAGCGACTTTGTCTACCTAAAGCTTCGAAATCTCGCCTTATCCTCGAATGCGAAATATCTACCTCAACTTTTCCAGTCGAAGATTCCAAAGATTTGAAGAAAGCTCTCCATTCAGAAGAAATCCCCTCCTCATCAACTAAATAAAGCTCATAGAGCTCTTCGACATAGGCCGCATTAGACCCTGAAAGATGGCCAGTTTTAAGCATCTTTTGCATAAGACTATCTTGCATCGATTATCCTTAATTTTTATACTATAAAGTATTACACATGACTCTATTAACTAAATATCATCTATTTCAAGAAATTAACATCGACCTTATATGACCAATAGCCCTAGTTGGATTTAACCCTTTAGGGCAAACTGAGACGCAGTTCATAATACCCCTGCACCGAAAAACGCTGAATGGGTCCCTTAACCCTTCGAGCCGCTCTTCTCCGCCCGTATCTCGACTATCCGCTAAAAATCGATATGCTTGTAACAAGCCTGCTGGGCCTATGAATTTATCAGGATTCCACCAAAAAGATGGGCAGCTAGTGCTGCAGCAGGCGCATAAAATGCACTCGTATAGTCCATCCAGTTTTTTACGTTCTTCGGGAGACTGAAGTCGTTCTATATTTGGAGGGGGCTCATCATTGATAAGATATGGTTTCACTTTTTCAAATTGCTTGTAAAAAAGCGACATGTCTACTACTAAGTCTCGTATTACGGGCAATCCAGGCAATGGCCTAAGCACTAGTTTCTTCCCTGGTTTAACGACTTCAGAAATTGGGGTTATGCAGGCTAGACCATTTGTTCCATTAATATTCATGCCATCGGAACCGCAAACGCCTTCTCGGCATGACCTACGGTAAACAACACTAGAGTCCTTTTCTTTTACTAATGACAAGATGTCCAAAACCATCAAGTCCTTATCCTCTGGTACTTCAATCTCTATATCCTGCATAGAGGGCTTGTCATCTATATCGGGATTATATCTATATATACTAACTAACACTTGGCGCCCTTTTTCTGTCTAATAAGTCCGTTCTTTAGGTTGAAATGTTTCAACGGTTTTAGGTGAAAAATTTACACCTCTCTTTCCAACACTTTTGTTTATTGGATTGTACATGGAATGGCACAGCCAGTTTTCATCATCTCTTTCCCTAAAATCATCTCTAGCATGAGCTCCTCTACTTTCGTTTCGAGCTTCAGCAGCGATAGCCGTTGCTTCCGCAACCTCATACAAATTTTCTAATTCTAGAGACTCAATGCGATCCGTATTAAAAGTATTGCTTTTATCTTTTAGATGCACATTTTCAATTCTTTCTCTTAATACACTTAATTTCTCTATGCCTTCTTTCATAAAATCACCCTTACGAAACACGCCAAAGTGATTTTGCATAACATTCTGCAATTCATTACGCAAATCAGCGACATTTTCGCCTGAGGATGAGTTATTTAATCTATTCAACCGAGTCATCGAATATTCCAAATCATCCTCACTTGCAGATCTCTGCTCGATCCCCTGAGTCAACATTTCTTCTATATGTTTACCCGCCGCCCTGCCAAAAACAACCAGATCTAAAAGGCTATTACCGCCCAGCCGATTTGCACCATGCACGGAAACGCAAGCTGCCTCGCCTACAGCAAATAAGCCTCTTATCTCCTCATCTTCTCCCAAGGAATTCTGCAAAAGGGCCTGGCCATAAATATTTGTTGTTATTCCGCCCATCATATAATGACAGGTTGGGACAACTGGTATTGGTTCTTTAACTGGATCTACATGAGCAAATGTTCGCGACAATTCCAATATTCCAGGAAGCTTGGCATTCAAGACCTCTTCTCCAAGATGGTCAAGTTTTAGCTTCACATGATCGCGATTTTCACCACAACCCCTTCCTTCGATAATTTCTAGTATCATTGATCTAGCGACCACATCTCTTCCAGCTAAATCTTTTGCATTAGGAGCATATCTCTCCATGAATCGTTCGCCATCTTTGTTGATTAAATAACCGCCTTCGCCGCGGCAACCCTCAGTAACTAATGTTCCAGCCCCATATATTCCAGTCGGGTGAAACTGCCACATCTCCATATCTTGCACCGGATAGCCGGCACGCAAGGCCATCCCGATGCCATCACCAGTATTTATTAATGCGTTAGTAGTCGAGGCATAAATTCTTCCAGCACCACCAGTCGCTAGAACAGTAGCCTTCGCGTTAATGAATACAACTTCACCACTTTCTATTTCTATCGCAATTACCCCTGTAACCGCGCCATCTTGATTTTTAACTAGATCAACCGCATACCACTCATTTAAGAATGAGGTGTTGTTTTTTAAATTCCCCTGATACAGCGCGTGCAACAAAGCATGTCCTGTTCGATCCGCTGCCGCGCACGTGCGAGCGGCCTGACCACCATTTCCATAATCCCTAGACTGACCTCCGAATGGGCGCTGGTATATTCTCCCGTTTTCGGTCCTCGAGAAAGGCAAAACCATATGCTCTAATTCAAAAACAGTCTGCGGACCCTCGCTGCACATATATTCAATAGCATCTTGGTCGCCGATATAATCTGAACCCTTAACGGTGTCGTACATGTGCCAACGCCAGTCATCATTTGGATCGGCACTAGCGATCGCACAAGTGATGCCGCCCTGGGCCGACACAGTATGTGATCTGGTAGGAAATACCTTAGAGATTACTGCAGTCTTATACCCAGACTGAGAAAGCTGCAACGCAGCTCTCATCCCAGAACCACCCCCGCCCACAATAATGGCATCAAAAACTAGACTTCTAATACCTGGCATCTAAATTCCCCATAAAATATAGATTCCCCACCCTAAGTAACCGAGAATCATAAATAAGATGATAAGTTGTGCAGCAAGACGCACTGGAGTTGCCAGCTTTCCAAGTTGAATTGACGTCATATAATCGGTTGTGACCGTCCACATGCCAATCCATGCATGAGCACATAAAGCAGCCAGAGCGACAACAGTAGCGACTTGCATTATTGGAGATTTGAATAGAGCCTTCCATGTCACATAATCCATCTGCGGATTAGCCAGCAAGACCAACAAAATACTAATTGTGTATATAGCCAATATAACGGCTGAAAGCCTTTGCAGCACCCAATCTAATACGCCAGAGCGATGAATAATAGATCTCAGTTCCATAACAGTAAAATACTCAAGACTGGGATCGATAACAGAAACAAAATTACTACAACAAAAGCGCCTACCTTGGCACCAATTTTTGTTTCTCCCAGCCCTAGGTCTAACAGGAGATGCTTCGTTCCTGCAATAAGGTGATATACAACCGCAGCTAAAATCAGCCAAATTATCAATGATATCAAGGGCCTTTCCATCATTTGCAGAGCTAAATCAAACTCTTCTGCTGAAGTTAGCGATATCTGCAGAATATAAAGAAGCACCGATGTTCCAAAGAATATCGTCATTCCCGATATTCTATGGGCGAATGATGCAATATTGGTCAGCGGCAATCGAATAGTCGCTATATCCAAATTTACTGGTCTTTTATGTTTCAAAGGAGTTCCATTTTATTTTTTTACTACTAGAATCGTAATGCTAGGTATTTCAAACTATAGAAATTTCATTCAATTAATTACATTAATTGATGCTTTTTCGTAAACGATTATACGCTTAACACATAACAATTACAATCACTTAGCTCATAACTCACTATTATTGACATTGTATTGTCATTACTAATATTGCTCATGGTGCTGTATACTGTACAAAGTATCGTGGCAAATTTACCGTGTAAAAAATACACCAAAAGGGACACACACTACTTTTGGTAAGATTCTAACAAAACTATGAAAGACAAATATTTGACAAACTAATGGGTCTCTACCTAGTATTGCCCTCCCTAATTAAGCGTAGGCAATACGTAGCACAGTTTAAGACACAAAGCCCTACCCTACTTTGCCTTACAAGTATCTAATCGAGACAAACAGGAGTTCCGCATGAGTGACACCAAGGCTCAGTTAACAATAAACGGCAAAGACCCTATAGATCTTCCCGTTTATCAAGGTACAACTGGGCCTGATGTAATTGATGTTCGAAGTCTTGTCAGTAAGGGAGTATTCACTTATGACCCAGGATTCGTCTCTACTGCCGCTTGTGATTCGCAAATTACGTATATAGATGGTAATGCTGGAATTTTACTCCATCGCGGCTACCCAATTGAGCAATTAGCTGAAAATTCCGATTTCCTGGAGGTCTGTTATCTATTATTAAATGGTGAACTACCTAATCCAGATGAGCGGAACATATTTGAAAATGAAATTCGATACCATACGATGGTGGATCAACAGATCCATGAGTTCTTCAAGGGATTTCCGAGAACTGCGCATCCTATGGCAATGCTCTGCGGCATAGTTGGAGCCTTATCCGCTTTCTATCATGACACACTTGAAATTGATAACCATGAACATAGAATACGAGCTGCGATTCGAATCATTGCAAAAATGCCTACGTTAGCCGCTATGTGCTACAAACATGGCATCGGTCAGCCTTTTATGTATCCACAAAATAATATGAGCTTATCCGAAAATTTTATTCATATGCTTTTTGGAACTCCATGCGACCGGCCCAAGGTTAGTCCTACTATAGCAAAAGCAATGGATACTTTATTCCTGCTGCATGCAGACCATGAGCAAAATGCCTCAACTTCAACAGTTAGATTAGCGGGCTCAACCGGGTCAAACCCTTATGCTTGTGTCGCATCAGGAATAGCAGCTTTATGGGGACCCGCACATGGTGGAGCGAACGAAGCTGTTTTAGATATGCTCTATGAGATTGGTGACGAATCAAGGATAGAAGAATTTATTCTAAAAGCAAAAGACAAAGACGATCCGTTTCGATTAATGGGTTTTGGACATCGTGTCTATAAAAACTATGACCCAAGAGCTACTGTAATACGCGGTATTTGTAATCAGGTGCTTGAGGAGCTAGGAGCTGAAAATGATCCTCTTTTCAAAATAGCCCTTAAGTTAGAAAAAATAGCATTAGAAGATGAATATTTCATAGAACGAAAATTATTTCCTAATGTTGATTTTTATTCAGGAATTATTCTTAAAGCGATTGGTATTCCGACAAGTTTATTCACAGTCATCTTTGCTACAGGCAGAACACCAGGGTGGATAGCACACTGGCACGAAATGCTAAGTGAATCGTATAGAATTGGACGCCCTAGGCAACTATATCAAGGAAGTACTAAGAGAGATTATCCGAGATAAAACTTAAGCAATTCTCGTAAAAGCTTTAAGATAAATCTGACAACCAATAATTCAAAATTTGGTGGAGCCTACCGGGATCGAACCGGTGACCTCAACGCTGCCAGCGTTGCGCTCTCCCAGCTGAGCTAAGGCCCCATTTTATCCTAAATCGAAAGCCCCAAGATTCTATGCACATGGCGAAAACCTGTCAAACTAAGTTACGGCAACTCTCGATACTCTTTATCCAATACTTTTTGCTTTTTCTTAGAAAT
>JAQWTK010000076.1 GCA_029242705.1 Gammaproteobacteria bacterium | reverse complement strand
GGTAATTATGCTGCTATGAACTGTCCTGGTGGGGCGGGTGGTGTAAATATAACAAGTCCGCCGGTTGCTGATCCAACTACCGGAACTATGTTTGTATCGGAACATACAGCCTGTTTCACGCTGCGGTTAATTCCTGGTGAGGAAGCTGATTTATTATTTCCAAATTCCACTGGATCAACAACTGCTCAGTTTGCGAACGGTGTTCCAGGTGCAACAGCGCGTCCTCCGCGTCATCCGGCCGGTATTCCAATCTGGAAGCCACCTTACAGCACAATTGTGGCTTATGACATGAATACTGGGGAGAAAAAATTCACCATTCCAAACGGTGAGACACCAAATCGTTATAAGGAAGCATTCGAGCGAGCTGGAGCGGACATGGATGAGATCGGTAATACAGGTACCGGTGCTTTAGTGCCAATGGTCGCAACTGCCAACATGCTTGTGTATTCCGATCAATCGTCTGATGGTACTCCGATGCTATGGGCAATTGACAAAGATACCGGTGAAATTATCGGTGAAATTGAAGCGCCAGCGAGATCCAGTTATGGCATGAGTTCTTGGGTGCATGATGGCCATCAATATATTATGTTACAGACAAGCTCAAAGTTGACTGCACTAGCTCTTCCTGGTGCGCAGGCCGAAAGTTCGGCGCACTAAACGAAGAAAATTGTAAGTGCAATCTATTCAAAAACGGAGTACTAAAAAAGGTACTCCGTTTTTTGTTTGTACGCTCAAAGTTAGCGCTCTTTGGTTGCAAATAGCGGTATCTCTTATAGCGATGATTTCAATTTATGGTGCGGGTGCGATCGCTCAGGAAGAAATGCCAACGGAACCAGATTCAATGGTTTATTCGAAATCGGCGGCAGAAAGAGGTAAGAGTTATTATCTAATAAATTGTCAACAGTGCCACGATGCAGACGGGCGCGCTTTGGCAAACATCGATTTCATTGCTGCTGACTTAACTTCTCCAGACACATGGTATTACGGAGCGTCTCCTTTGCATATTTTTAGAAGTATTAAATTTGGTGCGGGATTAGAAATGCCTCCATTTAAAGATAGTCTTGAAGACGAAATTATTTGGCAAATCGTTGCTCATCTTTTAAATATTGGTCCGCGAGAAAGCAGGCCAACACAAAAATAATCATTGAGGAAATCCTAATGTCTAAAAAAACTGAAAAACCTCAAAAGGACACAAATAAAAGCGCTGATGATGAAAAAATTGTTTCACGTCGAAATTTTATTAAGGGAACAGCTCTAGCGGGGGCTGGAGCAGCCGCTATCTTGCAAGCCGAATCTAGTGAAGCTCATCAGGCTGTTGCTATGGACATAAAAATCCCTGAAGAAATCCCTCGCACGTTAGATGAGGCGGCTAAATCGGCTAACTTTCCAATGACCGGAGCTGAGGTGTTTGCAAAATTCATGAAGGACGAAGGTGTTGCGGGCTTTTTTTGTTGCCCCGGAAACTACAATATGATCAATGCAATTGCGGCCGAAGGTATCCCATCATATGGCGGTCGTTCAGAAGGTAACATG
This sequence comes from Gammaproteobacteria bacterium, assembly GCA_029242705.1. GTDB lineage: Bacteria > Pseudomonadota > Gammaproteobacteria > Pseudomonadales > Pseudohongiellaceae > UBA9145. The sequence continues at coordinate 13,011 of JAQWTK010000076.1, read as the reverse complement.
ACTTCGGCGGCGGATGGGTTTGCTCGTGTTACCGGTGAAATTGCTGCAACTTCCGGTACTGAAGGGCCAGGTTTTACTAATATGATAATGAATATTGGAGCGGCTAATTCCGCACGAACACCTCTCCTTGTTATTGCGAGTAACAAAACGATCGGCGAAGATGATACTGAGCACGGTATTCAAACCGCTTACCAGCAATCGCAAACGGATGGATTAAAGAAATGGGGTAAGAGACTTATTACCCCTAATCGGATTTATGAATACGCGGCATATGCTTTCCGTCAACTTAAAACGGGAGTGCCGAAGCCGGTTCATTTAGACTTCCCTGGAGAAATTTCTAGAGCAAGATTTGAAGAACCCGGAGAGCTTCAGTATTACTACGATAAAACTCGGTATCGAACGGAATCGAAAGCCCATCCAAATCCTGCAGACATAACTCGTGCCGTTGAAATGATTGGGCGAGCAGAACGGCCTATGATTGTTGCAAGTACTGGGGTTTTCTATGACAAAGCATGGGATGCCTTGTTAAGAGTAGCGGAAAAGAACGATATCGCTGTTACGGAATCAGCTCCGATGCGCGGGCACTTTTCTGATGGGCATGAATTATCTGCAAGCACTGGCCTTGACGCGGTTCGAAGCGCTGATTTAGTTATTTTGGTTGGCCAATATTGTATGCCATCAATCGGAGAATTTGCCTTTGGCCCAGACGCAAAATGGATACGGATTGATCCCGATGCTACTGATATTGGACGGAATGTACCTATCGATTTGGGTATTGTTAGCTCGGAAAAAGCAGCCTTAGAAGCGCTAGAGGATGCCTTACCTTCACGTAATCGACAGAACTGGCGCGATGAGCTCTCTGCCGCGCGGAAAGCTTTTGATGATCAGAGTGATGAATATTACAATTTGGGACTGAAATACAGTACTGATACTGAATCTATACACCCGGCCGTGATTGGAAAACATTTACATGACTTTCTTTACGCTGGTGATATAGCGCGTGAACAAACTACGGTAGTTTCTGGCGGTTATGGAATAGGACGCTATACTCGGCGTTATTTGCGCGCTTTTCGCCCCGGACAGATATGCAATGGGGCCTATCAGTATGGGGCGATTGGTCCGGATATAGGTTATACGGTTGGGGTTGGTGCTGCTGTACAAAATGGAGTGGGACCTCAGGCCCCTTATAAGGGGGCTCCTATAGTCGGTATAACTGGAGATGCAGGTGCTGCTTATTCCATTATGGAGTTTGAAACGTTAGGAAAGTATCGTATTCCCGCTATTATGATTGTCTATAACAATAATGCTTGGGGTGTATGGACTTCAGGTGCAGGTCGGGGAGCGGTGCGCGCACAGCATATGTATTTGTTTCAAGAAAACCTTCGTTATGAAAAAATAGCTGAAGCTTTAGGTTGTAACGGTGAATATGTTGCGAGCCCTGATCAGATGACTCCAGCGTTAGAAAGAGCGTATAAGCTAGCATCCGACGAAGGCATTTCTACCTTGATTAATTGTCAGGGAAAAAAAGAATTTTGGACTAATCAGTATCCACCATCAATGCCGCGTCATTTTGCGCCTGGTGCGCTTGCGTATTATAAATAAACGAGATTCAAATTATTGGTATAAGTCAATGGTTGGAATTACTGATGTAGTCAGATCGGAATTACAGAATTATGCAGATCGAGGCATTTTTCAGAATTTTAGCGTAGCTCGATCTGGCTCCAAAAATTTAACCTTTAAGTTTAATTGGCTCACGGAACATTCTTTTTCGTTGTTATTGAATGTCGATAAATCCCAACTTGAGCTTCAAAATTTGTTACCGGCAGTACCTTATCGCTCAGATATGGATAAAGCTTTTAGGAATTTTCTTATTGGTCGCAGTGATTTATCTGTTCCAGTTCATCGGCGCCTCGATGACAAACGTTTTACATTTCAAGTTAAGAATCGAGATAAAAATCTATCAGTTATAATTAGTTTTTCTGAAGAAGATGCAGCAGAGGCCGCGAAGACAACCGTTAATTTATTACATGAAATTTTTAATAATTTTCTGGTAGAAGGGCCATATCAAAACTATATGGTTGAGTTTTTCAATGAGCCAGAAGAGTAAAGCGTGCTACGTAGTATTGGTCGATAACGGTTTTTGAGACTGTTCTTGCCCGCTCGCTGCATTAACAATCATGTCGGCAGTTACAGGTACTCGATTAAAGGTGTGGCCGTCTAGTGCATCTGAAATAGCGCACAGCAAAGCAGCCGCTGCACATCCCTGAATTGGTTCCCCGACACCCTTTGCTCCAACTGGATTTTGTGGATCAGGAATATCAGTGGCTGCCCAATCCATTGGGGTGGGTACGTCGAGGTAACTTGGAAGTTTTGATTGGTGAAAACCAGTTGCTGCGGGGAGCCCATTCTGTGGGTCATAAGCATGACGCTCAAACCCCGCCATTCCAAAACCCATGACCGCCGCACTTTTTACCTGAATCTCCAAACCGCGAGGGTGAATTACAGTTCCGCAATCAGCAACGCCTAAGTATTCAAGAATATCGAATTTTCCAGTTTCAACATCGAGTTCGATCTGTATAAAAGCTGCAGCCAGCGCTGGCACCGTGCCTTCTTTCTCTAAATTGTCTTTCGCTACGCCAATTAGTCCCGTACCTTCTAATGCTGCTACTGATCTGCTAGTCATTAGGTTAATATCTTCTGGAACCACTTGCCCACTATATTTTCCGCGAAGTTCGATCGCTTTCGCAGCCGCATTAGCATAAGTTATAAATGAATTAGGATCGTCTTTTCGGAAAACACGTTCGTTTCCAATATCATAATCTTGTGGTGAGCCTCCTAACTCTAGTGCCGCGATTTCTATAAGTTTTTGAAGAGCATCTGTAGCGGCTACAAAGTTAGTGCGAGTCATAGTGAAAGAAGTGTTGCTGCCAAATTGACCGAGATTCCAAGGCAAGTGTCTTCGGCTATCGCCTCTCTCTACTATGCAATTATCCCAATTGTACTTTAACACTTCTGCTGCGACTCTCGATGTTCCTGTATGAGAATATGTACCAAGGTTTCCCACACCGGTGTGGATATGTAATTTGCCATCCGGCGTGATACGAACTAGACCATCAAAGCCATTGCTTCCCGCAGAGTGATAGGCTTGTCCAACACCGACTCCTATAACTTTACTGCCCTTGCGTTGACCACTTTGCATGCGCTTATTTGTCCAGTCGAACTGCCTGGCCCCCATTGAAAGAGCTTCGGAAAGATGTGAGCTGGTTAAAGAATTACTATTTGCACCATAAGTGTCTTGGCTAGTGGGAGCGTTTATTTGTCTGATAGTTAAGGGATCGATACCAAGCGTCCGAGCCGCTTTATCTAACAACGGTTCTAACGCTGAATGAATCTGGTTTTGGCCGGGACCCCGCTGTGGCCCTTTTAAAGGTGTGTTGGTAAAGACAGGTACACCGCGGAACCTCATATTTTCGGGTTGATAAACAAGAGATACAGCATCACCTGCCGAGAGCCAATCAGAGAAACCAGAATTAGCTCCGTTGTCTTGAATAACATATAGATCCATTGCGGAGATGCGACCGTCTTCTTTAAAGCCAATTTTTGCACGACCCTGAAAGCCATGTCGGGCGGATCCGATGTAATATTCTTCCTCTCGACTAATCCTCAGCATTACAGGCCTTCCTGTCAATCTCGAAAGATGTGCAGGTATCGACATTGCGGGATAAGGGCCACCTTTGGAACCGAAGCCGCCGCCGCAAAATTCTGCAATGAAAACTAAGTCAGCCGGGTCGATTCCTATGTAGGCGGCTAAACCAGGCACTGGAAAACTTTGGCTCTGGCTGGAGCCATACACAAAGCATTTCCCATTTTCCCAATATGCCATCGCTGACCGTGGTTCCATTGAGTTATGTGAATAGCTTGCAGTGACGAAACTTTCATCCAGTATGTAATTTGCTTGATCGAAACCGGCTTCTAGGTCTCCTATTGTCCATTCCCGGACAGCCTCTCCCTCAGGAAGCTGACAATTGGTGAGAGACGCGAGCTCATCCTCACTCCAATGCAACGATCGAAAATCGTCTCCCATCGTCGAGTTGCCGACATTGCCTTGCAGGCGGGCGTGAGGACCATTCGGTTTTAAACTATTTATAGGATCAACAACGAAAGGCAAACGTTCAAAATCAAAATTTATTGCCTGAATTGCATCTTCAGCCGTTCTTTCATCTACAGCAGCAATGGCCAAAATTGGATCACCAACATAGGCGGGTTCATTAGTCAGGATTGGATTACCTAAATCGGGAATTTTGGGGACATCGTCTGCAGTTAATACAGCAACTACGCCTTCCATCTGGAGGGCTTTTGATATGTCTAAACGGGCTATCCGAGCGTGAGGGATTGGGCTGGTTAAAAGGCGTGCATGAAGCATCCCTTCAACCTTAAAGTCTTCTGCGTACTTCGCTTTACCTGTGACCTTGCCATGAACATCGGGAGGCGTGAAGTTCTTACCTATAAGTGAATATGCCATTTTTAGCTACTCGTACTCAGATTCAATCCTTAGCATATTCAAGGTATCGGATAAGTGCAACGAATTCGTATTATCAAGTCTAGAAATTCATTCTTTAATTAAGTGTTCCGTTACAAATGTTCTCGGACTATACGTTGATTCTTGAGCAACTAAAGTTTAACGTAGAGTTAAGTCAAAAGGAGAGCATTACCAATGTACTTAATCAGAATCGCGCTATTTGTTCTTTTCACGCAGGCAGTGAATGTTTTTGCGCAATTGGGTGGTGATTTCACAACTCCTCTTAATGAGTGGGGGCATCCAGACTTGAATGGTGTATGGAATTTTTCTTCAAATACGCCGATGCAAAGACCGGAAAAATGGGGTGATCAAGAATTTTTAACGCCAAAACAGATTCGAGAGGAAATAGATAGGCAACAGGCGGCCGCGAAAGCAGCCGATGAGAGAGCGGCTCGGGCCGTTGATCTGGATGCTGAGCTTCCAACCGGACCACAAGTACTTGGTTATAACGACTTTTGGTTTGAGACAGAGGGATTGGAAACTAATATGCGGACCTCGCACATCGTATATCCTCTTGATGGTCGCATTCCAGATGCGGTTGAAGGAGCGAAAGTGCAACGCGGCAATCAAATAACCGATACCCCTAACGAAATTAGACCGGTTCGATTTGTCGTTGGAGGAATCAGTAAAGATGGCCCTGAAGACCGCGGACTATCTGAGAGGTGTATTGTCGGTTTTAACTCTGGCCCTCCTTTCGTGCCTAGTCTTTATAATAACAATGTTCAATTGGTTCAAAACGAAAATAATATTGTCATCCTTACTGAGATGATTCACGACGCGCGCATTGTGCCTATTGGTGAAAAACCAACCCTGGATGACAATATAAGACTCTGGTCGGGGGATTCTAGGGGTTATTGGGATGGCGATACCTTAATAGTGGAAACCAAAAATTTTAATGGTTATCGACAAACGTTTAATAGCACTGGAGACAACTATGACATGCTGTTGACCGAGAAATTTACTCGCACGGCGTTTGACCAAGTTGTTTATGAGTTCACGATTAATGACCCGACAACTTTTACGGATAAAATTTCTGCGGTGGTGCCGATGACTAAAACCAGTGGCCAGCTTTATGAATACGCTTGTCATGAGGGTAATTATGGGATGCCGAATACGCTTCGGGGTGCTCGTGTTGCTGAAAAGAATGACTGGGATTTAGAAGGACGCTAACTTCTTGTCAGAGCGCAGTCTTTCTCAGTCATAGGTTTTCTTCTTTAAAAAATATTCCCTATTCCTAAAACAATGGCTGCTAAGGCTAATGACCATAGTGAGCAGGCCAATACATCTAAGAATAAAAATGCTATTCGGTTGAATCCTGATATTCCCAGCATAGCTGGGATGAGGCTCCGAATGGCTGGAATAAACCTTCCGATAAATACTGCAAATGATCCGTACTTTTTTATAGCAATCGTCGCTTTGTTAAAAGAATCTTCGCGATTTTTCACAAATCTAATGTCATAAAAAAGAGGTCCAATCCATCTGCCTACGTAAAAACCAAACTGATCGCCGGCCAGTGCTCCTATAAATGCGAGTAACGAAATCAATGAGATGCTTGCTGCTTGTTGATCTAACATTAATGTTGATATTCCTACTAGGAATATCCCAGAGATAAATAATCCGATTCCTATACAAGCTTCTGCGAACGCAAATATCAGGATCAGAGGGACTGCGGAACCCAAGTTTTCATTAATCCAGTTAAAGATAAATGAGTCCACGGCTATAACCTCTCATCTTCCTATATTACAGGCAAAAAACCCGACTACCTAGAAGCCGCCGGGTTTAATGTTTAATCGAATTATTCTCGGCCTTCATTTATAGCAACGATAACTGGTGAGCTGCCCATATTCTTAACCAAGAAAGAAGAGCCAGGTTTACGCCAAGCCCAATCGCCCGCCGAATCTAGTTCACGGTCTACCCCATCTTCTCTGGTGACGTGAACTAATCCGGAAGAACCTTGAACAACAATTGTGTGATTGTTGTGTGTTTGCATTTCCGTTTGCTCACCTGGTCCCAGCTCTAAGCGGTAAGATCTAAACCAAGGATTAATAACATCAGGATCTCTTTCTATTCCAGAAGGAGCATCACTACCGCCGTTTACACCATTGCCGCCGTTCACTAACGCGATTATACGTAATAGCCCAGGCCCATCGTTTGAAACTTTATGGGTTAGAGGTTCATTGTAATATTCTGGGATAGCACGCACATTGCCGTTTGACGGCCCGCTTCCCGATGAAATCGAGGTAAGCAAAATAGGCTGGTCGTGGATGTGTGCAAAGGAGGTATCGCCTGGATTTACCTGTACGTCCAATAAGTAAAGATTTCCCTCGTTATGCACAGTGCGGTGCCGAGGCTCTTCTAATAGGTGAACGACTTTTTCGTCCGAGAAATCTGTTTGCTGCGCCGCTGCTTGCGGCCAAATGAGTTGTTCTGAAGTCCAGAGAATGGAGCTTGCAGCAACCACCGCAACAACATATCTAAGTGACTTCGTGGATTTGCCAATTATTGTGCTCTTCATTAGTTGCTCCGTTAGAATGTCTTAACTTTATTTACAAAAAATTTATTTTTCACTTAGTGCGAATACCAATAACTCGTCATCTTTGTCTCGACCACCGCCAGCAACAGCAATATATTGTTTATCCTCGTGTTGATAACTCATGATTGGTCCATGCAGACGCTGATCCACAATTACCTGACCTTCTTTCCTTCCGGTCGCCTTATCGAAAGCAACTAAAATTGAACCGATTTCTTCCGGGCCAATTTCATCTTTAGATGCTAAGTAAGAGATTACCAAAGATTTAGTAATGAGTACGCCCCCTTCTGCTACTACATCGTTAAATACGGTACCCAGATCACCCAGATTTAAATGTTCAATAGCGGGATGATCTTTTGGTCCTTTGCCTAGGGGCGCCTGCCATACATGATTTCCAGTATTGAGGTCGATTGCGGTTATGCGACGGTAGGGAGGTTTTAAAAGCGGTAGTCCTTGAGGACCTTGTGTCCTGTCATAACTAATAACATAGGGCCAGTCCGATGTTCCTTCTGGAGGCTCGACTAAAGCCATACCTACTGGTCTAGTAACAGAAGGGATGTAAATAATTTGTGTTTCCGGATCCATTGACGCGCCTGGAAAGTTAGCTCCTCCTCCAGCACCAGGCACTACATAAGTAGACGACTTGCCATTCGTGCCTTGTACGATTGGTGGCGTAAAAATATCACCAAGAACAAAATTGTTAGCGATCTCCAGTGCTTCTTTGCGTAATTCTGGAGTGAAGTCAATCAGGTCATCTTCTGTCGCGCCGATTTGTTCGAAGGGCGCTGGTCGGGTCGGAATTGGCTGTGTAGGGTGAGCTCGCTCACCAGGAACACTAGATGGAGGTACCGGCACCTCTTCGATTGGCCACACCGGCTCCCCAGTTACTCTATCGAAAACATAGGTAAAACCAGTCTTTGATACTTGTGCAATAGCTTTGATTGGTTCTCCATCGACAACTATATCGATTAAGTTAGGTGCGGAAGCTATATCATAGTCCCAAAGTCCATGATGAACTGTTTGAAAGTGCCAGATGCGTTCACCGCTATCGGCATCAAGCGCGACGATACTTTCTGCGTACAGGTTTTCACCGAGTCGATAACCACCCCAGTAGTCATTGGTTGGGGTAGAGGTAGGCAAGTATACAATTCCAAGCTCATCGTCGGCGGACATGTATGTCCAGACATTCGTATTGCCCGCAATTTGCCAGGAACCGTTCTCCCAGGTGTCATTAAAGTCTTCTCCTGGCTGGGGAATTGTGTTGAAGCGCCATTTAAATTCACCAGTATGAGTGTCATAAGCACGAACATGTCCAGGGGGGCTCCGATTGTTCATGCTGTAATCAAATATCTTTGAGCCAATGATCACGGAATTACCGACCGCTATCGGTGGTGCGCCATGAGTAATGTTATTCATCTCGAATTCGAGCCGGCCAAGGTTTTGTTTTAGATCTATGAATCCATTGTCGCCAAACTCTGGATCGGGTTGACCAGTGCGAATATCAATAGAGACTAATTGTTTACCTAAAGTTGCAAGAAAAATTCTTTCCACCTCACCATCTGTCCAATACTCAATACCCCGGGTTTGCACGGGCGAGAAGTTAGGTGGTCCAAAGCGATAACTTTTTGGATCAAATACCCATAACTCTTCTCCAGAAGAGGGATCCAATGCAGCAACCTGACCGTGATTAGTATTGGTGTACATAACACCATCGATATAAAGAGGAGTCGCCCGATAATCTCCGGTAGGATAGATTAAATCCTCTGAAAGCTGGAGGTCCGCAGATTGCCAACGCCAGGCAACTTGCAGTTGTTCAAAGTTATCAGCGTTTATCTCATCGAACGGGGCGTACTTAGACGAAAAGTGATCACCACCATGGTGAGGCCATTCTGCGACATTTTCATAGGTATTAGAACCCAAAGAAGTTTGATCGCTACAACTAATCAACAATGTTGCTAGGAATGGATAAACGATTAAACTTTTAGATCTTTTCATTATGCGGCTCTATTCAATGTTAGTATTTAAAAATGAAAAAATAGCTTCGTATATTCGTTTCATTTCTGTGGCAGGGAACCCACCATGAAGGCCATTCGGTACCGTTATTAGTTTATTAATTACTTCAACTTGATCTAATTTTTGGTGTAGTTTTACGGCATGATCATAAGGGACCACAGGATCTGCATCACCGTGAATGCTGATAATTGGTGGTAGATTCTCGCGAATATAGCTTAGTGGAGAAACCCGCTTGGCTATTTCAGCCCTATTAGGCTGCGCTCCCAACCACTGCACGGCATAGCTTTTTTGATTTGGGCCATCCAGCAGATCTCCTACGTCAGTGATACCATACCAATTAACTACCGCTGCGACTTTTGGTGTTTCCGCGCCTAGGCATTGATGGTCTAGCTCGGCCTCGGTAGGAGTAATACCAGTTGTAAGAGCCAAGTGCCCCCCAGCAGAATTTCCTGACACAACAATACGGTCAGGATCAAAACCATATTGTTCCGCATTTCTGCTCACCCAGCGTAACGCACAAAGGCTGTCTTCGACTGCGGCTGGAGCAAGTGAGACATTCCCTAACCGATACTGAACATTTACAGCTGACCAACCTTTTTGCAAATAAGGAATTAAGCGTAAAACATTAGCCTCTTTAGAGCCTCCAACCCACCCTCCGCCGTGGTAATAAACAAACGTGGGAGTAGGTCTATTTTGGTTGCGTGATTGATAAACATCTATTTTAAGCTCCACGCCATTAGCTTGACGGTAAGTAATGTTGGGGGTGACTCTAAATTCGTTTTGAACTGTGGCAGCCCAATTTGCAGTTCCATTTTGCTGAGCGACAGTTGGAGTAGTGCCCACGCAAAACAAAATCATACATGCCCATAGAGCGGAAAGCATTTTCATATTAAGGCCCTTTTTTAGTTTTTGGTACTCTTTATCATTGCCCAGCGTGTTACGAAGTTTAACAGGCAGTAGCAGAATAGTTTAATTGCGCCGATAATCACATAGTTTTACTTTTAATTTTAGGGATCTCCAAAGTATTTTATGGAAATAATGAAATCAACATATAGATTTAGCTGTCTCATGGCGTTTTGTTGGATCTTTTTGCTATCCAGTGGGGTAAGGGCTCAGAGTATTTCAGAGGATGAAGCTACTGTTACTTATCCAGCCTCCTACTTTACACAATATGGATCGGTTAGCGCCAAAGACATGATCGATCGAATACCCGGCGTTGGTTCGACCACAGGCGGTGGGCCAAGCAGTACTGGCGGTTTTAGGGGTGCTGGGGGTGGCCGGGGTGGTCGGGGTTTTGGTTCCGGCGGAGGTGCTAGTGAAATTCTTGTTAATGGGAAGCGAACTGCCGGGAAAAGCAATGCGACAAGTGGTTTATTGGACAGGATTAATGCCGTCCAAGTTGATTATATCCAAATTATTCGTGGCACCTCTGGTGAGCTTGATGTTCGAGGAACTGGTCAGGTAATCAATATAGTCTTATTTGAAGAATTAGATGAGTCTAGTTTGACTTACCAAATAAATGCTGACCGATATCGTGATAATTATTTCCAACCAGGTGGCAATCTCTCTTATTCAAATCGTATTGGCGCTTTTGATTTTGTGCTGAGTGCTGTTGCTGAGCCTCGTTATGGGCATACTGAAAGTGAGGAGTACTCAGTACTTGGAGACTTTTCTGCAAATGATAGAGTGATAGAAGATCAAATTCGCGAACAGACTAGCTATGACCTGACTGCTAATCTTGGTTATGAGTTTAGTGATAATACCAGTGCGAGATTTAATGCACTATTTTCACAAAATGACAACCCAACAGAAGTTGAGCGAAGAATCACAGACTTCACGCTTAATCCTAATGTCCTAACGTTTCAAAGGGAAGATGTTCCTGGTAAACAGCATAATTGGGAAATTGGTGGAGACTACGAAACATTTTTTGGAAATTCTAGCCGTTTTAAGATTCTGTTTGTGCTCAATCAAGACAACAGAAATTCAACCCGAGAACGCTTCGATATTTTTAGCGATAGTAGCGAAGAAAAGAATTTATTCCTAAAATCTGGGAGCCGTACATCAGAGGAAATTATTCGAGGTTCATATACTTTTGATATCCTCGAAGATCAAGATATTGAAATTGGTGCTGAAAGAGCTGTAACAACACTCGAATCTAAATTAGCTCTAGGTTTGCCATTAGAGGGATCAGCACCTTCCTCTTTTTTTGGTGGCTTAGTTCCAGTCCCGGTTAGCAACGCCAATTCTACAGTGGAAGAACTTCGTTATGAGCCATTCATTATTCATAACTGGGTGATTAATTCTCGGATGTCCCTAGAAAGCCACTTGCTTTATGAGTATTCCGAGATTGAACAATGGGGAGACGTTCGTAATAAAAGGGATTTTAATTTTATCAAACCCAAAGTTGACTTTCGTTATGATATGACGCCAAGTCTTCAGCTACGTGGTTCCTTAGAGAAGGTGGTCACCCAATTGAGTTTTAGCGACTTTGTTGCAGCAACCGACGAACAAGATGAAGATTCGAATACATTTGCGGGAAACTCTAATCTTCGCCAAGAGTGGTTTTGGAAATATGATTTTGTCACAGAATATCGTCTGCCGAATGATATGGGTGTTATAGATGCAAATTTATTTTATCACGATCATCGCGATGTAATTGAGCGTATTGATGTAACTGCCGATGAGTCCAATCTCCAATCAGCAAACGGTAATATTGGTGATGGTGAAATGTATGGCCTTAGAATCAATGGCAGTGTCCGGATGAGTATGTTTGATATGCCAAATCTTTTGGTTTCGTCGGCGTGGAGTGTTACAGACTCTAAAATCACGGATCCGTTTACTGGTATTGAGAGGCGTTTTCAGCTCTACGGTAGAGGGCGGTGGACGTTAAGCTTTCGTCATGATATTCCGAAATGGAACTTGAATTGGGGCGGGCGTTGGAGTAATCGGTTTGATGGAAATGAAAAACTCTATGATATTGATGATGTGGTTAGCACTCTTGGCGAGCCTAATGTATCAATATTTGCAGAGTATATAACCGATGGTGGCACTAGCTTCCGCTTTGATGCATTTGATGCAACGAGTAACGAACAATGTCGCGAGCGCATCAGATATGTGGGTCGGCTATCGAATAATATTATAGAAGAAATTGAAAACCGATGTAGCACAAGAGGCGTAATGTTGTCGTTTAAACTTACTGGGACATTCTAACTTAGGTAAGTTTAATTTACTGTGTTGCTTGGTCTAAAGTGGATCTAATGAATTAAATTAGGAACGACATGCAAAATCTTGTAGTTCCGGTTACGGCAAGAAATATTGGTAAACAGAAGATAATGAAAAGAGAAATATTCATTACAAGAAATGTAAAGGCTGATCTATTTATCACTCCGTAAATTGTTAGACCAATACCTACTAGAATTATAATTGCCCAGACCTCTGCGTTATTGCAAGATATTGTGGCGCCATAAATTATGACGTATTGGATAAAGGTTGACAGAATTGTAACTGCACTTGGATCACTTGCTAGAGATTCGGCCCAGTCGTAAAAAACTAAGAATGAGATTAATGGGAAGATCAGGAAGGAAGCTAATACTTTTAGTTTGGTAACCGTCATTTTTTATACTTTACTGAATGAATTTTTAAGATCTACATTCTACAATAAGCATTTACTGAGAGGTAATTTGAATAGGGGAGAGTGAGTCCGCGTTAGATGATAGATCACTGTCGCCAGCTGGAAATCCATTTGACTGCAAGATAAACGCTAATATAGCAGCATAACTTTGCTGGGAGAGACTGCCGGGTTGGTCGGTAGGCATCTCGGTGCTCATCTTAGTAAATAGGTCTCCCAAAGAGCGTCCTTCCCATATAAACATGAAGCTCAACCCTATTA
>JAQWTK010000074.1 GCA_029242705.1 Gammaproteobacteria bacterium | reverse complement strand
TTTTCTATTTTATCAATATCGTAAATAAGCGAACCACCCTCGAAGGATCCACTGACGTTGATTCCATAGTTGATGTTTCTCGCGCTCATATCGTGGCGAAAACCATATCGATAACGACCTCGTCCTTGCCTTTGTAACCTGCGGTCAATGCCAAGAAAAGGGTCGGTTGCAATACCGTCTTCGACATCAACTCTTGCTGTTAAAAGCACTTGGGGTAGACCGAATTTTGCTAAACGTAAGCTTGTATCAACACTACCGCCATAACGCTCACCGTCTCCTATATTTCCGTTGGCAGATTGGATTATTGCTGAAGTGGAAACATCTATCTTATCTATGACATCCTCTAAGTCATGATAGAAAAGATTTGTATTAATTACTCCGTTGTCATTATTAAATCTATACTCAAGATTAATATCATAACGCCAAGATTGTTCTTGTCGTATTTCAGGGTTCCCTGCTATGGAGTTCTGATCGTCGTCTCGTGAATTAATGTTGGCAGTAAAATCATTGAAGCTTAGCTGGGCTACATCTTTTTCTATGGTTGTCCTGAGTTGCAGAGAAGTTGTTATATCAAATCGATAGTCTAGTTTTGGGCGAATGAAATTAAAATCTCTTTTTTTACTAATATCGCCAGATTGTTTGATTGTTGATTCTTCAAAAATCAACGTGCTTTCTAGGCTCATTCGATCATTGATTTGCCAGTTATGGACAGCGAACGCTTCATAACGTATTTCTTCGACCGTTGCATTTGAGTCAGTTATTGGACTTAGACCTCCAAACTGCTTAGATGTGTCACCTCCTGTTGTTAATCCAAGCTTTAAGATCGATTCGAGCGTGGTCTGTGCTCTTTCTACCCCGACCTCCAAATCTTGACTAGGATTTATATTCATAGAATAAGAAGTGCGGAATATTTTTTCTTCGTACTGGTTAAATGTTTTTAGGAAGAGGTCCTTAACGTCTTCTTCGTTTAGATTAAACCTTTCTCTTAGTCGGCCATCTTCCTTTTTGTTCACGATAAATAGGTTTTTCCAACGATTTCCGTTTTGGAAGGTGTGTTCATAGTCGCTGCCAATTTCCCAAAAATCAGAGTCATTACCTACGTTGTCAAATTGTATGTCCGACTTCGCTGGCGAGCTAAGAAGGTCTGTTATTACCCTATCTTCTGTATATGGAGCATCATTTTGGTTGTACTGCAGATTGAAATGGGTTATGTCTTGATCGGAAAGCTGGTATCCAAGATTAGTGCTAAGTACGATAGGTTGTTGGTCTGTGTATGTCTTCCTGGATACAGTATCATTAGGTAGGCCATTAGCTAAAATACTTGTTTCGTACCCTTTGCGATATTCCCATCTAGGTTCGGCTTCGCCACTAACTAGATAATCGAAGTTGCCCCGTTGTCCACTTAAAGAAAGTTTCAGCCCGGGTTTAATTTTGCCATCATGGTAATGATCGGCATTAACTTCATAAGCAATCGAAGAGCGCGATTGGGCTTCTAACAATACAATATTGATTACTTGGCTAGCTCCTCGAACATCAAGGTCACCAGAAGTCCCGCGGATAATTTCAATTCGCGAAACTTGATTTGCAGGAATCCGCGACAATTGACTGTTTCCTTCATTCTCTTTTCCCGTAATTCGGCGACCGTTAATCAAAACTTGATCGCCACCTAGACCGAGACCTCTTCTGTCTGATCCCTGTGAGCTTCCTGGTCCGCTCTGGCTGTTAAAGTTTCCCTGACGTGCGATATTGATACCCGGTATGCGGTCGAGCATATCGCTGACCGAAAAGGGCTTATATTGATCAAAGTATGAAGCAGGATAAGTTACCGTAGCGTCATCTTCTGAAATGCTTGATTCTTGGCCGTTTGCTTTTAATGAAAATACTAGGAGGCTAAATTTTAGTAAAATTGTTAAACGAATTCTGAGCTTCTGATTCATCTTTACCTACGCGACTAATAACGTTACTTTTTTATAACAGCATGAATTATCTCTTGGTATATCTGCCCAAATCTCTTCAAATTCATGATTATTTGTAATATTTTGTAATGCATTTAAAGTCGGCTGGCTTTGCGTTGGGATGTTTAAAACAGGATAATAGGCAGCAAATAGTAGTTTTATAAATCTAGAGGAATTAGAGATGGTATCGACTACTATTGAAAATTACTCAGTTAACCTCATGTTTTAACTAAAGAATATTACTTGATTGAAGATTATTTCCGAGGATAGTGATGGGCCGTGAATCCATGGAAGTTGATGTCGTGATTGTAGGCGCAGGCCCTGCAGGGCTATCAACTGCTATTCGTCTCTTGCAGCTAGCAAAAAATGCTGAAAAAGAGCTATCTGTGTGCGTGTTAGAAAAAGGCTCAGAAGTAGGTGCGCATATATTATCGGGTGCTGTTTTTGAGTCCTCTGCATTGGAAGAATTGCTTCCCGACTGGAAAGAAAAAGGCGCGCCTTTAAATACAATGGTAACGAGAGATAATATCTATTACCTCCCAAATGAAAATAGATCATTCAAATTTCCTAATTTCTTAGTTCCTAGGCCAATGCATAATAACGGCAACTATATTATTTCCCTTGGAAATTTTTGTCGTTGGTTAGGTGATCAGGCTATGGAATTTGGTGCTGAAATATTCCCGGGCTTTGCTGCAGCAGAAATCCTTTATAATGACGACGGCAGTGTAAAGGGTGTAGCAACGGGAGATATGGGTGTCGATGCAGCAGGAGTTCAGAAATCATCTTATGAGCCTGGTTTTGAATTTCACGCCAGGTACACGGTTTTTGCAGAAGGTTGTCGAGGTCATCTAGGCAAGGAAGTCATAAATCGATATGTGCTTGATCAAGATTGCGATCCACAACATTACGGGATTGGCATAAAGGAGGTTTGGGAGATTCCGGAGAAACAGCACACCGAAGGATTAGTTGTACATTCGGCAGGTTACCCTATGGTGGGAGCAAGCTATGCTGCTACCAGCGGAGGATTTCTTTACCACTCTGAAAATAATCAAGTCTCGGTTGGCTTGATTGTTGACTTATCTTACTCGAATCCGCATATAAGCCCTTTCGATGAATTTCAAAAATATAAACATCATCCTGTTATCAAAAATACCTTGTCCGGTGGTAAGCGAATTAGTTATGGTGCAAGAGCGCTAATTAAAGGTGGTTTGAATTCGCTTCCTAAAATGTCATTTCCAGGTGGTCTTTTAATTGGGTGCGATGCTGGAACGTTAAATGCGGCTAAGATTAAAGGCAGCCACACTGCTATGCGTTCAGGAATGTTAGCTGCCGAATCATTATTCGAGGCGCTTAACGATGGGTCACCTCCACGCGAGCTTATAGATTTTTCAGAGCGGTTTAAAAAATCAATTCTTCACAAAGAGCTGTACAAAACCAGAAATTTTTCATCGGCATTCCACAAATTTGGTTTCTGGGTGGGTAGTGCCTTCGCTTTTATTGAGCAGAATATTTTCCTAGGAAAATTCCCTTTCACTTTTAGCGATAAATCTAAAGATCATTGTCAATTGAAGCCAGCTGCAGAGTGCTCTGAGATTAATTACCCTAAGCCTGATGGAGAAATTAGCTTTGATAAGCTGTCTTCAGTATTTCTCTCAAATACAAATCATGCTGAGGACCAGCCGTGTCATTTAAGATTGAAAGATGCGACGATTCCAATCGAAATTAACTTGCCAATGTATGATGAACCTTCTCAGCGTTATTGCCCCGCGGGAGTTTACGAGATAGTTGAAGAAGCGTCCGGAGAAAAGAAATTTCAAATAAATTCTCAAAACTGTGTTCACTGTAAAACCTGCGACATCAAGGATCCAGCTCAAAATATCCATTGGGTAGTCCCTGAAGGTGGAGGTGGTCCTAATTATTCCGCTATGTAATATGAGATTAATCTAGCTTTTGCGGCTTACTGAAAAGTCGACCATTTTTTCTAAAGACTTGCGGTAGCTAGAATCTGCTAACGATTGAAGGCATTGTAAAGCCGCTTTCGCCTCGACTTTTGCTAGGTTTCGAGTGTAATCTAAGCCTCCACTAGAACGAACGATTTGAATAACATCGTCTAGCATTTCTTTTGGGAGGGTTTTTGCGCTTAAACTCTTTTTAATAAGGTTCCTCTGAGAATTTTCACCATTTTTTATCGCATATATAAGAGGTAGCGTAGATTTCCCTTCTGCCAGATCATCGCCAATATTTTTACCTAGCTCTTTAGCATCGCCCGCATAATCTAGGAAGTCATCAATAAGCTGAAATGCCATACCTAAATGCATGCCAAAGGCTTGTAGTTCTCTGGTAGTTTCTTCTTCAGCCTTCGCTAAAATAGCTCCACAATGCGCAGCCGCCTGGAATAAAATTGCGGTTTTATTCCTAATTACCCGAATATAGCTCTCTTCAGATGTTTCTGGATTTTGTTTTTCAATTAGTTGAAGAACTTCTCCTTCAGCTATTTTGTTTGTGGTATTCGCGATAACTCCCATAACTTCCATGTTGTTAATCTGCACGAGAATTTGGAACGCGCGAGAGTAAATAAAATCGCCGACTAAGACGCTGGATGGGTTATTCCACTCCGCATTAACGGTAGGACGTCCGCGCCGAAGAGTAGACATGTCGACAACGTCATCGTGTAGAAGGGTCGCAGTGTGAATAAACTCTATTACAGCAGCCATAGGAATATGTTGGTCATCTTCAATGCCACAGCTACGTGCAGCTAGTAGGACTAGAATAGGGCGCATTCGTTTGCCACCAGCCTCTACGATGTAGTTCCCGATACTTTCAACTAAACTGACTTCAGAATGAAGATTTTTGACAATAAAATTGTCGACTTTTTTAAAATCTAACTCAACGATCTTTCCGATTTCTTGATGCATCTTTGGGGTGGGCCAACAAATTAAAAGTTATATTAATTATTGTTAATTAAGCTCTATCATTTGAGTGTGCATGCTATGGAGCCTAGTTTTGCCTGTCAAGTTAATGAAGGCCAATAAATAAGGTAGCTTTGGATCAGTTAGTTGCATCCATAAACTTCTCCTAGGCCTATAAATTAGCTTGCCTAGCGAGGGTTGATCCCGTAAAATCCGGGCCCTCAGTGGATTGGCTTAAATGTCGTCGCTGTTAATGGTGGAGATTAATATGTACGCGGTAATTGAAAGTGGTGGTAAGCAGCATAGAGTTGAAGAGGGTGAAGTCCTGCAACTTGAGAAATTAGATGCGGCTGCTGGCGATAAAGTAAAATTTGATAAGATATTACTGGTTGGTGAAGGCGGGTCAGTGAAAATTGGCAAGCCTTATGTAGAAGGTAGTCAAGTTGAAGCCAAGGTTTTAAAACAAGGACGTGGCGAAAAGATTAAGATTATTAAATTTAACCGCCGTAAGCATTTTAAAAAACAACAAGGACATCGCCAGTCTTTTACGGAAATAGAAATTACTGGTATTAAGGTCAAGGCTAAGGCTAAGGCTAAGGCTAAGGCTAAGGAAACTGAAGGTAAGGAATAAGTTATGGCTCATAAAAAAGCTGGTGGTAGTACTAATAATGGCAGAGATTCCGTATCGAAACGCCTAGGCGTTAAGCTTTTTGGTGGTCAGGCAATAAAGGCAGGTAATATTATTGTAAGGCAGCGTGGAACTAAATTTCATCCGGGTGAGAATGTTGGGTGTGGAAAAGATCATACACTTTTTGCAAAATCAAGTGGTGTAGTCAGGTTTTCAATTAAAGGCCCACAGAATCGCAAATTTGTAAGTGTCGAATAGGCTTAACTTAAGTTAAATTACTCATAAAGCCTCGTCTTTCGACGGGGCTTTTTTGTTTCTCATGTAAAATTGGTTATCAAAATGAAATTCGTTGATGAGGCGGAAATTACAGTTGAAGCGGGCAATGGAGGTAATGGTTGTCTAAGTTTCCGCCGTGAAAAATATATCGAAAGAGGAGGGCCAGATGGTGGTGATGGAGGCGATGGGGGTAGCGTTTTTTTGCAAGCAGATGCCGCGTTAAATACTCTTGTAGACTTCAGATTCCAGCCTCGATATCGTGCGGAATCAGGCAAGTCTGGAAAGGGGAAAAACTGTACAGGTTCTGGTGGGGCAGATTTAATAGTTAAAGTACCGGTAGGAACAAGTGCTATTGATGTGAATACGGACGAACTTATTGCGGATTTACGTGATCCAAAAATTCTTGTTAAGGTCGCTCAAGGCGGGTTCCATGGCCTTGGCAATACTCGATTCAAATCTAGTACGAATCGGGCGCCTCGTAAGACTACTAAAGGTAGTAGTGGTGAGGCCAGAACTTTGCAACTTCAACTAAGTTTGGTCGCAGATGTCGGCTTGCTAGGCTTTCCGAATGTGGGTAAATCTACCTTAGTTCGCTCAGTATCAGCTGCAAAGCCAAAAGTGGCAGATTACCCTTTTACCACTCTCATTCCTAATTTAGGCCTAGTGCGGTTAGATTTAGAACGCAGTTTTGTAATCGCAGATATACCAGGCTTGATTGAGGGAGCATCGGAAGGAGCGGGGCTTGGGTTCCGTTTTTTAAAACATCTTTCGCGTACAACTTTATTACTGCATTTAGTAGATGCTTTGCCAGCAGATGGTTATGATCCCGTAGAAGCTGCGGAAAAAATAATTGAAGAATTAGAAAAATTTAGCCCTGCGCTTTCTTCGAAAGAGCGATGGTTGGTAATAAATAAATCAGACTTAATAAATGAGCATGATATTAAGGAGCTGGAAAGTACTTTGCGGGAAAAACTAAATTGGGATAAGCCAATTTACAAAATATCTTCGTTAACGAAAGAAGGCTGTGGGTCGCTCGTGCGTAGATTAATGAATTTTATAGAAAGTCATCAGAATAAATTACAAAATTCTCCTGAATATAGAGAAAAGAATCGAGAACTTGAGAAAATGCTGGCGTTCGAAATAAGAAAGAAAACTGCAGATGCTAAGATTACAAACAAAGATAATCCTAGCGTGTTCAATAATTCTTAGAGATTAAGATGTCTAGAAAAAAAATTACAAAGGCCAAACGTTGGGTGGTAAAAGTGGGTAGCTCTCTCGTTACCAATAATGGACTCGGTCTTGACAAGGCGGCAATTTCACATTGGGTTGAACAGCTTGTTTTGCTGCAAAAACGTGGTGTGGAATTGGTATTAGTTTCCTCAGGTGCGATCGCGGAGGGTGTTGCGCGACTGTCTTTAAATTCAAGGCCTGAGCAAGTACACCTCCAACAAGCCGCTGCCGCTGTGGGACAAATGGGATTAGTACAGGCCTATGAGAGTTACTTCATGCAAAATGATGTTCATACGGCACAAATTCTCTTAAGCCATGAAGATCTCTCTGACCGCACTCGTTATCTAAATGCGCGCAGTACGTTGACAACGTTGTTGAAAATGCATGTGGTTCCTGTCGTAAATGAAAATGATACTGTGGCAACCGCAGAAATCTGTTTTGGTGATAATGATACGCTCGCCGCGTTAGTGGCGAATTTAATTAATGCCGAGATAATGGTTATTCTTACAGATCAAGACGGTCTATTCGATTCTGACCCGCGCTCGAATAAAGAAGCACAATTGATTTCGAATGCTTCCGCTCACGACGAATTTCTGATGGAAGTTGCTGGGAAAGGGACTGCTTTGGGTAGAGGTGGTATGCATACTAAAGTTTCCGCGGCTAAATTAGCTGCTCGCTCAGGAGCAGATACCGTTATAGCTAATGGTCGAATTGATGATGTTCTCATCAAGCTAATGACAGGTGATCAGATAGGTACTGTATTAACTGCCGATAGTGAGCCTATAACCGCGCGCAAACAATGGTTGGCTGGTCAACTCACCTCAAAAGGATCACTTATTCTGGATGCTGGTGCAATAAGCGTCTTAAAAAATTCTGGTACAAGTCTACTGGCCGTTGGGATTAAAAATGTAGAAGGGGAATTTTCTCGCGGGGATGTAGTTTCATGTTTGGACGAGGAAAAAAACGAAATCGCACGTGGTTTGGTCAACTACAGCCGAGTGGAGGTACAAAAATTACTAGGTCACAGTAGTGAAAAAATAATTGAATTACTCGGCTATTCTGGAGATGAAGAGATTATTCATCGCGATAATCTAATACTCTCTTGAATTATAACTTTACAAAATTAGATTTTATCCAATAATTTACTGCAGGCTTTTAATTGCCGAATTTAGTCTGCTCTTGTGCCGAGCGGCTTTATTTTTGTGAATTATTCCTTTGTCGGCCATACGGTCAATGATTGGCATTGCCGCTTTGTAGGCCTCTGATGCTTGGGCATGATTGCCCTTCTCAATAGCAGCATCTACTTTTTTGATAGATGTACGCACCATAGAGCGAAAAGAAGCATTATGACGCCGGCGGTTTTCGCCTTGCCTGGCTCTCTTTTTGGCTTGGGGAGAGTTTGCCAAATCTGACTCCTTAAATCTTTTTGATCTAGTTAATTTAAATAAAATTTAACTTTATTTCACGTTATCAATTGTGCCTAATAGCTCCACTATGTGGAGGGTGCGACACTATGCCGCTTTCACTATTTGATGTCAATAGCGCTCCAGATAATTCGACCTACTTTTCGTCAAAATATATAATTAATACAAAGAGTTAATTTTCTATATTACAATCCGGACCCTTTATAAAAGGAAATTTGCCGTTTATTCTAGGGTTATCGTAATTTTTAAGGCGGAAAAGTTATAACAAAATGACAGATGTTCAGCTAAGTAATGACAAAAGTGAATCCGAGCAAATAGATGCCACAGCTAAAGGTAGTGGACTATTAAAAGCTAGTGGTATTACCGGATCGATGACAATGCTTTCTCGTACTTTAGGCTTGATAAGAGACATTGTTATTGCACGAGTCTTTGGCACAACCGATGCGGCCGATGTATTTTTTTTGGCTAATAAAATCCCTAATTTTATGCGACGGTTGTTCGCGGAGGGGGCGTTTAATCAAGCTTTTGTTCCAATACTCTCAGAATATCGCTCTCAGAAATCGCATATTGAGGTAGTAAGTTTAATTAATTCTGTGACCTTTAGTTTGGGAGGATTTCTTCTTCTGTTAGTTGTCGGTGTAGTAGGATTGGCTCCCTGGCTTGGAATACCGATCGCGTACGGTTTTACCGATGAACCAGAGAAATTTGCACTTTTTGTTGAGATGTTGAGAATTACGTTCCCTTATCTTTTGCTGATTTCGTTGGCAGCTTTATGCAGTGCGATTCTGAATTCATATGGTAAATTCGCAATCCCTGCAGTCACGCCAGCTCTTCTTAATGTATCTCTAATCTCTAGTTCATTTTTATTAGCCCCTTATATGAGGGAGCCTGAATTAGCTCTGGCCTGGGGGGTTTTGATCGCTGGGGTAGCACAGTTATTTTTTCAGCTGCCCTTTTTGCATCAGATTAATTTGATGCCAAGACCAAAGCAAGATCATACTCACGAAGGTGTTATACGAATCAAGAAACTAATGCTTCCAGCACTTTTTGGAGTTTCAGTCACCCAAATAAATTTGCTGCTTGATACTTTTATTGCATCTCTGCTTATAACTGGAAGCGTGTCTTGGTTGTATTTCTCTGACCGTTTAATGGAATTACCACTTGGTACTTTCGGCATTGCAATCGCAATCGTTGTTTTGCCTAACCTTTCCAAACAACATGCTGAATCTTCGATGCAAGAGTTCTCAGAAACTTTAGATTGGTCATTCCGACTAGTTTGTTTAGTGGCCATTCCCTCTACGGTTGCTCTTATACTGATCGCAGAACCGCTGCTAATTACTTTGTTCCAGAATGAGAATTTTACTATTGTCGATGTAGTGTCTGCCGCAGGTTCTTTGCGTGCTTATGCTCTAGGATTGCTTGCTTTCATGGCCATTAAAATCTTCTCTCCTGGCTACTTCGCTAGACAAAACACGAAAACACCGGTTCGTATTGGGATAATCGCCATGATGGCTAATATGGTTATGAACATATTATTTTACTTGAATGGTTTTGCTCATATAGGTCTAGCATTGGCTACCAGTATTGCTGCATTCATAAACGCAGGACTGCTCATCGTAGGGCTCTTTAAAGAAAAAGTATTTTATTTTCAAGTAGGCTGGGGTTGGTTTTTAGTACAATTATTGTTTGCAAATATACTGCTTTCTTATTTTTTGATCAGCTTCTCAGGCGATTGGGAAGGTTGGCAACAATTAACAACTGGTGCTCAAATAGTACGATTAAGCTTGCTTGTTGTTGGTGGCGTCATTACTTATTTTGGTGGCTTATTTTGTTGCGGGTTGCGCTGGAGACAAATTTATCGTTAAAAATATTGGAATAAATGATAACAATGAGACGAGTATATAGTTGTGATAGCGTTCCTATGGCTTGGCATATAAGGAATATTCTAGAAGAGCATGGAATTTACTCTATTGTTAAAAATGATAAGCTATATTCGATTTCTGGAGAAATCCCTGTTAGCGAATGCCTTCCAGAAGTCTGGGTGCGAAATTCACTGTATTTTGAGTATGCGAAAAAAATTATTGAGCAGGTTGAGAGTGAAAATATAGAAGATGAAGATGACTGGTGCTGCCACAACTGTGGGGAGCAGAATTATGCTAACTTTGGAGCCTGCTGGAATTGCAGTGTCGCAATTCAAGCGCGAGAATAATCTATAGCTTTACTTTTGAAGAAAAGTTTGAGTATCGTTAATATAAGTATTCGCTTTCGTAAAAGTAGATTTACGGTCTAAACGCGAGACATAAATTTTCCGGTAGCTGTATTAACCTTAATTGTTTCTCCTATCTCCATATATTCCGGAACCTGAATTTCCAGTCCCGTTGAAAGAGTAGCGACTTTATTGCGACTAGTTGCAGAAGCACCTGCTAGAGCAGGTGGGGTATTTTCGATAATTAGATTCACCGATTGAGGTAATTCTCCACTAAGTATCACGTCATTCATGATTAGTGCAATAATATTTTCTTGTTGCTCCGTTAG
>JAQWTK010000067.1 GCA_029242705.1 Gammaproteobacteria bacterium | reverse complement strand
CAATTGGTGTAGACGTGGATGAAAGAGACCACATTTTTGCGGTACACAGAAATACAGAATCACAATTCATGCGCATTCAAGAAATCGGCCTATACTCCGGAGTCGCGGAATGTTGCACACCGGCACCTCCAATTCTGGAATTCGACTTAGAAGGCAACCTTATTAATGCCTGGGGCGGTCCAGTTGAAGACGCTCCATATGTATGGCCAGAATCAAACCATGGTATAGATGTGGCGCCAAATGGCGATGTTTGGATTGGCGGTAATGGCGGACCTGACTCTCATGTTTTGGTGTTTACTAGAGATGGCGAATACGTTCGTACGGTGGGAGTACCTGAAGCAGAGATGGACAGCAATAGCGAAACCCACTACGGTCGAGTTGCTGAAATTGCTATAGACGCAGCCAACGATGAAGTCTACTTCGCAGACGGATACGTGAATAAGCGTGTCGCGGTTGTTGATCTAGCTACCGGTGCATTTAAGCGATATTGGGGTGCCTACGGAAATCGTCCAGATGATGATGCAGATGTAACCTACACACCTGGCGAACCTGGTCCTCAACAATTCCGAGGCCCGGTGCACTGTGCTGAGCCTTCGAACGATGGACTCGTTTACGTTTGTGACCGTGGCGCTGATAGAATTCAGGTTTTCCGCACCGATGGCACTTATGTAAGGGAAGTTATTATTTCTCCAGCAACATTGGCTCAAGGGTCAACATGGGACATAGACTTTTCACCAGATGAAGATCAAGAGTTCATCTATCTAGCAGATGGCCAGAACTTTAAGATCTATATTATCGATCGTGAATCTATGGAAGTATTATATACATTCGGTGATGGTGGCAGGCAGCCTGGACTTTTCTTCGCACCTCACAGTATAGCTACTGACTCTCAAGGTAATATTTACACTACCGAGACTTATGAAGGTAAGAGAATCCAGAAGTTCCTCTATCAAGGTATGCAGCCTGTTACAGTGCGAGATCGCGCACCTACTTGGCCAGCTGACGAACTCTAAGAACTTTAAAGAGCAAAAACAGAAAACCCGACCACTCTCAGGATTGGTCGGGTTTTTTATGCACTAAGCTTTTTATGCTCTAGGCGCACAACGATAGAGGTCTGTGTCCGTTACGAGCCAGCCTGTTAAACATATTCCACTCATCCGACTTATCAGAACACATCTAGCATTAATACTGGTTTCTCTGACCAGAAAATGGTGATAGTGTCCATCATAAGATGGTCTTAAACTTAAGAGGCAAGCCATGAGAATTATAAAAAGAAAAGGCATTTTATTTAGCGCCCTGGCGATATCACTATTTACTCTTTTGAATATCGCCCAAAACGCAGTACAAAAATCAGCGACGGCCGGAAATAATGACCGTTTAGCGCCTCAATTTGTCGTGGATCCCTATTGGCCCCAGCCACTTCCTAACAAATGGATAATGGGTAGAACCATAGGAATCGCAATTGATGAAAGAGACCACTTGTTTGTGGTGCACCGCGATCAAGACTCTATGTTCATGAGTCAGGAATTGGGATTAGATTTAGGGCGAGCTGAATGCTGCACAGCGGCACCACCGATCTTAGAATTTGATAGTGCTGGCAACTTAATAAATGCTTGGGGTGGCCCAGGGGATGGTTATACCTGGCCAGAGTCTAACCACGGAATCGAGATCGCTGCTGATGGGAATGTCTGGATAGGCGGTAATGGAAGTGGCGACTCTCACGTGCTTGTTTTCACCAGAGACGGTCAATTTGTGCGTGAAATTGGAATCCCTGGCGAACCAATTGATAGTTTGAGCACTACGTCTTTTGGCAGAGTAGCAGAGATAGCGATAGATCATGCAACGAATGAGGCCTATTTTGCAGACGGCTATGGTAACAAACGCGTTGCAGTTGTAGACGTAGCTACTGGGGCCTTTAAAAGGTTTTGGGGCGCCTATGGGAATGAACCGATCGATGAGCGGGTTATTTATGACCCAAATGAACCCCTACCACAGCAGTTTGTTGGTCCTGTGCATTGCGCCGAACCTTCTAATGACGGGTTAATTTATGTTTGCGACAGAGGAGCCGACCGAATACAGGTTTTTCGCCCAGATGGCACCTTCGTAAAAGAAGGTCAGGTGGCACCTTTAACATTAGCTGGCTCCACCTGGGACATTTCTTTTTCTCATGATGAAGACCAAGAATTTATCTATGTCGCCGATGGCGCAAACTTTAAAGTGCACATACTAGAACGAGACTCATTGGAAGTTCTCGCAGAATTTGGAGATGGAGGTAGGCAACCTGGCTTATTTTTCGGCACCCATAGCATCGTTACGGATTCTGAAGGAAATGTCTACACGACCGAAACTTATGAGGGGAAACGTGCTCAGAAATTTTTGTTCCAAGGGTTAAAGCCCTTAAGTGATCACAGAACCGGCGCGCCATGGCCAGATTCCGAGCTCCATTAGCCT
Organism: Gammaproteobacteria bacterium; assembly: GCA_029242705.1. Classification (GTDB taxonomy): domain Bacteria; phylum Pseudomonadota; class Gammaproteobacteria; order Pseudomonadales; family Pseudohongiellaceae; genus UBA9145. The sequence goes on along the minus strand of JAQWTK010000067.1, from coordinate 13,003 downwards.
TTGGTAAAGGCTGGCTATAAATCGAGCTTTTAAGTACCCTTTTAAAACTCGTAATGGACCCCTAATATCACTAATTTGCGCGATCATGATTTTTACATTGTTCTAGTTTACTAATAAACATTACTAACTTTGAGGCGAGTATAGAAAATGAAACAGTTACATTTCCTAATGATATTTTTTGCGTTATTCCATTTTTACCGCACTGGAGCGGAAGAAATAACTGTGGGCTATATATATACGGGAAATCATAACACTGACTTCAGCAATATTGGCATCTCTCTTAAAATGGGAGAAGTTAGTGATGAACGTGGAAAAGATCCGCGGCAAATTGTTGATAACTACGTAGCGGAAGGTCCCTTAGCAGATATTGTTCAAAACGCATTGATACAGGGCCTAGAACATGGGGGGGCTGACTTAGTAGATATGGATGAAGATATGCGGATTGATGGTCGAATAGTTAGCTCTCAATTACAGACCGTGGACAGGGCCGGTGTGGAATCACTTCAGCTAACAATACGAACCCACGTCGCCCTTCAGGGACGAGGCAGAACAATTTGGGAAACAACCCTTTTTGGCAGAGGAACCGTACCTAGCAGCGAAGGTATTAGCGCCGCAGTGCAAGGTGCTCTAGATAGAATGATTAGGGAGCTTGTAAACGACGATTACTTTGTAATCGAACTACAATAATTTATTGTCTTAAACAGCCCAATCCCGAATATCCAGACTCTTCAATTCCCTTATTTTCCAAAGGAAATAAATCTAGCTGGGTAAGCTTTTCGATTTCTTCTATAGATGCCTGCATTTCGCAGTGGTGTAAATGAATAGGTGCGGATTGATCTAAAATAAATGCTGCTCCTTTCCCTTCTGAGTCGATTATGACTTTAAAAAATTTGTCTGGAATACGGTGGGGGTTGTCCGTAAATAAGTTCTGTCTTTTAGAGTTCAGATCAAATATCGGTCCAGTTACCACGTAGACCTCACCACTTCGATTTACCAAGTTCCTAATCGACCAATCTAAACCATACCAAGCGCCTTGGCTCAAACTTAAAGTCCTAGCAACAGTATTAGTGAGATAATTAACTTCATTCCAGTAGGGTGTTCCCGCAAAGTCTACTAGTGGAACATATTGTGAACGAACCAAGCCTAAACTTTCAGACCCAAGAAAGTCATCCGCTCTTAATGTATCAGTTACATACTCATCAAGAACCGGGATCCGCGACAAACTGGAGGCAATACCGATTGAATTAGTTGATACCTTGTATGAAACCCAGTCTGCAGATTTCGTGTCAGTGTTATAAGACAGAGCATAAATGGGACGAATTATCAGGTGATTTTCTGAACTACCACCCAAAGGACAGCCTTGATAACAATGCCCAATTTTATAATTCTGTGCAGGAGATACAGAACTAAGTAAGAGGAGCATTTGTAAAAGTAAAATTCTTAACATAGATGATAGGCCTGTCTCTATCTAGAATCGAATCCTATCTCATAATCACTCAAATCGCATAGAAGTCGTGGCGTGTGATCTAAATTTCAAATACTTCCGCTTATAATATGACAAGAAATTATTTTTAATAAGTTTGATTTTGGAGAGATACCCTTTTCTGGATTAATAAATAGAAGAGTTACGCTAAGTTATTAAGGTTTTTTAGTTTTGAGAATTTAGAAATTTCTTAAAAATCAGCTATTTAATATGCTATTTCGTTGATGTGGTCGCATCTTAGCTCGCAAACGAAATTCTACACTACGGGGGACAAAGCTGGGAAGAATACTCTTTAAATTTTGATGGTCAAGAAAAGAAAAGTGTGTCGGACCAGAGTTTGTTCATAGTCCGATTGCTAGGTAGCAATCGGGCTTTTTTTATTCAAAACCAATAGCGTCACCTCGGGATTAAGGTAAAAATACTGACTAAACCCACCCTGCTCTCGAATTTTTCATATGCTAGACTCGATTACTATATTAATAAGATAAAACATTAAGATATGAAAAACTTCGCGCTTGTACTCGGTTTATGTCTATTTTCAAATTATATCCTAGCGGAAACAACGCTAATCATTAATGTCAATGGATATACACTGAATAGTGATCGTGAGTTACAAACATTCACGGCATTAAAATTCACCAATGATCGAATAGATCGCCTGTATTCTTCCACAGATGAATTGCCAACAGATGCCGACACTGTAATTGATGGTAATGGCAATACGCTGATTCCAGGGTTAATTGACGCACACGGCCATATCAGTAGTTACGGTTTTAACTTATTGCGTGTAGACCTGGTCGGAGCCAATTCGGAACTGGAGGCAGTTCAGAGAATTCTGAATTTTTCTGAGCAAAATACTGAACTCGAATGGATTCTAGGCCGGGGTTGGAACCAAGTACTATGGGATAGTAATGCTTTCCCAACGGCCTCAAGTATCGATGACTTAATTAGTGATAAGCCAGTTTGGGTTACGCGAATAGACGGGCATGCGGGATGGGCCAACTCTATTGCGATGGATTTAGCCGGCATAGATCTGGACACAGAAGATCCAACTGGCGGAAAAATCATGCGTGATGAAAAAGGCAGCGCCACGGGAATTTTTGTAGATGTAGCAATGAACTATATTAGTTCCAATATACCTAACCCGACGTTGGAAGAACAAAAATTTGCGCTGCGCACTGCGATGGAGAGCCTAGCTGACTACGGAATTACTAGCGTACATGACGCGGGTATTGGCAGCCAAACTGTGCGAGCCTATAAAGAAATTAATGAAGATGAACCATTGCCAATTCGTGTAAACGCCATGCTTTCTGCATCTGACCCGCTGTACCAGGACCGTTTAAACGAAGGCTTTTATCGTAGTGATGATGACACGTTCGTTATTCATAGCGTTAAGATCGTTGGAGATGGAGCTCTTGGGAGTCGGGGAGCTGCATTGATCGAAGATTATTCTGATGATCTAGGTAATAGGGGCCTTCTTCGTTACGACGATGAAAGATTAGAATTTTTAATGCGCTCTGCCATGAATGAGGGGTTTCAAGTTAACACACATGCGATTGGTGATAATGCAAATTTAAAGGTACTCGATAATTATGAGCGTTTAATTGCTGAGACAAATTCGAGAGAGCGAAGACATCGGATAGAACATGCCCAAATCCTTCGCTATGAGGATATTTCAAGGTTTGCCCGACTGGGAGTAATTCCTTCAATGCAAGCAACACACGCAACTAGCGATAAAAATATGGCACAAGAACGAATTGGTGAAATTCGCATACAGGGCGCCTACGCTTGGAGAAAATTAATCGATGCAGGCGCATTAATTGCGAATGGCTCAGATTTTCCTGTGGAATCACCTAATCCATTCTGGGGCCTTCACGCCGCAGTGAACAGGCAGGATAGGAGTAATGACCCCCCAGGAGGCTGGTTTCCAGAAGAAAAGATGTCGCTTATAGAAGCTTTCGCTAGTTTTACTATTGATGCTGCCTACGCAGGGCACCAAGAAGATATTCTTGGCACACTCGAAACCGGAAAAAAAGCAGACTTTGTATTTCTTGATCGAGACATCTTTTCAATTCCCGAGAACGAACTCTGGAAGATACAACCTATAGAGACCTGGATCAATGGGCTCAAGGTCACTGATTAATTATCTAACTCATGTATGCTAAACCTATTAGCAAACAGGCGTTTGTTTATATGTTGAGCCGCCGGATACTTTTTTGAGAAGATGTCGAAGCCTATTTTGAGAAAGATTATAATCTTTAAAATAAATCTGCATACAGGCCCAATGGCCTAAAATAAATAATTGAATCGGACTAGCCGTTATGAGCATCACTAACCATCGTGCAGGAAGACATTTCCTACAAATTCCAGGGCCATCTAATGTGCCAGATAGTGTGCTGCGAGCGATGTCTAAAGCGGTCGTCGACCACCGCGGACCCGAGTTCCCTGACTTGACCTTTGATATCCTCAAGCAGCTTGGACCGATATTCGGCACGAAAGCTTCGATAATTATCTACCCTTCTTCTGGCACTGGAGCTTGGGAAGCGGCGTTAGTGAATACCCTTTCCCCGGGTGACAAAATACTTGCTTTTGAAACAGGCTGGTTTGCCACCCTTTGGAAAAATATGGCAGAAAAGCTAGGAATCAAAGTTGAATGGGTTGAAGGAGATTGGCGCCGGGGAGTTGATCCAACAATAGTCGAAGATAAGTTGCTTGCTGACTCAGAAAAAGAAATCAAAGCTGTTTGTGTAGTCCATAATGAAACTTCCACCGGGGCCACCAGTCGCATAAACGAAATTCGTCAAGCAATAGATAACTCAAATCACCCAGCATTATTTATGGTAGATGCTATCTCCTCATTAGGTTGTACCGAATACCATCACGATGATTGGGCAGTCGATGTAACCATTAGTGGCTCGCAAAAAGGTCTAATGTTACCTCCAGGACTGGGCTTTAACGTAATTAGTGAAAAAGCCTTACTTGCCTCTAAAAATGCTTCTTCCAGGCTATGTTACTGGTCTTGGCAAGAAATGATTGATAATAATAAGCAGGGCGTATTTCCATATACTCCTGCTACCAACCTGCTCTTTGGGTTGCAAGAAGCGTTGCGGTTACTTCACAATGAAGGTCTCGAAAACGTTTATGCCCGTCACGCGAGATTCGCACAAGCAGCTCGGATCGCTTTGGAAAACTGGGGACTGGAAAACCTATGCTCTATCCCTGAAGAATATAGTAACTCTCTAACCGCAGCCCTAATGCCAGAAGGACACGACGCAGATAACTTGCGCAAAATTATTCTCGAAAAATTCAATATGTCACTTGGAACAGGCCTCGGGAAAATGAAGAATAAAATTTTTAGGATAGGCCATATTGGAGATTTCAATGAATTAACTATAACAGGCACGCTCGGAGGCGTCGAAATGGGGCTAGCCATAGCTGGCGTGCCTCACAAAATCGGCGGGGTCAACGCCGCCATGGAATTTTTATCCAATCAATAATATTAAAACAGAAAGAGTGACTCATGGATCCAAATACAGCAGTTAGCACCAGCGCAGCGATCTCTCTTACAGGATTCGCTATTGTAATCTTTCTCCTTTTATTCCTAATAGCAAAATGGAAATGGCACGTATTTTTCGCGCTACTAATTCCAATAATCCTTTTCGGTATATTGCCAGGTGTTCAACAAAATAATTTTATCGATGCTTTTGAGAGTGGTTTTGGTAACACACTAGGCTCTATCGGCGTGGTGATTGTACTAGGCTCGATAATTGCGGAAGCACTAAAGCATACTGGAGCAATACAGGTTATTACAAAATCGATGGTCAACCTTGTTGGTTCTCACCGCATGCCTCTAGCTTTAACTTTAACCGGATTCGTCATTGGCGTCGCAATCTTTTCTGATGTTGCCTATGTAATACTGAACCCGCTGGTACATTCCGCAGCAAAAACCATGAATGTTAGTATCGCAGCGATGTCTACTGGCCTGGTAGGGGCTTTGCAGCTCACTCACGCCATAGTGCCTCCAACACCCGGACCATTAGCTGCTGCAGCAATCGTTGGTGCCGACATCGGTCAAACAATAATATTTGGTAGTATTGCTTGTCTTTTTGGGTCCCTAGCGTGTTGGGCTTGGGGTGTTTATTTTTCAGGCCCTCGCATTAAAACTATGGCTAGCGAAGAATTTGAAGGCGTTTCAATAGAAGACTTAGATGGAGAAGGGACCAAAGAATTACCGAGTAACTTAAGCTCCTATGCGCCTATCGTAATACCAATCATCCTTATTGGAACACAAAGTGTTGTTTCTTTGGTGGCACCAGAGGGACATATTTTGCGGACAATATTTTCTTATCTTGGCTGGCCTGTTATCGCGCTTTCAGTTGGTGTTTGGCTGGCTTATCGCAATATCACCAATCCAGAAGACAAAGCAAAGGCTAAAAATGCGTGGGTTGAAGCAGCGTTAAAAACATCAGCAATGATTCTCGTTGTTACCGGCTTGGGAGGTTCTCTTAGTGCTATTTTAAGAGGCACCCCAGCGGTTGATTTTATAGCGATGTTATTTACAGATTACGGTTTGCCTACAATATTGCTGCCATTTGTAATAGGGATAATTGGAAACATGATCACAGGATCAACAACAGTAGGCGTCATTACCGCTGCATCCCTAGTTGCACCTATGTTAGGTAGTTTAAGTCTGTCTCCCGAAGCAGCAATGCTTGCCGGCGCAAGCGGCTCGGTGATAATTAAATACGTAAATAGTAGCTACTTCTGGGTTTGTACATCTCTATCAAAGCTAAGTGTACCTGATGCCGTTTTTAGCTATGGCGGGGCAACCCTTGTCGGAGGAATAGTTTCATTCCTTACTGTTTGCGCTATGTGGGGCTTAGGATTGATTTGAAATTTACTCGATAGCCCCAAGTCTTCGCAATAGTGTTGCTACCTCTGGACGAGTTCCTCTTAATCCATTAGTTCCAGGAATGCCTTGAACAGTTTCAGCTAATTGAAGTGGAGTTAGATCGCGGTCATTTTTCATGTCAATATCAGCTCCGCGCATCGCCAAGTATTCAACAACGGATGGAAAGTCTTTCAACACCGCATGATGAATAGCGCTTCTACCGCGATTATCTACAGCATTTATATCAACTCCTTCATCGATAAGAATTTGGGCTAGCTCGTAAGTCCTCCTTTCCTCATCCGCCAAATCTAGCTCCTCATTACCGATACGATCACGTCGCCAATCCAAAGACGAACCAGAATTACCCATAGCAACCTGTAAGGTAGTGACACCACCTTCGTCGACCGTCAATGGATCGGCACCTGCATCCAAAAGAACTTTAAGTATTTCAACTTCTCCGTACTTAGCTGCCATCCAAAATGCGTCTCGACCAATCAATTGAGAGCGAATTGAATAATCGGCACTAAATCTTCTTCCGGGTGAGCCATGCTCTACCGGAGTATCAAAAATCGCGCCTTGTTCCAAAAATGCCTCAACTAGCTTGACATCGCCTCTTAGTACCGCCGCATGCAAAGCCGTATAGCCTCCTCCAATAGCATTTGAATCAGCCCCACGTTCCAAAAGAAAGAGAGCCAGGTCTTGATGTCCACTATGCACTGCTTGAGTAAGCGCACTAACACCAGAAGCAGCTTTATCATTAACATTCGCTCCAGCATCAAGGAGCACCTTTGCGGTTTCTACGTTTCCAGTTCGAGCCGCAAACATAATCGCTGAAGAGCCTCCATGCGCCATTATAAAGTTGCCGCTTGGATTAGTGTTTCCAGCCGTATTTTCTAATTGGTACCAAACTTTTGATCTCGCATTAATATCGGCCCCATTTTCAATTAGTAACTCCGCAATATCAGCGTGGCTCTGTGCTACTGACCACATAAGAGCAGTCTGGTCTTTTTCCTTCTCCGCAGCGTTAACATCCGCTCCATTATTTAGTAACAAAGCGACGGTTTCCAGATTACCAGAACGCGACGCACTCATTAATGGAGTCTCGCCCATCTTTAAGGCAACGTTCAAATTAGCTCCCACATCTAATAATTTTTCCGTAATGGATGCGTTGCCATTTAATGCTGCCAACCATAACGGTGTCGCTCCTAACTCATTGGAAATATTTACATCTGAACCTGCCTCTATCAGCAACTGGACCAACTCGAAGTTATTACGATGGACTGCCCAGTGCAGAGCTGTAGCTCCATCTCCCTGAATAACATTTACATCAGAACCCGCATCCAATAGCTCTTCAATAAGTTGTATATTTTCGCCGCGCGCCGCAGCGATTAATTCATAATTCTCTTGAGGACTAGCGGGCAGAGAAAATATAACGAGTAAGAATGCACAAATGGCTGCAGAAAGGCTCCGAAAATAACGGTGTTTTTTGTTCTTATCCATAGTCCTAAATGCTACGGCATTCAAAGGATAATTGACAGCCTGCCAACACCGTGGCAAGTTGAATTACTAGGATCTTGGCCACAAATTAAAATATTCTTAAGATGCGGGGTTTTACACAAATCCTAATAATAAAGGCAGTTAAAACAATAATTTAACAAAAATATTAACAATATAGCCTACTATTTTAAGTGATAATGAAAATAGATCTTCTTAAAAGATTACATGAATTTAAGTTTATTCTAGGGCTCTCAGCAGTTGCGATGCTGCCGGTTGGGGTTTTCAGTCAAAATAATCAAGAATTGATAGTCAATACGATGAATCAATATTGCTTGGCTTGCCACAATGATGTCCTCAGAACGGCTAACGTTTCATTCCAAAACATAGACCTCACAGATCTATCTATCCATGAGGGACTACCAGAAAAAATGTTATCGCAATTACGCAACCGCCGGATGCCTCCGATGGAGATGCCTCGGCCCACCGACGAAATTTATGATGAGCTGGTAAGCTGGCTTGAGACAGAACTAGATACCTTGGCAGCGGCCAATCCTAACCCGGGGCGTACTGATATTTTTCATCGCCTTAATCGAGCAGAATATTCTAATGCTGTACGTGACTTGTTAAATATTGAAGTCAATGTTGAAGAGTTTCTACCCGCTGATGATATCGATGCTTATGGTTTTGACAATATGGCAGACGCCCTTACTGTTTCTCCGGCTCTCATGGAACGGTATTTGTCAGCGGCCCGCAAGATCTCTCGATTAGCAATTGGAGAGACTCCACTAGGTCCGGCTTCAGAAACATATGAAGTACCAATACTGTTAAACCAAGAAGATCGCATGAGCGACGATCTGCCGTTTGGTTCTCGTGGTGGTATTGCGATGCGTCACTACTTTCCGGTAGCTGGTGAATACGACCTATCACTAAGACTGCATAGAAATTATGTTAATTACATAAGAGGAATGGGCTCCCGTCACGAAATAGAAGTTCGTTTTGATAGCGAACTTATTGCTACCTTTAATATTGGTGGCGAAGAACCTGACGTATTGCAGGCTCCTGCCAGTTATGGCGGCAATCAATTCGGCGACAGGGAATGGGAAGAATATATGCTGTTTGCGGATTCCAACTTGAGACTTCGGTTTGAAGCAGAAGCGGGCCCACACATTGTCGGCGTGTCGTTTGTGCGAAAATTAACGGAACCAGAAGGTGTTCTCCAGCCCCCACAATCAGTTTTTGCCGCAGCTGTCAATGAGATGCGTGACGGCGACGCGGCAATAGAAGTAGCCCAAATAACAGGTCCATATGAGCCAGCCGGACCGGGAATCACTCCAAGTCGTCAGGCTATATTCACGTGTATACCAGATGAAAATGACGTTGGCTCGGAAGAAATATGTGCAATCCAGATACTTTCTGGTATAGCCAATAAGGCGTATCGAAGACCCCTTGAGCAAATTGATATCGATACCCTGCTAGACTTTTACCGAATTGGCCGAGGGGATGGACAATTAGAATTTGATGCCGGTATTCAACTAGCGATCGAACGAATTTTGATTTCACCTGATTTCCTATTCCGAGTGGAAAAAGACCCCCAAAACACGACTCCAGGGATGAATTATGAATTAAGCGATATGGAGCTAGCATCCCGTTTGTCATTTTTCCTATGGAGCAGCCTGCCAGATAGAGAGTTACTAGAGTTGGCCGAGCAGGGAAAGCTTCAAGATAACGATGTCCTAGAAAAACAAACTCTGCGGATGCTATCAGATCCCCGCTCCATCGCTCTCGTTAAAAACTTCGCAGGGCAGTTACTCTATTTGCGAAACCTTCCCAGCCTTGTTCCTGACGCTGTAGAGTTTCCCGAATTCGACGAGAATCTTCGTACTGCGTTTCGCCAAGAAAGCGAGCTTTATTTTGAAAGTTTACTTAAAGAAGACAGATCAGTTCTCGACCTTCTTAGCGCCGATTATACCTATTTAAATGAGCGCCTCGCTAAACACTACGGAATTGAAGGAATCTATGGCAGCCATTTTCGAAGGGTTGAATTAAAGGGTGAAATAGCCAAGCAACGTGGCGGTATATTGGGGCAAGGCAGTTTGCTAACGGCAACTTCCTATGCAAATAGGACCTCGCCGGTCTTAAGGGGCAAGTGGGTATTAACCAATATTCTAGGTACGCCTCCGCCACCACCTCCAGATGACGTGCCAGACCTCCCAGAAACTGGTGAAGATGGCCAACCAGCAACCGTACGTGATCGCATGATCAAACATCGAGAAAATCCAAATTGTGCAGTATGTCATTTGCCTATGGATCCACTTGGCCTTGCCTTGGAAAACTATGATGCCATAGGGCAATGGCGCAATAAGGGGGATGGTGATCTGCCTATTGATGCTTCGGGGCAATTGCCTAATGGAACCCAATTTTACGGACTAGATGGGCTTAGAGAGATACTTTTGGATCGCAGTAATGAATTCTCAGGAACTGTAACGGAAAAACTTTTTGCTTATGCAATTGGTCGCCCACCCGAATACTTTGATAAGCCTACGATACGCCAAATTACCAGAAATGCAGCATTGGATAACTATAGCTGGTCATCTACTATTATGGGCATAATAAAAAGTGCCCCTTTCCGAATGCGGAGGTCAGAATCATGATAATTACTAAGAAAGCTATTCCTCGCCGAGCAATGTTACGCGGCCTTGGTGCTGCCGTAGCACTGCCCATGCTCGATGCTATGGTGCCCGCGCTGGCCAGATCAGCGCCTAAATCAATCAGTCGACTTGGAATCGTTTATGTGCCAAATGGCATGCGAATGGATCACTGGACACCCTCTACGGTTGGAAGTGGGTTTAGGTTTCCTTCGATACTTAAGCCAATGGAACCATTTAGGGAAAAATTACAAATTCTAAGCGGTCTTCAGGGGGTAGATGGAGAAGGACCCCATGCACGAGCATCGACTAGGTTCTTAACCGGTGTCGCTTCGACTCGCGACAATGGCTCAAACCTTCGCGCTGGAATTTCAATGGATCAAATAGCAGGAAGAATACTGGGTAATGAAACACAATTAAGAACTCTCGAATTGGCAATTGATGGGCGCGACTTCGCTGGTTCCTGTGATGAAGGATTCAGTTGCGCCTATACCAACACTATTTCGTGGGCAAATGAAACTACTCCATTGCCAATGGAGAATAACCCCAGGGCCATTTTCGAACGCTTGTTTGGGGATGCCGGCAGCACAGACCCAGAAGTTCGTAAAGCAAGATTAACGAAAGATTCTAGTTTACTTGACTCAGTCACAGAACGCGCCCGGGACATGTCCAAAGAATTAGGGGCAAATGATAAGACGAAACTTGCTCAGTATTTGGAAGCTGTGCGTGATGTAGAAAGGCGCGTGCAAATGGCAGAAACCCAAAGTAATCGAGAATTACCCCTAGTGGAACAGCCTGCTGGTATTCCAGACACCTTTGGGGAACATGCAAGGCTCATGTTCGATATGATGGCATTGGCCTGGGAAACTGACATGACACGCGTCGCTACTTTCATGATGGGACGCGAAATTACCGGTCGCACTTACGCTGAAATTGGAGTACCTGATGCACATCATCCAATTTCTCACCACCAACGTGACCCCGTAAAACTCGAGAAACTTTTAAAAATTAATCAGTACCACATGACATTCTTTGCAGAATTTCTAGAACGTTTGAGAAAATCCGAAGATGAAAACGGCTCAATGCTCGACTCCTCGACTATAGTATACGGCGCTGGAATGGCTGACAGCAACTCTCACTATTCTCGTGATTTGCCAATCTTATTGGCGGGAAATGTTGCTCATGGCGGCTATCATTTACAGTATCCTGAAAATACGCCACTTACCAATTTGCATTTGAGCTTGTTAGACAAGCTAGGAACACCAATCGAATCATTAGGTGATTCAACTGGTCGCTTATCGATTTAGGGCATCTATTTATATTACAAAAGTGTCAAGGTTTAGCTGCTGACTTGATCCGTTACTAAGCCTTGATAACAAATTAAAGTCAGGAAATATCGTTAACTTTGGATTTGACCCAAGGGAATAGAAGCTAATATTTGAAAAACGTACTAAGGAACAGCGTTATGCGATGCCAATTTAAAACAATGTTTAATAGACTATTCTTAACAAGCACTTTTTTCATTACTGCATTTTTTAATCCTCTTAGCCTATCAGCGCAAACTGACAACTTTCCTTCTGTGACAGACGAGATGTTACAAAACCCCGCCGATGGAGACTGGTTGATGTGGCGTCGCACATTGGATAGTTGGGGCTATAGCCCACTGGAAGAAATCACTAAAGCAAACGTAGGCGAGCTTCGCTTAGTGTGGACACGAGATCTCGCGACCGGAACAGGGGAAATTACTCCTTTAGCATATAACGGTATGTTGTTCGTTCCTCAAGCAAGCGACGTCATCGAAGCGTTCAACGCAGCAACGGGCGATTTTATTTGGGAATACAGGCGTGATATCCCGGAGGACTTATATGAATTAGTCGGAGGGAACGCGCGTAATAATCGTAATCTTGCTATCTATGAAGACAAGATTATTAACACGTCTGATGATAATCATATCTTTGCTCTCAATGCACTCACTGGCGAGGAAGTTTGGGAAACTGAAATACTCGATTATCAGGTTAACTCGGCAACCCACAGCTCAGGGCCAATAATCGCCGATGGTTTAGCGATTTCAGGCCGAAGTTGTCGCCCTTGGGGTGGCCCAAATGCTTGCATTGTTGCCGCGCACAATGCCAGTACCGGAGAAGAAGTTTGGCGAAGAAGGTTAATACCTGCTCCCGGAGAGCCCGGTGACGAAACTTGGGGTGATGTACCTTTTGGGTCTCGTCATCACGTAGGTTCATGGATGGTACCAAGCTATGATCCCGAGCTGGGTCTAATTATTATGGGCACATCAGTAACCTCGCCCGCTCCAAAGTTTTATTTGGGTGGTACCGATAATAAACATCTTTATCACAACTCAACGCTAGCGCTTGAAATCGATACCGGGGAAATTCGTTGGTACTACCAACACATGAATGACCATTGGGATCTAGATAATCCGTTCGAACGACTATTAGTGGAAACAGAAGTTACTCCAGATCCTGATGA
>JAQWTK010000065.1 GCA_029242705.1 Gammaproteobacteria bacterium | reverse complement strand
GTTAGGTGAGGAACATCAACCATCTGACCTTTAAAAGTGAAAGCCATTTTTCCTTCTCTCTGGTTTTCTTCAAACGCCGCAATTAATTCGTTAGCCTCCAATATTTCCTCTTGGCTTGGAGTAAAGGCATCATTAACAATTTCTAATTGCGACGGATGAATAGTCACCTTACCGGTGTAGCCCATAGCAGCTCCAGCTTTGCATTCCTTTGCCAGACCATCAGGATTTTTTATATCCACATATACCGCATCAATAGGTTGGGCATTACCAGCCACCGCAGCCAATAAACAGGTCGAGCGCACAAAGGAAAATACCTCTAAATAGTTTCCGTCGGAATCACGCTTGGCCTTAGCCCCTAGTGCCCCAGAAAGGTCCTCTGCCCCCCACGTAACTCCGTCAACCCGAGCAATTTTAGCCATTGCAGGTAAGTTAAAAACAGCCCCTGGCAGTTCCGTGCCTATCAAAATGAACGAAACTAAGCGTTCCTGTAGTTGATGGTTCTTCTCTATTTTAGCTACAAGTGCATCGATGTTTATTACTTCTTGTTCAGTTGCAACCTTAGGAAGCACCAATCCATCGGGCAATACTTCCATAATGGCATGAAGGTCATCGTCACCCCATGGGGTATCCAATGGATTGATACGCACCAAGCATTCTTGTTTTTTAAAATCTGTTTCTTTGATCCAGTCATAAACCTGCTTCCTTGCTGATTTCTTATTTTCGGGAGTTACCGAATCTTCTAAATCAAGAATCAAGGAGTCGGCGGGAAGTTTTAAGGCCTTTTCAAACATTCGATCATTGCCGCCAGGAACAAAATGTAACGAACGCCTAAGGCCTTTAGCTCCTGGGGTTGGTAAATTGGACATAATTCTCTTTTAAAGTATTTAGTATTAAATATATCTATGCTTGAAATTAAGCGCCTTTTCTCAACATCATCCCTTTACGTAAGCATTCACAAATAACCTCATTACGCTGATTAATGCCCGTATGCTGAAACCACACAATGCCCCGGTCCGGCTTAGTTTTAGATTCGCGTCTATCAACTATTTTCGTAATTACACTGATCGTGTCTCCGATAAAAACCGGATTAGGAAATTCTGTCTTATCCATACCCAAATTTCCAATTGTTGTACCCAGAGTTGTATCCCCAACAGACAAACCAATTACGAGACCTAATGTAAACAAGCTATTTACTATTATTTGACCATGCTGCGTTGTTTTTGCGAATTCTTTATCCAAATGTAATGGCTGAGGATTGTGAGTCATAGTAGTGAATAGAAAGTTATCTGTCTCCGTGATAGTTCTATGAGGCAAATGTTCGAACTCCATACCGACCTCTAGCTCTTCAAAGTACTTTCCTGTCATTTTGTATAACAACCCTATTTTGTTGGATATGAAGACGAGATGGTAAAACGGCTTCATTTTAGTAGCAACTTATTGCTGCATCTATTAAATTCTCGTTTCCGGCAAATCTATTAAGGGTTTATTAAAAAATTACAGTATGGAAATCAATTCTGGCGACTATGAGAAATGGATTGGCAAGTCTGAATCAACTACAGATGAATTAACACTCTCACCATTAAATGCCATGGCTGCAACCATGGACAAGAATTTAACGAATTTTCAGCCAGGCGATAAGATTCCCGAGCTTTGGCACTGGTTATTTTTCCTTGAACCTGCCCCGCAAGCAAAAATTGCAAAAGATGGGCACCCGAAACGGGGAGAATTCCTACCACCTATCCCTCTTCCTAGACGCATGTGGGCTGGCAGTCGGTTTGATTTTATCCGTCCATTAAAGGCCGGCGAACGAGTAGAACGTAATTCAATTATAAAAAATGTGGAAATTAAAGAAGGAAGAAGCGGCGTATTAGCTTTCGTAAGCGTGCTTCATGAAATTAGCGACGACACGGGAATAGCTTTGTCGGAAGAGCATAACATTGTTTATAGAGATAACCCTTCTTCAAAATCTTCAAGCCCCTCCACCAAAAAAGCACCGAATAATTCAGATTATTCAAGATATATAACTCCTGATCCAGTCTTTTTATTTAGATACTCGGCACTAACATTTAATGGACATCGCATCCATTATGATCGTGAGTACGTGACTAAAGAAGAAGGTTATCCAGGCTTAATAGTTCATGGACCATTGCTTGCTACATTACTAATAGATTCCTTCGCCGAACAACAACCAAAATTTAAGATTACGAAGTTTAATTTTAAAGCTATACATCCGGTATTTGATCTACATCCATTTAAAGTTTGCGGATTAAACGCAAATTTGGAAAATAAAGCATCTTTATGGATAGAAGACCATAAAGGAAACTTATGCATGCAGTCGGAAATTTTTGGCGAAGAATAATACTATGATGCGAGATACCCCACTTGCCGGAATAACAGTCATTTCTTTCGAACATGCCATCGCAGCACCCTTATGTACAAGGCAACTTGCTGAACTTGGAGCCAAAGTTATTAAGATAGAGCGACGTGACACTGGTGATTTCGCCAGAAATTACGACGATCGTGTTAAAGGACAATCTTCTCATTTTATATGGACAAATCGATCAAAACAGAGCCTAACTTTGGATATAAAACGTGAAGAAGCGTCTAAAATTATTAATAGGCTCTTGAGTAAAGCAGATGTTTTAGTTCAAAATCTAGCACCTTCGGCAATGGAAAAATTAGGCCTAGACTACGATTCACTTAAGCATACTTATACGAAACTAATTGTTTGTAATATTTCTGGATACGGCCCAGCGGGACCCTATAAGAATAAAAAAGCTTATGACCTGCTCATACAAGCTGAATCCGGATTCTTATCCGTCACGGGAACAAAAGAGAGTATTGTCAAATCGGGTATATCAATAGCGGATACAGCCGCAGGCATGCATGCTTTTTCAGCTATTTTGGCGGCTATCATTCAACGCGGAAAATCAGGAAAAGGGAGTCGGATTGACATTTCAATGCTAGAAGCAATGGTAGAATGGATGGGCTTTCCCCTATTCTACGCTTATGAAGGCGCCCCTCCGCCCGAAAGAACAGGTGCCGATCACGCAAGTATTTATCCATATGGGATCTTCCACACAAAGGAAGAAAATTTAGTTCTAGTAGGACTACAGAACGAGAGAGAATGGGAATCTTTCTGCAAATCGGTTTTAGAAAAACCCGATCTTTTCGAAGATTTAAGGTTTAAGGATAACGCTAGTAGATCACTCAATAGAAAAGCACTGCGCGGGATCATACAAAGCTTTTTTTCAGAACTATCTTTTGAAAAGATTAGCAAGAAACTCAATAACGCAAAAATTGCTTTTGCAAATGTTAATAATATGGACGAAGTATGGAAGCACCCTCAACTCAGAGCTCTAGATCGAATAGTTCCTACTAAAACTCCCTTTGGGGTAATTTCAAGTTTTAAACCACCCACCAATAATAGTGAATTCGAACCAACGATTTCTGCTGTTCCAGCCGTGGGCGAACACTCTCGAAAAATACTAGAAGAACTGGATTTCAGAAAAGAAGAAATAGATAGATTTTTTGCCACCGGAGTAATTTAACCGAATCTGGACATTTCTGCCGAAGAAGGATGCTGTGTTATCATCCGGCCGACTTTGAGATCTGGAGGGCTGGCCGAGTGGCTGAAGGCGCGCCCCTGCTAAGGGCGTATAGGGTTAAACCTATCGAGGGTTCGAATCCCTCGCCCTCCGCCATACTATAAACATATGATTTATATAGTATTATTTCGCCCTCAAAGCAATTTAAATATGCAAAAACATAATTCGCTGGACATATAGATGAGTATCGATAATGCTAACTTTAAAGCATTGCTCAAGAAGGAACACGACAGCTTATCTGAAAAATCAAAAAAAAATAAGTCAAGAACTAATCGAGCGAAGTAAAGAAACAGAACGAACTGAACAAGAAAGGACAATGTTTACCCAAGCCGTTGTTCTTACAATTTTTGCATGGGACTCGGAAGGCAGAGGTTTTTCAGCAGAAGACGTATATAAAGCATTTCAATCCGAAGATCATTTTTCTGCAATTTTTAATTCTGATTGGTATCTTGCTAACCAATAGAAAATCAAATCTCTTATAAATTATAGCGCTCTTATTTTAATCGCTAGAAATTTCCTCAGCAGAATCATTATCACTACTTTCTTTTTGTATCCTTTGATAAATTTCTTCACGGTGAACTGCAATATCCTTTGGAGCGTTAACACCAATTCTCACTTGGTTACCCTTAACGCCCAAAACAGTAACCGTTACTTCGTCTCCAATCATCAGGGTCTCACCAATACGGCGGGTCAGTATTAACATTGACCTTCTCCTTTAACCATCCCTTTGTAACCCCATGCTAGGGCCGAGCATCATCTTTTCCCTTGCATATAGTATCCACCTATATTTACAAATTGCCAAGACTTTCAAGTGATTTTATTCAGATATAAAGCAAATACGCTCAGATTTAACCATTTTCACAATTCGGGTCATTTAGTTCAAAAACGTTATGCAAAGACCTTACCGCAAGCTCAAGATATTTTTCTTCGATGACTACTGAAATTTTAATTTCCGATGTGGTAATAAGCTCAATGTTTATATTTTCATCAGCAAGGGCTTTAAACATTTTACTGGCAATACCCGCATGAGAGCGCATTCCGACCCCAACCAAAGAAACTTTGCAGACATTCGTATCCAAAACAACTTCTCGGGCTTTTAAAGAAAGTGCAACGGAATCCAAAATTTGCTTAGCCTTATCACTTTCCCCTCTTTTAACAGTGAAGGAAATATCATTTGAATCATTAGAAGCTGCGTTCTGTACTATTACATCTACCTCTATACCCGCATCACTCACAGGCCCGATCACCTCATAAGCTATCCCCGGAATATCCGGAACACCAGCGACAGTTAACTTCGCTTCATCTCGCTCAAAAGCGATTCCAGCAATAGCAGGCTCTTCCATATCAGAACTTTCCTCTAAAGTAATAAGGGTACCTACCCCTTCCTTAAACGTAGATAACACTCTGAGTGGTACCTTATATTTTCCAGCAAATTCGACTGCTCTAATTTGTAATACTTTTGCCCCCAAACTTGCAAGCTCAAGCATTTCCTCAAACGTAATATTCTTGAGTAATTTTGCTTCTTTAACAACTCTAGGGTCAGTTGTGTAAACACCTTCTACATCTGTATATATTTGGCATTCATCTGCCTTCAACGCTGCTGCCAACGCTACGGCTGTAGTATCAGAACCGCCTCTTCCAAGGGTTGTAATATTGCCTTTCGCATCGATTCCTTGAAAGCCTGCGACAACTACTACGTTCCCACGCTTTATCTCATCTCGAATAAGAGACTCATCAATTTCTTTAATTCTTGCCTTTGTGTGTTCACCATTAGTGAGGATTCTTACCTGACTTCCCGTAAATGAATGAGCCTGACAGTTACGTTTCTCGAGCGCCATACTCAACAAAGCAATCGTAACTTGTTCACCCGTCGACAAAAGAACATCCATTTCCCTAGGGGTAGGTCGCTCCATCATTTCATGAGCTAGTGCTGTTAGTCGATTAGTTTCTCCACTCATGGCAGATACGACAACAACAAGATCATCTCCCTTTTGACGAAATTTTGCGATCTTCTCAGCGACAGCATCTATGCGATCAATATCACCGACTGAAGTACCTCCATATTTTTGAACAATAAGTGCCACTAACTAAATTTCCGCTCTACCCAAACTTGCACGCTATCTAATGCACCTTGAAGAGATTCTATGTCGGAACCACCAGCCATCGCCATATCTGCCCTGCCGCCACCCTTGCCTCCGACCTGCTCGGCTACCATATTAACTAATTCACCAGCCTTCACTTTTTCAGTTAAATCTTTACTCACACCAGCGACCAAATTAACCTTATTTTCCGAAACAGTTCCTAAAACGACGACCGAGGTTTGTAATTTATTCTTTAGTCGATCAACAGTATTCCGCAATGATTTCGAATTTAATCCTTCAACATTAGCGACTAACAATTTAATACCATTCAAATCTATAGCCCGATCCGACAAATCATTTTCCGCACTATGGGCTAGTTTGACCTTAATTCTCTCAATCTCTTTTTCTAAGACTCGATTACTATCATATAACTGCTTTACCTTGTCGACTATATTTAGTGGGGAGCATTTTATAATGTCGGAAATCTGTTTAACTGTCTGCTCTTCCTGCTTAATTAACTCTAAAGCACCATACCCCGTTACCGCTTCAATTCTGCGAACACCTGAAGAAATACCGGATTCGCTAGTAAGTTTAAATAATCCTATGTCACCAGTCCGATTCACATGACAACCGCCGCAAAACTCTATAGAAAAATCTTCACCCATAGAGACTACCCTTACTTCGTCACCATACCTTTCCCCAAAAAGAGCCATTGCTCCCTTTTTCTCAGCTTCCTCTATCGGCATAACTTCTTTATTAACTTCTGAATTAGCTAGTATTTCTCTATTTACTTGTTTTTCTATAGTTTCTAGCTCAGCTTTTGTTACTGCCGCAGGATGAGAAAAATCAAATCTCAGCCTCTCTGCCTCTACCAACGAACCTTTCTGAGAAACATGATGCCCGAGAGTATTTCGCAATGCTGAGTGTAAAAGATGGGTTGCAGAATGGTTAAGAGTTATTGCCTTTCTTTCTTCTACTGAAACTTCGGAATTAATAATATCGCCAACTTTTAATGAACCCTGCTTTAGTATACCTCTGTGGACATGGACTTCTCCCTGTTTTTGAGTGTCCAAGACGGAGAATTTTATTTTATCGTTATACAGCTCTCCCCGGTCTCCTACTTGTCCACCCGACTCACCATAGAATGGACTGCTGTCTAATAACAACAAAATCTCTTCACTCTCTGGAATTATGTCGAGCTTTTCACCCTCCATGCTAAACACACCAACAACTTTTCCACTGCCACCTAAACGTTCATAACCAGTAAAAGCTGTGGTTAACGACGAATTAATGTCTAACTTTTCAACAGCGCCGAAACTACTAGCTTCTCTCGCTGATTTTTTCTGGACTTCCATTGCAGAATTAAAGCCATCTATATCAAGCACTAAATCTTGTTCTCGAGCAATATCCGCAGTGAGGTCTACTGGGAAACCGTAGGTGTCATATAATTGGAAAACAGTATCGCCAGAAAGGGTATTGCCCTCAAGGTTACTAATTTCTTTTTGCAGAATAGCCATTCCATTTTCTAGAGTTCTAGCAAACTGTTCCTCTTCATCCTTCAGTACTTTTTCAACGAATTTCTGATTCTCTAAGAGCTCCGGGTAGGCAGAACCCATAACCTTGGCTAAGGAAGAGGTAAGTTTGTGAAAGAAAGTATCTTTGACGCCTAATTGATGGCCATGACGCACAGCACGGCGAATGATTCTTCGCAGAACATAGCCTCGACCTTCATTTGATGGAACAACTCCATCTACAATTAAAAATGAACAAGAACGAATATGATCAGCTATGACATTCAAAGAAGAATTATGTAAATCCTTTGTTTTGGTTAGTTTTGATATATCCCTTATCAGAGACTGGAAGAGGTCTATTTCATAATTACTATGCACTTTTTGCAAAACCGCTGCTAACCTCTCCAAACCAGCACCAGTATCAACTGAGGGTTTGGGTAACGGAATCATAGATCCATCCACCTTTCGTTCAAATTGCATAAACACAAGATTCCATATTTCGATGTACCGATCACCATCTTCATCAGGACTCCCTGGCGGTCCTCCCTGAACTTCTGCCCCGTGGTCATAGAATATTTCTGAGCATGGACCACATGGCCCCGTATCCCCCATAGCCCAGAAATTATCTTTTTCTCCTAATCTAGAAAATCGGTCTGGGTCGATTTTAATTTCATCTAGCCAGATAGAAGCCGCCTCACCATCATCCTTAAAAACAGTGATCCAAAGCTTTTCTGGGGGCAGCCCTAGATCTTGTGTCAAAAACTCCCAAGCAAACTGGATGGCTTCGCGTTTGAAATAATCCCCAAAAGAAAAATTACCTAACATTTCAAAGAATGTATGATGCCGAGCCGTGTATCCAACATTTTCTAGATCGTTATGTTTTCCTCCGGCTCGCACACAACGCTGAGAACTAGTCGCTCGAATATAATGCCGCTTTTCCTCTCCAAGGAAAGTTTCTTTAAACTGCACCATTCCTGCATTTGTAAAAAGTAGAGTGGGGTCATTAGCGGGCACAAGTGAACTGCTCGCAACAATTTCATGGTCGCGAGACGCAAAAAAATCTAAAAATTTTTGCCGAATTTCTGCGCTTTTCATTTTTACCTTGTTTGTCGACTAGTAATCCCAGCGCTAAAGACTGAATATAAAAAAGCACGGGATTATAACGCGTACTGTACTGAAATTGCAGGGTTTTTAGTTTTAATTACAGATCGAAGTTAACCTTAAAGCTTACTCACTCTTGGCACGGAGTCTTCCGTCACTTGATAACATAACAGCGATAGCTCTAGTTTGAGGGAAATGACTAAGGATTATTGTAATAATAATTAAAAAAGGCACGCAGAGAAACATGCCGGGTATATCCCAGATATAACCCCATAACGCAAGATTTAATAAAATGATAATAGGACTGAGATTGAATGAGGAGCCCATTAGTCGAGGCTCCAGGATGTTGCCTATACAAAGTTGAACTAACCCGATACCGCCCAATACGACAATGAACAAACTGTAGCCA
The DNA here is from genome assembly GCA_029242705.1 of Gammaproteobacteria bacterium. Lineage (GTDB taxonomy): Bacteria > Pseudomonadota > Gammaproteobacteria > Pseudomonadales > Pseudohongiellaceae > UBA9145. The sequence goes on along the minus strand of JAQWTK010000065.1, from coordinate 35,754 downwards.
TCAGATTGAGCTAAAGCAATTAATGCAGGGAATATTGTTGCTATAATCGAACCAACGGTAGGAATAAAATTAAGCAAAAAAATAATCAAGCTCCAAACTCCAGCAAAATCAACACTCATTACACTCAAGAAAGCGTAGCTTAAAATACCTGTCAAGGAACTCGTAAATACCTTAATACTTATATACTTCTGAATATCATCTCTAATACGGCTTATAATTTTATTGACATCTTTTTCCTTGGCTGGATCAGCAACTAATGCAGTTAGTTTTTTGCTAAAGTTGCCTTGTTCGAGAAACAGAAAACCTAAGTAAATCATAATGAGACCGCCACTTGCCAAGATACTGGTAAGAGAGGCAGCTATCGATGTCGCAATTGTTGGTATGTCAATCCATGAAGAAATCACTTGACCAAATGTTTGTCCCTCAAACGCTGTTACATTAATAAAGGAAAGGGACTCTATCCTAGCCGTTAAATTTTGTTGGTAAATAGGAGCAATATCTAACACATCATCTACTGTCGAACTTAAAAAATTTGCGACTATCCAAATTAGAGCAATAAATGTTAGAAATGCTGCCATTAAACACAGTGGCTTTGGGAAATTAAATGAGCCAATAGGAATACGAGCGAAGGCATTACCCAAGGTAATGATCAAATACCACAGCGAAATGGCAATAACCAAGGGAAGCAATAAGTCCTTGCCTATGCTTAGAAGATAAAAGATCAGAACAACAAAAATAACAGCTGCAAGATAATTCACTATTTTCATCAGTAACGCTTAACCTCAGCCAATTTTTCCTATCGTAATTACTATCCGAATGTATTTTATCTAAAATACACAAAAATTTAACACTAAATCTCTAATCCGTTTAACGCCAGAATATCATATTTTCATCAGTCATCCTGCGTTTATCCAGAAATACGCTAAAGTTAGAAATCGTTAACGCCGTAATTCAATCCAGCGTAAGTGGCGCCATCAACACTATACCAATTCTGACCACGCCCTTATTGTATCTCGAAGCCCACTCCTATAATCTTCATTACCTGTTGCATTAACTAATGAAAAAAAGACTTTCGTAATGTCTTAAAGCTATCTGGTGATTTTTTCAGGGCTATATGACGATTTACATAGGAGCGTCCTAAATGTTCACAATATATCGACTAATTTTATCATTCGTGCTGGCTGCAGGCACACTCACCCTGCCCGTAATAACTTGGAGCCAACAAGGAACCAGTGTGTATGAAGGAGATTGGCCATCCTGGGCTGGCAGCTGGAATGCCAGCCGCTACTCTCCCTTAGATCAAATAAATGCAGAAAATGTAGATGAACTTGAGATTGCATGGCAATGGTCTACTCAAGGATTTGGCCCTGGAACCGATTTCGTTAACCCTTCGACTCCACTGGAGGTGGGCGGAGTTTTATATGCGAATGTTGGCACCACTAGAAATGTCGTTGCACTTGATGCTACTAGTGGGCAAGTATTGTGGATGTTTCGCTATGACGAGGGCGATCGATTTGATGAAGCACCAAGAAAGGGCGCTGGTCGTGGTGTGGCATATTACAATAATGGCCAAAAAGCCCGAATTTTCGATATTTCGCCGGGTTATCAGCTCGTCTCTCTAGATCCAGAGACAGGAATTCTTGATCCAAGCTTTGGGGATGGTGGTATCGTCGATCTCTATGTCGGTGTGCGTAATGGGGATGACCCAAGATACCCTTATCCAGACATAGGCATATCCGCCCCACCTTTTATCATGAATGACGTTATTGTTGTTGGTGCGGCACATCGAACAGGTGGGCGCCCACGTTCTAGGTTCAACACAAAAGGTGATATTCGCGGTTTTGACGTCAATACGGGGGAGTTACTTTGGACTTTCCACACTATCCCGGAGCGCGGTGAGTACGGCTATGAGTCTTGGATAAGCGGGAACGATATCACCGGCAATTCTGGAGTATGGGCAGCCATATCTGGTGACCCAGAATTAGGACATGTTTACTTACCTATAGAAGACCCAACAGGCGACTACTACGGTGGCGATAGACACGGCGATAACCTATTTTCTAGCGGCCTAGTTGCAGTTGATGTCAGGACCGGTGAGAGGCAGTGGCATTACCAATTTATTCACCATGATATTTGGGACTGGGACATACCTTCACCTCCGATTATCGCTGACCTACCAAATGGTCGTAAGGTGGTTATGTCGGTGACTAAGCAGGCATGGGTTTATACGTTCGATAGGCTTACTGGAGAACCAATTTGGCCAATTGTAGAGAGGCCCGTTCCTGTTGGAGATGTACCGAACGAATGGTATGCGCCAACACAGCCTTTTCCAACACGTCCTGCGCCCTTCGACAGGCAAGGTTTCACCGAAGAGGACATGATTGACTGGACACCAGAAATCAAAGCCTTGGCCCTGGAATCTGTCGAAGGTTTTCGACTTAGCCCATCAATATATAGCCCACCCTCTTTACAAGACGCTCTAGATGGAACTCGCGGTTTATTATCGCTCCCTTCGTCTACGGGCGGCTCAAATTGGGAGAGTTCAGCTTTCGACCCTGAAACCGGAATCCTCTATGTACCATCAAGAACCCAGTTACAAGTCTTAGCGTTAGCAAAAAACCCAGATTCAGATATAGATCTCAGTCAAGGGTTTGGAGTTCGCGCCCCAAGAGTGCAGGGTTTGCAGATAGTAAAGCCTCCTTACGGCCGCATTACAGCGATCGATATGAATTCTGGAGATCACTTATGGATGATCGCCAATGCTGACACGCCGGACAATATCAAAAATCATCCGCTTTTAGAGGGTATAGATATACCCAGAACTGGAATCCCAACCCGGGCTGGAGTGTTATTAACTAAGTCATTATTATTTGTAGCTGAGGGAACGGGCGGTGTAGGTGCTAGCCCCATATTTCGAGCTGTAAACAAAGAGACTGGGGGCATTATTGCAGAAATAGATTTACCAGCGAATCAAGGCGGAATACCGTTTACTTATGAGCATGCTGGAAAGCAATATGTGGCAATGTTTGTTACTAGCGGCAATAGCGCAGCCGAATTGATAGCTTACGCATTACCATAGCGTCCAAAGTATTTAGAGAAAGGCGAGGCAGGCCTTTCTCTAATATCACCCTCGCTTGCAAACAGAGCTATAACCGATTACCAATTTTTATCTGGCTTGAGCCAATGTAACGCATTGATGAAATCGTTATTCGGCACATCCATTTTATCTAAGCGATCATTAACCGCATTTAGAACATCGTCGCCGTGGAGATCAATATCAGACACGGCGTTCCAAAATTTTTTATCTCCTGAGGTGCTCATGTGACTAACAAACGCGCCCATCACATACCGCAAATTCTCATCCGTTTGGAGACCCGATTTACTCTCAATAGCTTCTTAAGACTACAAAGTAATTAGAAAAATTTCGAGCGTAAAGTGACGGACTAATTACATCAAACTCCCTTCACGGCGGCTGAAGCAACGAGCGTTAGGTTCTGGATATTCGATATAGCGCCCTAACTGGTGAAGGTTAAACTAATGATGCTTAAAGGAAGCGCCTGCGCGCTAGTTTGACTGATCAACTCTCTCAGAAATCACACTAAACCAATTCTCAATAGCATTTAATCGAGTCTGGCGCGCTAAAATTGCTCTTTCGTTATCAGTGTCCTCTCTTCGCGTACTGATAAATATAAATTGATCTCTAGATGCAGAGTAGTCCCAAGGTCCCACTGGGTCTGGCCGAAACTCACTCTCAAACAAAAAGTCTGGTTCTAAAAATGATAGGTATTGAACCTCTCTGTTATCCAAGTAGTTCAAATTTTTTGAATAACTAACTTTATAAATACCATCATTATTGGGGTTCCAATAAAATATCTCAGAGGCACCTTTATTCCAGATGGGGTTCACGCCGCCACCGGTACTTATCTGCCACTTGCCTTCCATAACATTGGGAAATGGTCTCACATAAATTTCAAATTTCCCTGACTCATTACTGTTGTATGCTAGCCAATTACCATCCGGCGATATCCTACCCTGGCTAGCGGTGCTGCCTTCAGGACTTAAGTCTAGCTCTGTAATCAATCGCTCGTTTTCTGGCGAAGCTAAATACATTTTTGTGGGCGTCCCTCTTCCGTAGATCATAGCGTTAGCATTTGGGGAAAAGCTTAACGGCATTCCTCTGGTAGGAAATGTCTCTATGGGGCTACCGGCACCGCTCGCGGAAAGAGACCAAATTACGTTTGCCCTGCTATCATTCGTAAACAACCTCTCACCATCAGGAGACCAAATCCCAACGGCAGCACTACCATCGAATGTTTTTCTTGAAAAATTTGAAGTACTAAAATCATAAACCCAAATATCCGAAAACCCATTTCCTTCGTTTACCATAAGTGCTACGGAGTTTTCATCCGGGCTGAGTCTTGGATGCCCATGCACAGATAATTCAGGGTCTATAAAGTTAGGCTCTCCTGTTCTGGAAACCCAAACAGGGGTTCCGTCTCCGAGGAAGCCTTCTTCCGCCTCCACTTCGTTAAGGTAAAGTAATCGTCCGGTAGAAGAAAAATCATAACTCGCAGTGCCGAACCGTATATTAGTGAAAAGATCAAATAAAATTGGCTCAGCCACCCCCGTGACTCCTAGCGTCAGCAAATTGAAAGGTTGAACCCAGAGTGAATTCTCTCTTGCAAAGACTAATTGCCCTGAATCTGCAAATTTTGCCGAAAAGCCAGAGCTGACCACGGGATGTATTTCTCGATTATCCAAGTCGATTACTTCAATTGAAGCATTAGAAAAATCATTACCATTTAATTTAGTAACCAAAAGATTATTACCGCCAGGCAAGTGATAAGGCCAAGCAAATTCATGTTCTTCAAAAAAAACCTCTGTCACATTAGTTCTAAGATTAGTTCTTTGTAGCTGACGATCAGAATTGATATAGAAAAAATCTTCATCAAATACAGAGATACCTCTCAATAATGTTCCCGCGGGAATAATTTCTTGCGCAGAACCACCCTCGACTCGTATGCGTGATATCCCGCCCTCTTCATGAAAGTAAATCCATGCACCATCGGAGGAGAAAACTGGATTTCCTGATGAACCCATTGGCATCGAATGAATTTCATTAGCTTCTTCAAAAGTATTTAATGATTTAAGGTACATAGTAATTATTGGCCTGTTAACCACTATATACACCAAGTATTCACCATTCGGAGACACATCAAAATCAGTCGGAGATCCCGCATTTCCTCTTCCGTTTGTCTCTCCCAAGTCAATTCGAAAATGAAGTGGTTCGGAGTATAAGCTTGGCTCAGAAGACAAATTAACCCTGTCAAAATCACTCCCTTGAAAGATACGATCTCCTAAAAGAAACAATACCGCAAAAAAAATAAAACCAAAAACAAAGGAGTTCAGATTTGCGCCTACAGGCATCAAAAGAGAACCAAATCCCGCCTTATTATTTTCTCCATTATTAGAGCCCCCATTTTCATTGACCCCTAAAACCCAAGAGATAACGATAACAGCAGGGAGTCCGAGTAGCAGAACTAACAGTAGCGTCTGTTGGACCCACGCCGGAGCATTAAATGTCGGCAAAACAATATCGAATACCTGCATTAGCAGCCAGGCTACAACACTATAGACTGTGGCAACTCGAAAAATTCGCTTCTGGCTTAAATCTTGAATAATTTTCTTCATTTTAAAGTTACAATACTTTGACTAAAATTAACCGAGTCATCATAAAGAAGAGAGTATTTCCTTCAAATCATTTGATGATTTTTTTTGTAAGATTTTAAGCCATAGTAAATCGCAGAATGGCAAAACTAAAACGCATTATTAGATAGAGTCAAATGCATCTGCCAATATTCCTGGGGTTAAAATTTGTGGCAATATGATTGGCTCTTGGAAAGTGTCTCCGGGGTAAAGAACATATAATGGTACGGAGGGACGCTGAAATTCTTCAAGCACAGCGGTTATCTCTGGGTCTTCGTTAGTCCAGTCCCCTTTCATATAAGTTATATCGTTATCTAACATCGCTTGCTGCACGCGATCGGTTCCCAATGAGGTTTGTTCATTGGCTAAACAAGTAATACACCAAGCAGCTGTCATATTAACGAATACTGGTTTTCCTTGCGCTTGCAGTTCTTCTAATTTTGCGGAACTAAATACTTCATAATTTTGTATTGGGTTCCCATCTATATCAAGCTCGACGGCATTTTCTCTGACTGCTAATGTCTGCATAGGCGAAGACTGTGCGAGGTATATAGCGATTACCAAGACACCAAAGCTAACCGCATAATTCATCGTTCTAAAAATTGGCCCCATTCTGAATCGACGCTGATACAGCCAAGCAGCGAACGCAAAAAGAACGCAAACTCCAAGTACCATCGACATACCCATTACACCAACTTGATTTCCTAAGACCCAGAGAAAAAATAGAGCAGATGCGTATAGAGGAAAAGCCATAAATTGTTTAAACGTTTCCATCCACGGTCCAGGTTTTGGTAAGTATCTAAAAAGAGCTGGGGTAAACGATAACAACAATATGGGCAGAGCCATACCAAATCCTAAGGATACAAAGATTAGCATTGCAACGAGCCAAGACTGAGTTAGCGCAAAACCAATTGCTGGGCCCATGAATGGTGCCGTGCAAGGCGTTGCAACGGTCGTTGCCAATACACCCGTAAAAAATGACCCTTTATAGCCACCCCTGTTAGTTAATTCATTACCAGCTCCCATCAGGCTTGTCCCAATCTCGAAGACACCGGACAGACTTAAAGCCATTAAGAAAAAGAGGTAAACAATAAACGCCAAAAACCAAGGCTGCTGAAATTGAAATGCCCACCCCACTGCTTCGCCTCCTGCTCGCAGCATAATCAAAACGCTCGCTAGTACGACAAAAGCTCCTATCACGCCCGTTGTATAAACAACACCATCCATGCGTTGCCTAAATTGAGACTCCCCAATATTCTTTGTGAAACTTAAAGCCTTTATAGACAAAACCGGAAATACGCAGGGCATTAAATTAAGAATCACGCCGCCGAGAAACGCAAACAACATGTAAAGAAAAAGGCCATCTCCTCCGGAGCCACTTCCGGAGCTATTGGATGCAGCAGCGAGAGGGGCGATAGTAGTCAGATTTGCATCCTCGGCAGGATTTACGAAATCAAATGCAGTACGTATTCCCTGTTCATTTTCAACTACCAAAACACCATAAACATTAGTTAAATCTTCTAACATGCGACGTGGTTGCTGATGCGTTATTTGCAATAGGTTTTGCTGAATACTTACATCACGAAGCGGACCAGGCTTAATAACGCGTCGCTGGTCAGGAAAAAACCATGCATCACTAAAGTCAGAAAATATTGGGTCGGAAGAATCGAAACCTAGACTCACTCTTTCCCCTGCCACAGCTATTATTGATTTAATGTTGTGGTCCATGGCTGGAAGATTTTCTCGCGCTTTTTTAAAGAGCTGTGTCGCATTTGCATTGAGTTCCGTGAATTCCGCCACGGGAAGTGAAATACTTAATCTTTGTTCTCCTGGAATACAAATTTGCTCACAAACATTCCAATAGGCGAGCACACTTAAATCGACATTTTCTCCTCCAAAGTTATCAGGAATAGTCACCGAGACGGGAAGTATCATCTCTTCTTCATAGCCAAAATTTACTAAATCTGTCTCGTAAAACGGCAGCCAGTGTGGCGCCGGCCATTGAATTTCACCTATCTCAGTACTCTCAGGAACAACCCACTCTTTTAGCTCCGTCGGTTCTCCGCTATCACCTCCCATCTTCCAATAGGTATGCCAATGTTCGGCCGGATCAAGTCTGAGTCCCAGCCAAGTAGGTTCACCAGGTACAATGTTGGTGGTTTCCGCTAACAGCTCTACTTCAATACTATGATCCCAAGCAATATTACTAAGCGTAGGCCGAATATCATAAGCACGCCAACCGCCATCGTCATCAATTAATTTTAAGGTGCCAGTAAGTTCGGAAAGTTCAGCTGGGTACCGTCGGTGCTGCTCAGTAGAAATCTGAATTCGCCCCCCATCAAACATTACCTTTCGGTAAGGGGCATACTTCATTATGCGCCGTTCAGTAGGAAAGAAATATGCCTCATCAACATTTTCAAACTCATTCCCTTGCGCACGAATCATAATATTTACTTTGTCATCATAGGCATTGAAATTTGCGGTCAAACTATGTGCATTTTCTGGAACCGGAGTTAACGATCTACTTTCAACAAAACCGTCAATCCACCTTGAATCAATCTCTAACAAATTTGAAACCGGCAACGATAGCGAAAAAGTAGCATTACCTGGTATGCAAATTTCTTCGCAAACTTGCCAATCAATTCTCGCTGAAAGATCGAAATTATTGCCGCTAAAATCAGCCGGCACAGTAACCGGCAACGGCAAAAAAACCTCGCGCTCATAAGTGAACGTAACGAGTTCACTTCCTAGGAAAGGGGTCCATTCTGGAATTGGCCAAACTATATCTCCAACCACAGAACCTTCAGGAATTTGCCAATCACTGATGGAAGTTTCTACGCCGCTATCGCCTCCAAATTTCCAGTAAGTATGCCAATACTCAATGGGGTCGAGTCGAATACCCAGCCAAAAGGTTTCTCCAGGAACAACCGTGCTGGTTTCCGAGACCAAATCGACTTCTATCTGCTCAGTCTTATGTATCTGTCCATAAGAAACTCCGGACAGAGCCATAAAAATTAATGTTATCAATGCTTTATGATATATTTCCCGCATACCTGACCAAATTTAATTTATGAAAAAGTTCTCATCAGTACGATGGTGGCTATCTGTACCAAAAGGTAGCAAATAAGCGCATTTCTGTCATGTCGCTTCATCTTATTTTTCGGCACATATAGAGTTTTCCTATAGTTTTCAAACCCCTTATTGCTAAGCGGTTGAAAGTACTTTTTCGATCTTAAGCTGTAGAGTTTCATTACCTCGAAATTCATTAACTTCGAGACGATAAGCGATTTCTATTTCCGCTGCACCTTCTTTCGGCCAGTCTTCCTCACTAACATTAAATGCTATAGCATCGACCTCTCTTTCTTCATCCTGAATAGGACTAAGCACCATCTTAAGGTGATTTTCACCCAATCGTTTCTGCCGAACAAGAACAAAACGACCATCGAATAACGGCTCCTCAAATTCTTGCCCCCAAGGTCCTGCTGATTCTATTAAGTATGCCGTTTCTATAGTCAACCACTCCGACTCAACGAGACCGTCACTTAACAATCTGGCTTGCAACTGATCTTCACTTAACAATCTTTGAGCCTCGTGGGCAAAAGCCTTAGTGAAAATATCTAAGTTATCTTTATCGAGACTTAGACCTGCCGCCATCGCATGTCCACCAAACTTGGTTATTAAACCCGGGTTAGTGATCGCAACAGAAGCTAAAGCATCACGAATATGAAAACCTTGAACCGAACGGGCAGAGCCCTTTAATTCAGTTGGTTTATTATCACTATCATCTACCTGAGCAAATGCAATTACAGGCCTATAAAATTTATCCTTAACTCTCGAAGCAACGATACCTACAACTCCTTGGTGCCAGCGTTCATCAAAGAGGCATAACGCTGCTGGTAAATTATCTTTATTTATGGATAGTCCTTTTAATGATTCAAAAGCCTGCTCCCGCATCTCTAACTCAATTTGTTTTCTATCCTGGTTAATACCATCCAGCTTCAAAGCTAATTGGTAGGCTTCGTTTTCAGAGTTAGTCAATAGACACTCAATTCCAGTCGACATATCTTCCAGCCTGCCAGCAGCATTCAGTCTCGGTGCAAGGCTAAAACCAAGGTCACTCGTCTTCAATCGATTTCCATTACGATCGGCAACTCTCAATAGTGCATTAATGCCCGGTCGCGTTTTTCCTGATCTAATACGTTTAATCCCTTCGTCCACTAAAATACGATTGTTTCGGTCAAGAGCCACAACGTCAGCTATCGTCCCCAGGGCAACTAGATCTAATTGATCAGCAAGATTAGGCTCTGTAATACCATGACTTTCAAACCATTGCTCTTCTCTCAGACGACTCCGGAGAGCAAGCATTAAATAAAATATCACGCCAACCCCTGCAATACATTTGCTTGGAAAATCACAACCAAGTTGATTCGGATTAACCACCGCTTGCGCTTCAGGTAATATTTCCGGAGCAATATGATGATCAGTAATTAATACATCGATGCCAGCGGAATTCGCAACTTTCACTCCTTCAACGCTAGAGATTCCATTGTCCACGGTAATAATTAAATCTGGATTGAATGATTTACCAGACTCTACGAGCTCCGGCGTCAAACCATAACCGTATTCAAATCTATTCGGCACAATATAGTCTATATTTTTAATGCCAAGCTGTTTAAGTATATTGATAGCGAGCACACAGCTGGTCGCTCCATCAGCATCAAAATCGGCAACTATTAAAATACGCTGTTGTTTTTTAAGAACCCGCAATAACAAATCAACCGCCTCTTTCATTCCTTTGAATTTTTCTGGGGTAATTAAATTTTTCAGACCAAGCTCTAAATCTTTAGAAGTAGAAATTGCGCGCTGGTTGTAGATTTTTTGAACGAGAGGATGGATGGAGTCCGAGAAACGAAGATTAGAGTTACTAGCTCTGCGATGGACCAGTATAGACATCGAGAAACTAGACGCGACTTTTTATAAAATCAACAACCGCAGATAATTCGTTAGGAACCACCGAGTAGCGTTCCTCTCGACTAAAGAGGTCTTGCAGATGAGGAGGAAGCTCAGGCTCCGCTAATCCTGCAGCTAGAATCGCATCGCTGAATTTTGCTGGATGTGCAGTAGCTAGAGTGACCATAGGCGACTTAGAGTCTCTTGCACAATTACGCGCAGATTGAAGGCCGACCGCAGTATGAGGATCTAATAGTTCGCCTTTTCCATTAAATAGTTCGCGAATGACTTTACAGGTGGTTTCATCATCAACACTTGAACTATCAAAGCAGGTTTTTACTTGCTCCCATTGATCTTCGCCAACACTGAGAGAGCCCTTACCAAAACTATCCATGAACTGGCAAAGCTCTTTACTATCACGACCAAATAAATCAAATAAATACCGCTCAAAATTCGACGAAACAAGTATATCCATACTCGGAGAGTAAGTTTTATTAAGAACCGTCATCGAATACTCATTTCTACTAATGAATCGGTGAAGAATATCGTTCTTATTAGTGGCTACTACTAAGCGATCAATCGGCAATCCCATGCACTTAGCTAAATAACCTGCATATATATCCCCAAAGTTTCCAGTAGGAACAGAAAATGATACTGTTCGACTTGGCGCTCCAAGTTTTAATGCAGCAAAAAAGTAGTATACAATTTGCAATAATATACGCACCCAATTAATAGAATTAACTGCAACTAATTGCTTGTCATCACTCAGAAATGATTGATCCGCGAAGGCCTCCTTGACAATTCGCTGGCAGTCATCAAAGTTTCCGTTAACGGCCAAGTTAAATACATTTTTTCCGCAAACTGTAGTCATTTGCCTACGCTGAACCTCGGATACTCTTTGATGCGGATGTAGAATAAAAATATCAACGCGATCAGAATGCCGACAGCCCTCTAGAGCCGCAGAACCGGTATCTCCAGATGTTGCCCCAAGGATAACCACACGTTTTTTAGTTTTAGAAAGTACGTAATTTAGAAGCCTACCAAGCACCTGCAACGCAAAGTCTTTAAATGCTAAGGTAGGCCCATGATAAAGCTCTAAGAGATATTCTCCCTCGGAAAGCTGCTTAAGTGGCGCTATTTCGGGATGCCCAAAACCACTATAGCTTTCTATGATTATTTTCTGTAAATCTTCAGCAGGAATTTCACCGCCAATAAAAGGGGAAATGATCTCAATAGCCAAATCGGAATAACTAAGGGATCGTAAAGATTCTATATCAGTATTCGATAGTTTCGGTAAATTTTGTGGTACAAACAAACCACCATCAGGCGCCAAGCCAGTCAACAATACCTCTTCGAAGTTCTGAGGAGGACACCCTCCTCTAGTACTAATATACTTCATAGAAAACTCATCGATGATCTATAATTCTGTTTCGTCAAACGGCTCTACACGGATACGATTAATTTTTTCAGCCACATCATCTAATGACTCTATTGCTTTTATGGCTAAATTTAACTTTCGTTCTTCTGCTCTATGCGTAAGAATGATAATTGGCACGATCTTACTTATCGCTTCTTTTTGAATCACAGCTTCTATACTAATTCCATAGGATTGAAGAATACTTGAAATGTTAGCCATCACCCCGACCCTATCCATCGCCGGTATTCTTAAATAATATTCGGCTTCGATATCTTCAATATCAACGATCTCAATATCATCAAGCATTTGTTTATAACCAAGCGGAGGGTAAACAGGCTTATCCGCCCCAGCGATGCTATGCCTAGCTAGGTCTATAAGGTCTGCTACTACTGCCGATGCGGTGGCTTCTGCTCCCGCGCCAGGTCCACTATAAAGAGTGGCGCCTACTGAATTGCCATGCACTAGCACAGCGTTACCAACGCCATCAACATTTGCCAACAATCGTGATCTTGGGATTAAAGTTGGATGAACACGCATTTCTATGCCTTTTTTTGAACGACGCGCTATACCTAAATGCTTGATACAATAGCCTAATTCATCAGAATATCTGATGTCCTCTGGAGTAATTGTACTTATTCCTTCGGTATAAGTTCCATCAAATCTCAGTGGAATTCCAAAAGCAATCGAGCTCAAAATAGTTAGCTTATGTGCCGCATCTATACCCTCGATATCGAAGGTTGGATCTGCTTCCGCATACCCCAGCGCTTGAGCTTGGTTTAATACCTCTTCGAATCGACACTGCTTTGAGGCCATTTCGGTCATTATAAAATTCCCGGTACCATTAATTATGCCGGCTAACCAATTTATTTTATTAGCCGCGAGCCCTTCCCTTAGCGCCTTAATAATTGGTATGCCTCCCGCAACACTGCTCTCAAAAGCCAGAACTGCGCCTTCAGATTCCGCTATCTCAAAAAGCTCATTGCCTCGCTCTGCTATCAGCGCTTTATTAGCTGTAACGACATGTTTCCCGTTCAATAAAGCGTTTTTTATGACATCAAACGCCGGCTCATACCCCCCCATCGTTTCTATTAAAATCTCGACATTGGGATCATTTACTACGGCGAACGGATCTTTTCCAGATTGAGGAATACCTATTACTTCATCTTGATTTAAAGAGCGCGAAGCAATATGAGAGACACAAAGTGAAGCTCCAACCCGCTGAGTTATCTCAGCTTCATTCTCATTTAACAGTGCCAAAGTACCACCACCTACCGTTCCTAGGCCGCAGATACCAATATTTATTTTCCTGCCTGAAGGTTTATTCACAATATTTCAACCCAGAACTAGCGAAGCTTTAATTCGAATTCACTAAAATTTACTTAATAGATCTTATAAAAACGATCCGCAGATTATACTGGAAACTCGAAAGAAACTCAGCGAGCATGCGATTGTTTTTAATTCTAATAGGAATAAAAAACCCGCTAAATAGCGGGTTTCTATTCTCTAGCCTGGAGGTCTTAATCAATCAATATTTAACATCGCCACTAGACGATCAACATCCATATAACCAGGAATTAATCTACCGTCGGGGAATATTAAGGCTGGAGTACCTGATATACCAATCAAATTTCCCAATTCATAATGATTAAGAATAGGTGTCGTACATTCACGTATTGGTAGATTTTGTCCATTCTTGGCTTGAGTAAGCGATTTATGCCGATCGTCTGCGCACCATACTGAAATCATTTTTTCATAAGAGCCAGCCGCCTCCCCACCGCGCGGGTAGGCAAGATAGCGAATTTGAATTCCTCGGTCCAAGAGAGCATCTACATCTCTGTGCAAGGCACGGCAATAAGTACAGTCAACGTCAGTAAATACCGTTAAGGTAGCCCTTACATCTACTTCAGGCGTATAAATAATCATCTCATTTTCTGGAATTTCTGCAATTCGCTCGAGCGTTCTAATCTGCCGCGTTCCAGACGAGAGATTCAGCAAGCCAGAATCGGTAGTCTGATACATATCTCCCGCAAACAAATAATCACCTGATGCATCGCTATAAAGCAATTCTCCAGTATTTAGCTCAATTTCATAAACTTCCGCGAGGGGCGTGCCTTTAATCGCCAATATTTGAAGTTGACCTTGAGAAGAAACTTCGAGAGATTGTTTTAATTTTGCAATTAAATCTTGAGGAGCTGTCAGTTCTTGTGACTCTGCACTAAAAACAAAGAAGACAAAGACAGCAAATGCTTGTAGACGAGTTAGCGTAATATTCATCAAATTTCTCCAAAGTTGCTGGATAGACTTAGCTTATTTTGTTTTAACAATTAATTAAAGATTAAATCCCCGATTAATCTTTAATTAATTGTTAGCAAGACTTAAGACCTATTCTGCTTCTGGCTTTTTATCTAGTTTTTCTGTAATGCGCGCTGCTCTGCCTGCTAGATCTCTTAAGTAATATAATTTTGCCTGACGAACATCACCACGCCGTTTTAGCTTTACACTATCAACAAGAGGGCTATATGTCTGAAAAGTTCTTTCTACACCAACACCATGCGAAATTTTTCGAACTGTAAATGAAGAGTTTAAACCTCTACTGCGTATTCCTATAACGACACCCTCAAAAGCCTGCAGGCGCTCTCGATCCCCCTCTTTAATTTTTACCTGGACGGTTATTGTATCGCCCGGACCAAAATCTGGAAGTTCTTTAGACATTTGGTCTTTTTCAATTTGCTGGATAATTTTGTTTTTATTCATATCATTTACTCCTGAAGTCAACGTCATATTGTCGAGAATTTACGTTAACCTTATGATCGAGATTCATCTATACATTCTTTTAATAAAGTTTTTTCTTCTTGATTCAAATTTTTTTCATCAATCAGATCCGGCCTCTTTCTTAATGTGGCTATTAAACTTTGCTTTATTCGCCAATTCTTTATTGCCTTATGGTCGCCACTAAGCAGTACGCTAGGCACTTTACTCTCATTAAACTCCTGCGGTCTAGTATACTCCGGGCAATGTAATAGCCCATTACTATAACTATCCTGATTCGCTGAATCGTCATCACCTAGAGCTCCTGGCTTAAAGCGAATCATCGCATCGATTAATGCCATAGCTGCCAGCTCACCACCACTTAGTACAAAGCTGCCAATCGACCACTCTTCGTCTATTTCGTGCTCAATAACCCTCTCATCTATTCCTTGATAGCGCCCGCACACTAAGACCATGCTATCTCGATCAACCAATTCCATAATAACGGAATGATCAATCGGTTTACCTTGAGGCGATAAATAAGCAACTTTTGCTTTCTTATTATCACTATCGCTAATAAGACTTTTTTTTGCCGCGTGTATCGCCGCTATTAACGGCTCTGTCTTCATCAACATTCCTGGGCCGCCACCAAAAGGTTTGTCGTCAACAGTATGATGTTTATCAAATGCGAATTCTCTGGGATTAAAAAATCCCAAAGTCACCAATTCCTGTTTTATCGCTCTACCACTGACACCCCAAGCGGATAAAGCAGTAAACATTTCTGGAAACAAGGTGACTACACCTAGTCTCATTGATTTCACCTTTTTGGATCGATAAATCGATTTTATCTATTCCAAGAAATTAATTTCCCAATTAACGATAATCTCATTATTGGTAACATCAATTTTTTTTATCACCGATTCTTTCAAGTAAGGAATCAACCTCTCTCGATCATCAATACTATCTTTCCTAGGCCTCACGACAAGCACATCATTTGCACCAGTCTCCAAAAGATGTGCTATTTCTCCAAAACTTATTCCATCTTGATTGAGAACTTCCATTCCTTCTAACTCATGCCAGTAGTAATCGCCGTTTTCTAACGTAGGCAAACAGGTGCTTAATAGGGCCAACTTCAGACCTGTTAATTTTCTTGCTACTTCCGGACTATCATAGCCTACGAAATGCACTATTAAGCCATTAGCTTTTTGCTTAAACTGATCAACCTCCAATATTTCCAAACTGCCTTCGATTTCCGCCATCAATTCGGAATAATCGAAAATATTTTCCGGAGGTGAAGTAAAGGAATTTAGATTTAACCATCCCTTTAACCCATGAACTTTGCCAATCTGACCTAGTACAACACTCTTATTCTGAACTTCTAAGCTATTATCCATAGCTGCGATACTAAATTAGAGCTTTACGACGCAGAAGCCGCAGATACATCTTTGGCAAGGCTAGAAACTCTGGAGCTAACCTGCGCACCCTGCGATTGCCAATAAGACATGCGCTCAAGGTCAAGCCTAAGTTTTTCTTCTTTTCCACGCGCAGAGGGATTAAAAAAGCCAATGCGCTCTATAAAGCGACCATCGCGAGATTTACGGCTGTCGCTAACGGTGATGTGGTAAAAAGGCTTCTTTTTCGCACCACCACGAGATAAGCGAATTGTCACCATACTTTTGCACCCATTTTACGATAAATGAAGAATATTACCTGACAAGCGAGTTCATTTCTCTACGCACAACACAAGGCAGGTAAAAAAGGCGGGTATTCTATGTTAATTGGCACACTATTGGAAGCTCTGAACCACCCTATTTGTGGGGGTTTTTGACCTAATTTACTCGATTTTACGCAGATCTATCATATTAGGACTAAGGTTCTCTTTGTTTCACTAAAACCGAGGTGTTTTCCCCCCAGAAAATGGAGGGAGACCAGACGCGCTCTGCCCTTGCATGCCACCAAGTCCGCGCATCATATTTGCTAGTTTCCCACCTTTCATTTTCTTCATTACCTTTTGCATCTGCTTATGCTGTTTAAGTAATCGGTTCAGGTCTTGTATTTGAGTACCAGAACCCTGCGTAATACGGCGCTTTCGAGACCCATTTAAAACATCTGGATTATTTCGCTCGCGCATAGTCATCGAGTTTATTATCGCTTCCATGCGACGAAATTGAGAATCATCCACCATATTTGCGGCACCGGCAGGGAGAGCACCTAACCCTGGCATCTTTTCCATAACATTAGACATCCCACCCATATTTTGCATTTGTTTTAGCTGTTCCTTAAAGTCCTCTAGATCAAAACCTTTCCCTTTTTTTATTTTCTTAGCAAGCTTTTCTGCTTTTCGTTTGTCTACTTTCTTCTCGACTTCCTCTATAAGAGATAAAACATCCCCCATACCTAGAATTCTTGAAGCTATTCGGTCTGGATAAAAAGGCTCTAGCGCATCGGTTTTTTCACCCATCCCGATAAATTTAATAGGCTTTCCAGTAATATGGCGCACGGATAGCGCCGCACCTCCTCTAGCATCACCATCCGCCTTAGTGAGAACAACTCCAGTCAATGGCAACGCGTCATCAAAAGCTTTTGCGGTGATTGCAGCATCTTGTCCAGACATAGCGTCAACCACAAATAAAGTCTCGATAGGATTCAATCGCTCATGAATTTGCTTTATTTCATGCATCATCTCTTCATCGATCGCAAGACGCCCTGCGGTGTCAACAATAAGAACATCTGCAAACTTTCGCTTGGCCTCATTTAATGCCGCATTCACAATTTCTGTTGGAGATTTATCGATTTCACTTGGAAAAAAGCTTACCCCTACGTCAGAGGCAAGTGTTTGAAGTTGCTGGATAGCGGCTGGTCTATGAATATCAGCACTTACAACTAGTACCGATTTCTTTGATTCCTCTTTTAGTAATCTAGCAAGTTTAGCAACCGTGGTCGTCTTGCCAGCTCCTTGCAATCCTGCCATCAATATTACTGCAGGAGGTGACGTCTTTAGCTCCAGTGCCGCATTGCTAGAACCCATCGTCAACTCAAGCTCAGCTTGAACGATTTTTATCAATTCTTGCCCGGGGGTTAGACTTTTAGAAATTTCTTGACCTAACGCCCTAGAACTGACACGGTCTATAAAATCTTTGACTACAGGCAAGGCAACGTCGGCTTCTAATAATGCTCGCCTAACCTCACTCAAAGCATCTTGGATATTATTCTCGGTTAAGGATGACTTTCCAGTTAACTTACGGACGGCGCCCGATAGACGATCAGTTAAATTATCAAACACTATGGTGCTCTATTGTATTGAACGAAAGGAGGATTATATCAACCTTAAGAGGCACAGACTATTTACCTCAAATCATTTTTCAAAAAGATTTTCGATTAAAAAGAGCTTCACCCTATACTATGTATATGAGAAACTTTCTCATTAAGCTTTTGGGTCAAAAACATGCAAATCACCTTAATATCTGGACTTTTCGCGATTTTCTTTTACTTGCTCGGCTCAGTCACCCAAGGGTTAGGCATCGCTTCAAAAGAAAATAGAAAGAATAAGGTTTTCTTATACGGCTCATTCGCAGTTATGGCCCACGGTGCAAGCGTATATGGTGTCATTCGGGTAAATGGTGCTTATCACTTTGGCTTTTTTGAAATTTCGACACTTATAGCCCTTTTAATTTCCTTATTAGTGCTTATTAGCAGCATACGAAAACCTTTGGAGAATCTATTTCTTGGGCTGTTTCCCTTAGCAATAATTACGATTATTGGCTCGCTAACCACTGATAGCACCTTCCCGCCCACTATACTGAGTCTCGGGGTAGCAAGTCACGTTCTAGCATCAATTCTTGCATATAGCTTTATGACTATCGCAGCCCTTCAGGCGACCTTCTTGGCTTTTCAAAATTATCAACTTAAACATAAAAATATGGGTGGAATAATTAAAAGATTTCCGCCTCTCCAAGATATGGAAGTATTTTTATTCGAATTATTATGGGCGGGGCAATTCCTATTAAGTATTGGCATATTGGCTGGATTTCTGTTCATTGAAGACATTTGGGGTCGCGACGGTGTGATCCATAAAACGTTTTTTTCTTTACTAGCATGGAGCGTCTTCGCCGTATTACTTTGGGGACGTCACAAAATGGGATGGAGAGGAGTTTCAGCGATTCGTGGCACACTAATCGGCTTCACCTTCTTAATCATTGGTTTTTACGGCTCTAAATTCGTTTTAGAATTTATTCTCGGGCAGTAAAAAACTTTAATTTTAAGAATCAGATTTTCTGATTATAGAAGTCTTTTCACTCACCCAATCATTTACTGTCATAAACCTATAAGAACTAATAGAAGTAATTTCTCTTTCATTTCTTAAAGCCAAGGCCAGCTTATATGAGGCTGGAGTACAAATCTGCCAAATTTGCCAAGCTGAGGGGTCATTTTCAATTTCCCTTGAAAAATGAAGAATTAATCTATCTTCCGAAAAAGCAAACGTAAGTTGGTTTAGAGGGATTACCAAACCAAAACCACGGGCCTTAATATAAGCCTCTTTCAACGTCCATAGCTCATAAAATCTAGATAACTGCTGAGAATCTGGGAGGCTAATAAGCTCCTCAACTTCGGAAATTGAAAAATGACGCTTAGCAATCTTAACTACTTTTCTTAATTTATCGCTTGCTTCTATATCAATACCTAATTGGTCAACTCTTGAAATAGCGAGAACTAGCCGATCACCAGCGTGAGATAGATTAAAAAAAAGAGATTCCTTGTGACTTGGTTCTATAAATAGTTTCCCATACTGGTTGTCGGCTAATCTCCAATGCTGCGGACTAACGTCTGAATACTGACTCAGGGCGCTTCTAATCAACATTCGACCAAGTAAGAACTGCTTTTGATGGCGCCTAAAAATATAACGATTCAAACGGTCTAACTCTTCTTCCGAAAGCCAACTTAAGCATTTATTTTTTAACTCCACCTCATCAAAGTCCTGATGATCAACGAACCATAAATGAATTTCAGAATTACTTAACTTAAGCATTTCTTATCTTTGTACTTCTAAAATGAGTTGTAATTTCTTTCGAGAAATAGGCATAGCGTTCGGCTCCATTACAATAGTTAAAAGAAAAACGTAATTTTTCACCCTAACTGAAAAATAAGACCAGAAACTAATGGCTCGAATTGTGCTCACAAATGAAGTCTGCAAATTCCAAGTATTCTTGCCTACGCGGATCTGATTTTCTCCAAGCCAAACCGATTTTGCGAGTTACATTTGCGCTAGCAAACTGCCGAAGCTTTAATTGTGTTTCTCCCAACACATCCGCTTTGACCGAAATTTCCGGTAATAACGTTACACCCAATCCATTTGCAACCATTTGAACCAATGTGTGTAAACTTGTCCCCTGATAGACAAGGTCATTGTCATCTTTTTCTAAATTACATGCCTCAAGAGCATGATCACGTAAACAGTGACCTTCCTCTAACAAAAGCAAACTCTGCCCTCGCAATTGTGATTGTTTTATCCGCTCACTCTTCTCTAATTTATGCCCAGGAGGAAGACAGAGCAAAAATTCGTCTTCAAATAAATTTTTCGTCTCCATTTCTGGCAATGAGTAAGGGAAAGCGAGAATAATTAAGTCCAATTTGCCTTGCTGTAATTGTTGATACAACTTCGCACTTAAATCTTCTTTTAAGAACAAACCTAACTTTGGATAAGTTTTACGCATATCCCTTAATAAACGAGGAAGCAAAAAGGGCCCAATAGTAGGAATCACTCCTAGCCTTATTTCACCCGACAACAAGTCTTGGTTAGTTTTAGCTAAACTGACAAAGTTCTCCACATCACCCAAGATTGTTCGAGCTTGATCTAATAATTTTTCTCCTAACGGGGTTATCATTACGGATTTTTTATTGCGTTCAAAAATTACGACACCAAGCTGCGCTTCTAGCTCTTTTATCGCAGCGCTCAAGGTCGATTGGGTTACAAAGCAAGACTCAGCGGCTTTACGAAAGTGTTTATGCTCGGCTACTGCGCAGGTATATCGGAGTTGTTTTATCGAAGGAGTCATAAGCCTGATATATTAATCGATAAAACCGATCATCGCATTAGAAAAATCAATTAGAATTGATTAAACTCAAACTTTAAAATAGGCTTGTATAAAAGCAAGAAAAGACAGTCGTAAGTTGCGATACAAATAAATAGTAAATATGCATTTTAAATGGGAGAAAAAAATGTCGTTAAAAGGATCGAAAACTGAAGAAAACTTAAAAGCAGCATTTGCCGGAGAATCTCAGGCTAATAGGCGTTATCTTTACTTTGCTCAAAAAGCTGATGTAGAGGGCTATAACGACGTTTCGGCGCTTTTCCGATCAACAGCGGAAGGTGAAACGGGCCATGCGCATGGCCACTTAGAATATCTAGAAGAAGTAGGCGACCCGGCAACTGGTCTTCCGATTGGGAGTACCTCGGATAATCTCAAGTCCGCGGTTGCGGGAGAGACACATGAGTATACTGACATGTACCCAGGAATGACAAAAGATGCGCGAGACGAAGGCTTTGATGAAATCGCGGACTGGATGGAGACACTGGCCAAAGCAGAGCGTTCTCACGCTAATCGCTTCCAAAAAGCTTTGGATGCATTAGACGATTAAAAATAACTACTTCTCACTTCTGTCGCTGAATTCAGCGACAGAATTTTAACTTAATACTAATCGCCGGAGTTTCCCAATGCCTGATAACGGTAGAGAAGGTGGGTTAGGTCTGCCTACTAGACATCCTCTCAAACAAAATGATCCTAGCTTTTGGGACGAGTCAGCCCTCAATCATGAGTTAGAAAGGGTATTTGATATTTGCCACACTTGTCGTCGTTGCGTCAACCTATGTAATGCTTTTCCTACCCTTTTCGATCTTATCGACGAATCGGCTACAATGGAGGTTGATGGAGTTGACACAGCAGACTACTCAAAAATCTCAGACCAGTGCTACCTTTGTGACCTTTGCTATCTCTCAAAATGTCCGTATGTTCCTCCACACGAATGGAATGTCGATTTTCCACACCTTATGCTTCGAGCAAAGGCTATCAAATTTAAAAAAGGTGATACCAAATTTCGCGACAACATCATCACAAGCACAGACACGATAGGTAAAATTGCATCTAAGCCTTTGCTGAATTCGATAGTTAATTGGGGTATCGAATCTAAAGTAACAAGAAAAATTCTTGATAAAAATTTAGGCATCCATCGAGATGCCAAGCTACCATCGTACGAAAGAAAACCACTGAGGAATCAAGAAATAGTTTCGACATTTTTACAGCCTAATCCAAGCTCGCTCAACCAGACGTCTTCTAATAAATCTGCGACCAATACAGTTTTGTTATTTACAACATGTTACTGCAACTACAACGAACCCACTATCGTCGAAAGCTTAATCAAAGTGCTTAACCATAACGATATTAACGTCAGGTTGGCTGAAAAAGAGCATTGTTGCGGTATGCCAAAATTAGAATTAGGCGATCTTAAAACGGTAGAGAAACTAAAAAAAGAAAATATACCCATATTGTATAAATCTATTCAAGAAGGCTATAAATTAATTGCACCTGTTCCTTCATGCGTACTAATGTTTAAACAAGAACTTCCTCTTATGTTTCCCGAAGACGAAAAAGTACTAGCTGTTGCAAAAGCGTTTTACGACCCATTCGAATATCTTTATAAGTTATATAAACAAAATAAACTGAAAACAGACTTCAAAAACTCTCTTGGAAGTATTAGTTACCATGTTGCCTGCCACCAAAGAGTTCAGAATATTGGCCCGAAAACCAAACAAATTTTAGAGCTAATCGAAAAAACTACCGTAAAGAGCATCGAACGATGCTCCGGACATGACGGCACTTATGGCGTTAAAACGGAAACACGAGAATTCGCTAATAAGATAGCTGCACCAATAGTTCGACAGGTTAAAAACCTAGAAGCAAATTATTATGGTAGCGACTGTCCGGTAGCAGGCAAACACATAGAAAGTAATCTAAAGACAGATCAAAAAACTACCCATCCAATTGATCTCCTTCGACTCGCTTACGGAATTTAACTTAGTCAAAATACAGGCCTCCCTTACCATGAAAAAGATTAGCCTCGCAGACCTTCTTTCGATTAAAGAATACGAAGCGCAGAGACCCATAATTAGAAAAACTATTATGGAGCATAAGAAAACAAGAAGAGTGCCACTTGGACCGGATGCCACATTACACTTTGAAGATTACATGGTAATGCGCTATCAAATCTTAGAGCTAATGCGGGCAGAAAATATTTCTTCAGAAACTGAGCTGCAACAAGAAATTGAAGCATACAACCCACTAATACCAGATGGATCGAATTTAAAAGTCACCTTAATGCTGGAATATCCAAACCCAGAAGAACGAAAGATGCGTTTAAGCGAATTAATTGGGATTGAGGAAACCATTTCTATAAAGTTGGACGGGCATGAACCTGTCTATCCTGTAGCAAATGAAGACCTACCTAGATCGACTGAAGAAAAGACCTCTGCAGTGCATTTCTTAAGATTCGAATTTGATGAAAAAGCCATTAAGTCGGCAAAGAAAGGGGCTTCTTGGATAATTCTATGTAACCACGGGAAATACCATCATGCTCAAAAGATCGAAAATAAAGAAATCGTGAAATCATTACTTCGCGACTTTACTTAATTCATCTGATCAAAAAGCTCTTTCACTTTGACTCTATTATTGTGAGAGAAACGAGCATCAGCTAAGATCGCGCAACGAATGGTTTATGGGGCGATGATGAAATAGCGTTTGCCCGAGAATTAATTAGTTCATAATAGCGCCTTAAACCCAATTGATTTAAGCGCAAGAAGACTATAATCAATAAAAATAGAGTCCAAATTATATGAAGTACTGCCATAGTTGCGCTTCACCACTAATAGTCAAGATACCTGAAGGAGATGACAAGCCACGTCATTGCTGTGAGAACTGCGATTCTATTTTCTATCAAAATCCTAAAAATGTAGTCGGAACCTTACCTGTATATGGCGAACAGGTCTTACTGTGTAAACGAGCTATCAATCCGAGAATTGGAAAGTGGACCTTGCCCGCAGGGTTTTTGGAAAATGGAGAATCGAGTTTAGATGGAGCTATTCGAGAAACTAAAGAAGAGGCAGGAGCAGTTGTCACTGTTAAAGAAAATAATTTATATACTCTCTTTAATCTACCCTCGATAAATCAGGTATACATGTTCTTTAGAGTAGAGCTTGCCAATTTGGAATTTTCAGCAGGCATTGAATCTGAAGAAGTCGCGCTTTTCTCTGAAAATGAAATCCCTTGGTCAGAAATAGCATTCCCTGTAGTAAAAACCACACTAGAAAAATACTTTCAGGATAGAGAATCTAATAAATTCCCAGTTCGAATGTTTGACGTCCATCATGAAAAAAATCAAAATATTTCGACCCAAATAATTAGCTGTAGCAGCAGCTAGTGAGCGAACCGTAGCATTCCGTTTTAAATTATATTCCGTTCTCTAAGCGAATCACGCTGTAAGCAATCTCTTCGTAGGGATGGGATGCTTTCATAGCGGAGATGACAGCCGTTAGATGCTCAAACACACACACTATTTCTACTTTATATTCTGCTAAAACCTCAACCTCTCCTTTACTACCGACAAAAGGATCACTATCTTCAAGAGGTCGGTACTGTCCTTCTCCCAATGTCTGCCATGCGCATTGATCGTAATCACCAACACGCCCAGCTCCTGCTACAAACATTGCAGATTTAACTCCATCCAAATGAGATTCTGGAACATAAAATTCGATTTTGCAGAGCTCAGTTTCGGCCATACTAACTCAGCCATTTCCGGGCGTTGCGAAATAAACGCATACTTGGCGCCGATTCGCTCCAATCATCAGGATGCCACGAATTTTGGCAAGCTCTAAATACCCGCTCCGGATGCGGCATCATAATAGTTACGCGCCCATCTTTACTAGAAACACCGGCGATACCCTCGGGAGATCCGTTCGGATTTGCGGGATAGGTAGTGGCAACCTCTCCCAAATTGTTAACATATTTAATACTTACCAACCCAGCATTAATAATAGCCTTCTGCTCTTGGGCGCTAAGGAAGTGTGCACGCCCTTCACCATGCGCTACCGCTAAAGGAAATTGAGAGCCCGCCATATCAATAAAAAATGCTGAAGGAGATTTTTCTACTTTTACTAAACTAAAACGGGCCTCAAATTGTTCAGATCGATTTCTAACAAAATTCGGCCAATTAGCAGACCCGGGTATTAGATCTTTAAGATGGGAAACCATCTGACAGCCGTTGCAAACCCCTAATGTCAGAGTATTTGGATTATTAAAAAATGACTCGAATTTTGCTCTGACAAGATCGTTGAATAAAATTGACTTAGCCCAACCACCACCTGCTCCTAAAACGTCACCATATGAAAATCCACCACAAGCAACGACAACATTAAACTGGCCAAGATCAGTTATACCGTCAATTATGTCCGTCATATGAACATCAATGGCGGAAAAACCTGAAAGATTAAAAGCTGCTGCCATCTCTAGCTGCCCATTCACCCCCTGCTCTCGAAGTATGGCAACTTTTGGTTTCACACCAAGATTTAAATAGGCGGCGGAAACATCCTCATTAACATCGAAGCTTAATTTTGTATTTAAGCCAGGGTTTTCATTATTCAATATCTCATCAAACTCTTCTTTGGCACAATCGGAGTTATCGCGGATACTTTGCATATGATAAGTCGTTTCAGACCAAATTCGCTGCAAAGAAATACGACTTTTATTGAATAATACGTCTTGGCCCAAGGCGATGACGAACTCATCACTACTGTTCAACTTACCAATAGCATGCAAACAATCAACTAAATCAAATTCTTCTGCTAACGTAGTTAGTTGAGCCAGGTGCTCGTCGCGAACTTGGATAACAACACCCACTTCTTCTGCAAATAAGGCACTAATGATAGAACTCTTATTCGCCAACCCTTTTAGCTGCAATTCAACACCGCAATGACTTGCAAAGCCCATTTCAACTATAGTAGTGAAAAGACCACCATCTGATCTGTCATGATAAGCAAGCAACAGACCCTCTAGGCGACATTGCCTTACAAATTCAAATAAGTTTATTAAATCCTGAGGATTATCTAAATCCGGAACCTTCCCCTCTAAACTTTTATAGGTCTGTGCGAGGGCAGACGCTCCGAGACGGTTTGCTCCACGTCCAATATCAAGCAAGAGTAGACTAGTATCACCCTGCTCTAATCGCAATTGGGGCGTCAAGGTAGAACGAATATCATCTACAGGTGCAAATGCAGAGATAATTAGCGATAGCGGAGAAGTGTTGCTTTGGGCCCGTCCATTATTTCCCCATACCGTTTTCATTGACATGGAATCTTTACCTACTGGGATGCATATGCCCAGCTTTGGACACAACTCCATACCGACTGCTCGAACTGTATCAAACAGCTTCGCATCTTCATGCCCATGACCCGCAGCCACCATCCAGTTTGCGGAAAGTTTTATATCGCCCAGCTTTTCGACCGAAGCACTTGCAATATTAGTTATCGCTTCCGCGACCGCCATTCGACCAGACGCGGGGCCATTAAAAAGCGACAACAATGTTCGCTCGCCAATAGCCATTGCCTCGCCCGTATAGTGAATAAACGAACTCGCTGTGACGGCCACGTCAGATACAGGCACCTGCCACGGACCAATCATTTGATCACGACTAACCAAGCCAGTAATCGTTCGATCCCCTATAGTAATCAGAAACGTTTTGTTTGCGACCGCGGGTAGCGAAAGCACCCGCTCAACCGCTTCATTAAGGTCTATCTCCCCAACATTAAATTCAGCACAAACAAACCCTTTACGTGAAGCTTCACGATGTACCTTGGGCGGCTTTCCAAATAGGACATCCATCGGCAGATCAATTGGATTATTATTAAAATGAGAATCTTTTAATTTAATATGCTTTTCTTCAGTAGTTTCACCAACGACAGCATAGGGGCACCTTTCTCTGTCACAGATCGAGGAGAACCTGTCTAGATTTTCCGCGGAGACTGCTAAAACATATCGCTCCTGAGCCTCATTGCACCAAATTTCTAATGGCGACATTTCTTTTTCCGCATTTGGAATATCCCTGAGATTAAAAATACCTCCGCGATTACCATCTTTAACTAGCTCAGGTAGAGCATTTGAAAGCCCTCCAGCACCTACATCATGAATAAATGCAATTGGATTACTATCTCCAAGTTGCCAGCACTGATCTATAACTTCCTGACATCGTCTCTCCATCTCAGCGTTATCGCGCTGAACTGATGCAAAATCTAAATTTTCGTTACCAGCGCCGGAAGCCATGGATGAAGCGGCGCCTCCTCCGAGCCCGATTAGCATAGCTGGCCCACCCAGAACAACGAGTTTAGCGCCAACTTCTATATCACCCTTTAAAACGTGTGAATCGCGAATATTTCCAATTCCACCTGCTATCATAATCGGCTTGTGATAGCCCCTTATTTCTAATTCTCCGCTCTCATTAACAACCTGCTCTTCAAAACTTCTAAAGTAACCACATAAATTTGGACGCCCGAACTCATTGTTAAATGCTGCGCCTCCAATAGGGCCTTCGAGCATAATGTCCAAAGCTGATGCAATGTGGGAAGGTTTACCAAAATCTTCCTCCCAGGGTTGGTGCAACTCTGGTATTCGTAAATTTGATACGCTAAATCCGGTTAAACCTGCCTTTGGCTTCGATCCACAGCCGGTCGCTCCTTCATCTCTTATTTCGCCCCCTGATCCAGTTGACGCTCCAGGAAATGGCGCGATCGCCGTTGGATGATTGTGGGTTTCAACCTTCATCAGAATATGAATAGGCTCTTCACTGAAACAATATTCTTTAGTAGTGGGATCCGGAAAGAAACGAGAGCTATGGTGACCTCGCATCACAGCGGCGTTATCAGAATATGCCGAAAGTACATCTTCAGGCGAACGCTCTTTAGTGTTACGAATCATACTAAACAACGAATCTTTCTTTTCTTCACCGTCTATGGTCCAGTTCGCATTAAATATCTTATGCCGACAATGCTCTGAATTAGCTTGTGCAAACATCATTAACTCAATATCGTTAGGGTTGCGACCTAGCTGCGCAAATCGATTAAACAGGTAATCAATTTCGTCCTGCGCTAGTGCTAATCCCATCGACTTATTTGCTGATTCTAATAATTCTTTCCCGCTAGTAATATCGATCACTTCCATAGGTTTAGGTTTGGCTGATGAAAAAAGAAGTTCCCCTTCTTTAACTTCATTTAAAACGACTTGAGTCATGCGATCGTGTAGTAACTGATCAACTACCTTCAACTCATCTTCTGTTAATTCTTTTTTTATACCGATCGAAAATAACGTGCCACGCTCAATGCGATTAATTTCCGAAATTCCACAGTTATGAAGTATATCCGTAGCTTTACTAGACCAAGGTGAAATTGTCCCAGGCCTCGGAGCAACTAGTCGCATCATAACCATTTGATTTTTAGGAAATTCAACTTCGACCGAATCATCAGATTCAAGAAGGGATATCAACTGCATAGAATCTATCGCAGAAAAATTTTCTTCGCAGTCTATAAAATGAATAAATTGTGCGTGAAGGAATTCAATGGACGGTTGAGCCAATTTCAAAGTCTTAAGTAATCTTGAAGATTTAAAAGCAGAAAGAGCTGCTGCCCCAAACATCGCTTGCATCGATAATTAACCCAGAATATCGTTCCCGACCAAAATCGTAATGACTACCAGTCCACCCTTCTCATCTCGAGAAATGCTTAACTATTTAGTTTATTGCCTTCGTTTCCCTTTGAAGAAATGCTGCATCAAATCCGAACATCTAACTTCTAAAATTCCACCAAGGACTTGTAAACTATGATTGTAGCAGGATTGAGCTACTAACTGCTGCTGACTCACTAGCGCGCCCGCTTTAGGCTCTCTTGCTCCAAATATCACGGAATCTACACGAGCATGAATAATCGCTCCAACACACATTGTGCAGGGTTCCATCGTAACATAGATAGCAGTCCTAGGCAGTCGATAGTTTCCTCGGGATTGACCAGCCTTTCGTAAAACCATGACCTCAGCATGAGCTGTAGGATCATTCATTTCAATCGGTTGATTATGACCCTCCGCAATTAATTCTTCTGAGTCGCAATCTACTAATACAGCGCCAATAGGTACTTCACTACCAGACAATCCCAATCTCGCCTGTTCCAGGGCACGATTCATCCAATACTCATGCTTAGTTTGCTTAGTCCTTTCCAGATATTGAGTCATAAAAATCGTTGCTTAGTTTCGCTAACATTTATTTAAAAAAAAGTTTAATAGAATATAGACTTAATGAAACGGCCGAACCTATCCCTAATGCAAACATTAGGGTGCCAATACCTACTGTTCCGCCTAAAAGCCAACCAATTGCCACTGCTGAAATTTCTAGTAAAGTTCTAACCAAAGCTATTGGGCGGCCTGTCAATAATTGCAATCCCGTCATTAAACCATCTCTCGGACCAGGTCCTAAATTAGAAATCAAATAACATCCGCTGCCAATTCCAACTAATATTATTCCAAACACTACCTGAATAATCTTAAGGAGGCCTGAATCTGGCCTGGGAAGCCAGGGCAAAAGTAATTCAATGACAATAGGGATTATCAACGCATTGAGAATTGTGCCAATGCCAGGTATCTGTTTAAGCGGCAACCAAAAGGTCAAAACAACCAGACTAATAATAAAAGTAGACCAACCTATCGACAATCCGGAGGTTACACTAAAACCCTGCGCTAAAACGGTCCAAGGGCTAACACCAAGACCTGCGGCAATCAAGGTAGCCTCACCCACCCCAAATATTATCAAACCAAAGCAAAGCGCAGTTACCGTACTTAATCGAGGATTAAAGTTTAAAGGGTAACTTGAACTCCACGACATTGTTGGAATTTTTTTTACACTAAAAATTTTCATTAGGCGACTAGAATTTGACTGTATTTATTCCAAGTGTCATCCTGCCATTATAAACATATGTGATGAAATAATTTTCAATAAAGAAGGGGAACGGTTATGACTGATGGAGAACTATTAGTAGAAGGCGATCCAGAGCTTGCAGCAAAATGTTATCCGAGTGGCTCAAAAAATGAAGCCACGGCGATGTGTCTCTGCGGCTCTGTAGAAATAAAGTTAAAAACCGATGAACCATCAGTATCCGGGTTTTGTCACTGTTGGGCGTGCAGAAGAACCCACTCAGCACCGCTCTATCAGGTCCTTTATACAGATAATGCGAATATTGATCCCGAAACTGGAGATAAGCGAGAAGGTGAGTTCGAAATAACCATCACCAAAGGTTTTGATTTGTTAAAGCCTGGAGATCCAGGGCCGGGAAATCCGAACTATGAAAGCTGGGATGATAATCCAAATTTTGGAGGTATAGGCCGTTTATTTTGCTCAAAATGTGGAGTTGTCATGATGAACGCTCTCTACCAGAGGCCACATTCCATTTTTAATGACACCGATGAACCCGTAGATTTTGTCTCTGTATTTCCAGCAACTTTCACTGAAAAAATGAATGAATTCATTGAATCTTGGCAACCTCAATTTCATGTGCACTGTGAAAGCAGCATTTTGCCTTTTGAGGCTATCAATGATGGTCTAGAAAAATTTGCAACGTGGCCACCTCCCGACGAAGACTAATGGCTCAATAAAATAGATTTCAATCAACAAATTACGAAAATATTCACAGGAGAAATTAATGGATCTCAATAACCCAGATGGCACTGGTGAACTCAAAATAACCAGAATGACGATCGAATCAGATTGCGCTTCTTTTGACTTCGAAGGACAGGTTGAAGGGTATGGATCAGTTTTCTGCACGCATGTACTCGAGTCTGTAGATGGCGATCGCACTAGGGGCGTCTTAAGTGGAGAAGCTCGGACATTCCTAACAGACGGAACCTTGATCACCACCCCTCATAGAGGGACCTTTAAGAGAGAAAAATCAACATTGAAAGTATACTTCACCGACGCAGTTAACAACGGGGCCGTGAATTTCGTTATTTGGGATATCGATATATTAACCAAAGACGTTAAGGTCAGTTATTGGGAGATAAGCTCGCCAAACTAATGCAACTAGAAAAGGGCCTTACACGGCCCTTTTTTTCGCTCGCAATTACTTCTATCCAACCCCTTCCCGCTTCTTTTCATAGGCGTAGTAAGACCATAATAATCGCGCCGCAACCGATCTCCACGGAGACCATTGATCAGCAATATTACGCAAGCGTTTTTCATCAGGACGGGAATCAAGAGAAAATAGTATACGAACTGCTTCTTGTAGAGCCAAATCGCCTGGCGCAAAAACATCAGCGCGGCCCAAACTAAACATAGAGTAGATTTCTGCCGTCCAAGTGCCAATACCCTTAACCTGAGTCAATCTCGAAACGACATCGGTCGTGGACATCTTACGAAGTGCTTTGAAATTAATCCCCGAATGGGCTAGCGCGCGCGCATACGTAATTTTTTGTCGACTTAAGCCTGCGGCTCTCAAATCATCGTCCCGCGCTTTCAGAATTTTTCTGGGTCCATTCAAATTAGCGGCAATGATGCGCTTCCAAATTGCATTTGCTGCGGTGACACTCAATTGCTGGCTTACGATCGCACCTAAAAGCCGCTCAAAGCCATCCGGCCTCCTTCGTAACGGCAACTTACCAACACAGCGAAGCGCAAAATCAAACCTCGGTTCGAGCTGCGCTAAATATTTTGCACCCTCAGCAACGCAGGCTTCGGTTTGAATAATTCTTTCATTCACAAATAGTCAAACCTTCAGATCTACTTTTGTTACACCATAGGCCATCATTTTAAACTGTTTAAGTATCATCTTTCTGACAAGATTGAATTTTGTAATAGTTGGAAGATTTTTGATCACAAGCATAACTATTGGATTTTGCTTTTTAAACGCAGTCGTCGGCCTCTTTTGAAAATTTTGAACTTTCTTGACTTCAGGAAGCCTCTCATTCTCTATTTCTTTGTAAGTAGAGTCTAATTCTGAATCCGAAAAATCTTTACTAAAAATAGGAACTAGATGGTTTGCCGCGACTATCGCATCTCTTACAGCGATATTGATTCCCTGCGCGCCAACCGGGCTCATTGTGTGAGCTGCATCCCCTAACAAAAGAACACCCTTCTTACTCCAATCCAAGCATCTTTCGATACTCACATCTAAAACAAACTTATTTGTGATCTTTCCTTTATATTTCTCAAGATGCTGGGAAAACTTCGCAGGACAAACTTTTTGTATTTCAGAAATCCAGGATTCTTCTCCCAACTCCTTGACCTCTCGGTAAGAACCTTTGTTTATTATCCAGCCAATTTGAAGCGCATCGTCATAGCACGCAGGGCAAACCATGAATCCACCCGGAACAACATTCACAAAAGCTGTCCCAGGATTCAAAAATTCATGTGGGTAAGGCACCTTAAACCAAACAACATCAATTATTTGTTTAAAATCGATAGTATCGAAATTAAGTTTTCTCCTTAAAATTGAAGTCCTGCCATCAAACCCAATGATAACTTTAGCCTTGATATTAAATTTCGTTTCCTTATTAACCACCCGCAAACCTCTAATCCGGTCATTTTGGTAACTGACATCATGAACGCGATGGCCTCTAAAAAAATTAAAATTATTATTTCCTTGATTAGTTGAAATAATGTGTTCAAGCAAGGCTGGCTGGGAAACCCATCTTACAAATGCATCTTCAAAAGGGAGTTCAACATCCATCAAATGCTTACCATGATAATAAGCATTTACTGCCGAATTTTTTTGTATAGGTATATCAATATTTTCTAAATCAAATCCAATATTTTTTAATGCTTCATAGCCGCTCGGCATGACTCCCTCACCCCTGAATTCTCTAGAGAAATCGGACTGTCTTTCAAGCAGTGCTGTTTTTATCCCGCGAGATGCAAGAATTGATGCTAAGGCGGCACCACCGGGTCCAGCCCCACATATGGCAACATCAAATTCTAGTTCCATTATTTCTTAATCCTTTATTGTGAGAACCCGCCTGGTTGGCACACCATGAGTCTGGTTAAAGAATTTTCATTTTTGATTGAGTTTTTACTAAGTTATAAATACTAATATACAAGACATTACTAACAGCGTGGAGGATTATAAATTGTGCCGCCAGTAAGGCCACATCTACCACCCCACCAAAATAGATAAAAACTATCAAAAAGGACGATACCCCCAGTTGAATATTGAAACTATGTCTTTTGTTTTGGAGAATCAAAGAGGTCGACACAACGATTAAAACTAAAATTAGTCCAAATATTGCAGTCTCGTAATAAGCCTGAAGACTCGCGGTTGTCGCCATAATTGCGGCAAATATAACGATCGAAAATAATTGAATAATCGTAAAATTTTTTTCCTGATTATTTATTGCAGGAGCATATTTCTTATGAAAATCTGGAGAACTTACTTCAGAATTTTCCGTCAACATGTCTTCAGGGCGCCAACTAGTAGGCCCGTACCAAATTTTAATTTTATCAGTAACTTTCTCTGTATAAATTGTATCTTGAACCATCTGATAGAAGACTTGGAAGTTTGCCCATATAGGGTTCCAGCTATTTAATGGTTTAACAGTGCCATAGACCGGCTTAATCTCTGGCTTTTCTGAAATATAAGTTCCAAAAATCCTATCCCATAAAATAAAAACACCACCATAGTTAGCATCAATGTACTCCTGATTTTTCGCATGATGAATACCATGATTCATAGGCGTTACAAATATTTTTTCTAAAATCCCAAGGTGTCCGATATGCTGAGTATGTACCCAGAACTGATAGACTAGGTTGACACCAGCAACCGTCACGAATACTTGCCCGGGAACTCCGATCATGATCATAGGTAAATAAAATACCCATTTCCATAACCAGCCTGTACTGGTCTGTCTTAATGCCGTCGACAGATTAAACTCTTCTCCATGATGATGGACGCTGTGAGTAGCCCACAAAATTTTAACTTCGTGGTGTATTCGATGCATCCAGTAATACGAAAGATCATATAAAACAAAGCCAATTATCCACGTGAAGGGATTATCAAGAGGCAATAGTTTAAGATTTAGAGATGACCCAACATATACGAATACTGTCCCCTGGAAACCAAGATTTAACATGGCAGGAAATCTACTAATTAGCCCTAGGCCCAAGCTTGTAAACGTATCACTAAGCTTGTAATTATTTTTTCCAACCTTTAATCCATAAAAATACTCGACCACTATCAGAAATAAAAAAATAGGCACAGCTAGAGTGATGATTATAGATTTATCAGTGATTATCATAGCCTCTTACATCCATAAATTTTCATTTGGGCGTCCTAATCGACAAGAGAAAGAAAATAACCAAAAGCACAGTTAGATACGGAGCAAACTCGATCCCCGGAGTAGTCCCTACCTTATAAATATTCTGATCCACTCCTTTAAAAATTCGCGGGTAGTAAAAGATCCTAGTCAGCCATTCTAGCAGCCAAAGAATGTATAAAGCAGATATAAACGATCGTATTTTTAAAATGCTTAGCCAACAAACCGCACAAAAAATTAATTGAGCCATTCCCCAAAGTGAAAAAAATAGATGAATTAGAGCGCTAGGATCCGGGCTTCCTTCTAAGTGAATATAATTCGCGATTCCATGCAAGCCATAATCAACAAAGAACATATGGACGATGCTTCGCCAAGTCATGACCGCAGTCAATAATACAAAAAAATATAAAGCCACCTTGCTACCTCGATAATTATTATCGAGAACGTCGGGCAAAATATTCTTAAAGCTCAGCATCGCAATAATAGAAATTATATTCTAATGAGAGGCCGCAAAGCCAACTTAAAGGAAATCAGATTAAGCTCCTTTCGCTGCGTAACTAGCCGCGATTTTACCTATAGACACTAGGTATGCAGCCATACGCAAATCAGAAACATTCTCCTGCTCATACCAAAGGGCTCTCATTGACGCTAACGCTCCTCTCATCGTGTCATCAAGACCCGATCTTACTAATTCAAGCTCGCCAGCTCCCTTCATATACTTTTGTTTAAAAGTTTCCGAAAGGGACCACTGATCTCCCACCATCTCTGAAAGATTCTCGAGTTCTTTTACCACTAATTCATTGTGCGCTTCTTGTTCTCGTCTTTGCATTCGACCAAAACGCATATGAGTAAGATTCTTGACCCATTCAAAATAAGAAACAGTTACACCGCCAGCATTGGCATACATATCTGGAATGATAACGCACCCTTTATCACTAAGTATTTTGTCAGCATTTGCCGTCACAGGACCATTTGCAGCCTCTATGATAAGTGGCGCCTTCACATTTTTTGCGTTATCAATATTGATAACGCCTTCAAGAGCCGCAGGAATTAAAATGTCACAATCTGCTTCTAAAAGCGCAGAGCCGTTTTGCGAATATGTTGCACCTGGAAAACCAGAGACCCCATCGTTTTCCATAATCCAGTTTCGGACCGCTTCAACATCTAACCCGCCCTCATTGTATATCGCTCCATCTCTCTCGATGATTCCCGTAATAAGCGATCCATCCTCTTCCGCCAAGAATTTGGCAGCATGGTAACCAACATTTCCAAGCCCTTGCACGATTATGCGTTTCCCTTCTAATGAGCCAGACAAGCCAGCCTTAGCTAAGTCCTTAGGCTCTCGGAAGAATTCTTGCAACGCATATTGAACACCACGACCAGTAGCCTCAACTCGACCAGCTATACCACCAAAATTTATTGGCTTCCCCGTGACACAAGCTCTGGAATTAATGTCCGTAGTATTCATGCGTGAATATTGGTCAGCTATCCAAGCCATTTCTCTCTCTCCGGTACCCATATCAGGTGCGGGAACATTTTGGCTTGGATTAATTAAAT
>JAQWTK010000059.1 GCA_029242705.1 Gammaproteobacteria bacterium | reverse complement strand
TATAGAACTCGTATTCGAACACCCTCATTTGCACACTTACAAATGATTCCAGAAATTAGTAAAGGATTTATGGTGGCTGATTTAATTGCCATTATTGCGAGTATTGATTTTGTAATGGCGGACGTGGATCGATGAGTAACATTATAGCTTCAACTGCTAAGCGCGCGCGGAAACTTACCGAAGTGGAGGTTGAGGAGATAGAGCATGAAATGGAGTTATACCCTGACAAACAAGCAGTAGGTCTTGAGGCTCTAAAAATAGTGCAAAAACACCAAGGGTGGGTGTCTGATGAGAGCATGTTAGCGATCTCCAAATACTTGGATATATCGATTGGGGATCTTGAAGGCGTAGCTACTTTTTTTAATTTAGTTTATAGGCGGCCGGTAGGCCGCAATGTTATTTTATTTTGCAATAGTGTGAGCTGCTGGATCATGGGATGCAAAACAATGCGAACCCACATAAATAATAAACTAGGTATTGATTTTGGGGAAACAACACAGGACGGAGATTTTACATTTTTGCCTGTTCCATGCTTAGGTGATTGTGATCGTGCTCCTGTAATGATGGTGGGTGATGACCTTCATCGTAATCTTACGAAAGATGGTATTGATCAAATTATTACGAGTTATAAGGCTAAAGATTGAATCGCGGAGTTGAAGTGGTAGTTAAACCCCTAACAAAAAACATAGATATGTCTCGACCTCCTTTGGATATATCGGCATATGAGAATAATGATGGCTACCAGAGCATTAAGGCTATCGCCGGTGGGCTAAGTCCGGCTGACGTTCTTCAAATTGTTAAAGACTCAGGTTTAAAAGGGCGGGGCGGGGCGGGATTTCCGACGGGATTGAAATGGAGTTTTGTGCCCCAGGGCGATAATTCCCCCTCTCAGAAATATTTTGTAGTCAATGGGGATGAGATGGAGCCAGGGACCTTTAAAGATAGATTGCTCATGGAAGGGGACCCACATCTTTTGATTGAAGGCATCATAATTGGCGCATATACAATTCAAGCGAATACAGCTTATATTTTTTTAAGAGGTGAATATAAAGTTTCTGAAAGAATGCTAAAAAAAGCTATTTCTGAAGCTTATACAAAAGGTTATCTAGGGAAGAATATCCAGGGGACTGGTTTCAACTTAGATATAATTGTACATACTAGCGCGGGTAGATATATTTGCGGAGAAGAAACCGCTCTTCTTAATGCGCTGGAAGGAAAGCGCGCTAATCCCAGAGCCAAGCCTCCCTTCCCTCAGGTAAGCGGTCTTTGGGGTAAGCCGACTATAGTTAACAATGTAGAAACGGTGTGTAATTTACCTGGAATAATTACCTATGGTGTGAATTGGTACCATAGTTTAACTAAAGGCAATGATCACGGTACTAAGCTTTTTGGCATTAGTGGCAAGATTAAAAGGCCAGGATGCTGGGAGCTGCCTTTGGGAATACCTATTCGAGAATTGCTTGAAGATTATGGCGGTGGTATGCGTGACGGACTAGGACTTCGAGCCTTTTTGCCAGGCGGGGGTTCAACGGATTTTATGCTGCCGGAGCATCTGGATATAAAATTAGATTATGACGAAATCGCTAAAGTAGGGAGCCGGCTTGCCACTGGAACAATGATCTTGTTAGATGATCAAACTTGTCCGGTTGGTATGGTAGGAAACTTAATGAAATTTTTTGCTCATGAGTCATGTGGATTTTGTACGCCATGTAGAGATGGCTTGCCTTGGGTAGATGAAATTTTTAATGAATTTGAAAGCGGTAGGGGAACAGAGAAGGACCTTGGTATTTTGCATGAGCATGTAGATTATTTGGGGCCTGGTCGAACATTTTGTGCTTTAGCTCCCGGAGCTACTGCGCCGCTAGGTAGTGGATTAAAATATTTTTCCGAAGATTTTAAAAAACATATAAAAGAAAAAAGGTGCCCTTATGAGCACTAAGATAATTATGTCAAAAGTTGGAGTTTTTAATGGCTAAAATTGTTATAGATGGGGTCGAATACGAAGTAAACCCTGATAACAATCTACTCCAAGAGAGTCTTTCACACGGGTTGGATCTGCCATATTTTTGCTGGCACCCCTGTATGGGTTCTGTGGGTGCTTGTCGCCAATGTGCTGTAAAGCAATATCGAGACGCCGATGATGAGAATGGTACCTTGGTTATGGCTTGTATGACTCCTGCCGCTGAAGGCTCGATTATCTCCATTGATGACGAACAAGCTCGCAGTATGCGAGAAAAAGTAATTGAGAGCTTGATGATTAGCCATCCACATGATTGTCCTGTATGTGAGGAGGGTGGTGAATGCCACCTACAAGACATGACTTTGATGTCAGGGCACAATTATCGTCGTTATGACAAAAAGAAAATAACACACCGAAATCAATATTTAGGTCCGTTTATTAATCATGAAATGAATCGTTGCATTACTTGCTACAGGTGTGTCCGGTTTTATGAGTATGCCGGTGGAAAGGATTTGACTGTACAAGCCTCGCATCACCATACCTATTTTGGCCGTCACGAGGACGGGGTATTGGAAAGCGAATTTAGCGGGAATTTGGTTGAAGTTTGCCCCACAGGTGTTTTTACAGATAAAGCATTTAGTGCGCAGTATGCTAGGAAGTGGGATCTCCAAACAGCGCCAAGCTTATGCACAGGGTGCAGCATTGGATGTAATATTACCCCTGGTGAGCGTTATGGCTCTCTTAGGCGAGTAGTTAACAGATATAATTCAGAGATCAATGGTTATTTTATCTGCGACCGAGGTCGGTTTGGCTTTGATTATGTAAATAGTGATGAGCGGATCAAAACCCCGTTTGCTCGAATCGACTCTAAGATTAAGGATTTATCAGACGAAGAAACAATGACTGCTCTGGAAGGTTATAATAATTCGGAAGTTATAGGTATCGGCAGTCCACGTGCGACAAATGAATCAAATTACGCACTCCGTTCTTTTGTTGGCGAAGAGAATTTTTACGCAGGAATTGCTGATAATGATAATGAAGCAGCTCATTTGATTTTAGAGTTATCTAAAGACAAAGCCTTTCATACCCCGTCGATAAAAGAAATAGAGCAGGCAGATGCAGTTATCGTTTTGGGCGAAGATCTAACTAACGTTGCCGCAAGAATCGCTTTGGCGCTTAGGCAGTCAGTTAGAAATAAGGCAAAAGAACTTGCTAAGGATTTTAATATACCTACATGGCAGGATGCAGCGGTTAAAGAGTTGGCGCAACATGATCGATCACCTCTCATACTACTTTCTGGTTATTCTACGCGATTAGATGACATAGCATCCGACTCTCTAATTGATAGCTCTGAAATTTTAACGCAAATAGGCGCAGCAATTGCAGATCAAATTGCAAGTAAAAATGTTTCCGCTCCAATCGATGAGGAAAAGGTTAGTCAAATAGCAGAACAGCTATCTCAGGCGGAAAATCCATTAGTAATTGCTGGCACTTCCTCAGGTGATATTAATCTAATTCAAGCTGCCGCCAATATCGCTAGAGCTCTTTGTGAGAGAAAGGGAAAACCGATTAATCTATGTTTAACTGTCCCCGAAGCCAATTCTATGGGCTTAACTATGATGGTTAAGAAGGAAAATACTCTCGGTGTAGCGTTAAAAAAACTTGAGAATGGAAAGGCGAAGAAAGTGGTTGTTCTCGAGAATGATCTCTTCAGGAGAGCGGTGCATGCAGACGTGGAGGCAGCGCTGGAGAAGTGTGAGGGAGCTTTAGTAATTGATCACATTGCTACAGCGACGACAGAGAAGGCGAGTTTGGTTCTCCCAAGTACAGCTTTTTCCGAGCACGAAGGTTCTTATGTTAACTATGAAGGAAGGGCGCAGCTCAGTTTTCAGGTGCATAAAAATCTCGACTCCGCGCTACCGGCGTGGAGATGGTTGAGCGCAGATCAGTTTAAGAGCGTCGAAGAGATTACAAAACGTTGCTCTAAAGAATTACAAGGCTTTGCTAAGCTTAGTGGTTTATTACCAGAGCTAGATCACTTGGTAGCCGGGATTAAGATTCCTCGTCAATCGCACCGTTACAGTGGTCGTACTGCAATGAAGGCAAACCTTAATGTTCATGAGCCTAAACAGCCTGTAGATGATGAGTCGGTAATGTCGTTCTCTATGGAGGGTGTTCCTCTGACAAAAGATTCGACTATATTAGGCGCTTCTTGGTCGCCAGCTTGGAATTCAAATCAGTCGATTAGTAAATTTCAGGAAGAGATTAACGGCGAACTCAAGCAAGGACGCACGGGTGAATTGATTCTGGAGAGAAATTCTGACGGTAAGTACCTTGAAATTAACAATAAAAAACTAGATGTGCGCTCAGGATTAAAAGTGGTTATAGCCTATCAGATATTTGGCAGTGAAGAACTTAGTGCCAAATCGAAGAGTATCCGAGGTCGAATGACTGGTGCGTATGTCGCGGTATCCCCCAGTGATGCAGAGGATCTCTCGTTAAAACAAGGTGATGAAGTTAATCTTAATGAAGATGAAGGCAGAGTGATTGTTTGTATTAGAACCAAAATTAAGAAGGGTACTGCTGCCGTATATTGTGGTGATAATGAGATAGATCGACATGCGCTGGGCGGCATCGTGACTTTAAATAAGTGTGAAAATAAAGTTTCTAGTCATGGTATTCAAGGATTAATAGTCAGCGATTTGTATGAGGAGGCTTACTAAAATGAATCTTGAGATTGGCTCTCCTCTATCAATTGGTCTTGTCCTTGGTGTGGTCATTATTACTGCAGCACTATTAATAACAGTAGAAAGGCGATTGCTTGGTTTTTGGCAAGAACGCTTGGGACCAAATCGTGTTGGCTGGTTCGGCTCACTTCAAGTAGTTGCGGATATGATTAAGATTTTTACTAAGGAAGATTGGATACCTCCGTTTGCGGATAGGTTTAGCTTTGTCGTAGCTCCCGGAATTATAATGTCTGTAGTTCTTTTGAGCTTCGCAGTCATTCCGTTTGCTCCAAATATAGGTGTTATCGACTCGAATATTGGAGTTCTTTTTGTGCTAGCAATGGCATCGCTTGGAGCTTATAGCGTAATGCTAGGAGGCCTCTCGTCAGATAATAAGTACGCTTTGTTGGGGAGTTTGCGGGCCGCAGCACAAATGATTAGTTATGAAGTTTTTATGGGGATTTCACTTCTCGGTGTTGTAGCCTTAACAGGTAGTTTTAATCTTAGGGAAATTGTAGAAGCACAAAATGATGGTTGGTATATTATCCCCCAATTTATTGGCTTCGTAATATTTTTAATTGCTGGAGTCGCCGAAAGTCATAGACTTCCATTTGATATTCCGGAAGCCGAACAAGAGATTTGTTCTGGTTATCATACAGAATATTCAGGTATGAAGTTTGGTATGTTTTTTGTGGCTGAATATATCGGACTAGTATTGATATCTTCCTTGATAACGGTTTTATTTTTTGGAGGATGGCTTGGCCCCAATTTTTTACCGCCGATAATATGGTTCTCGATCAAGGCTTTTGGTTTTATCGCATTTTTTATTCTTTTGCGGGCAGCAGTACCTCGGCCACGTTACGATCAATTGATGAGCTATGGGTGGTTATTTTTGCTACCCGTTTCGTTAATCAACTTGCTTGTTACCGGTGCAATAATTTTAAGTTCGCAATAAGGGAAAATTCGGCGGAAGCGCTGGAGACATTATGTTTAAATTAATTGCTGACACATTATTAAGCCAAGTTAGAACACTTTGGCTGGTGTTCATCAAACTATTTCAGAAAAAGGACACCGTCGAATATCCCGATCGTAAACCTTATATGTTTCCACGTTGGAGAGGGCGCATAATTTTGAGTCGCGATCCAGATGGAGAGGAGCGTTGCGTGGCTTGCAATTTATGTGCAGTAGCCTGTCCCGTGGACTGCATTGCATTGCAAAAGGGTGAGATGGATGACGGTCGATGGTACCCGGAATTTTTTCGTATTAATTTTTCGCGGTGCATTATGTGTGGGTTTTGTGAAGAAGCTTGTCCGACTAACGCTATTCAACTTACGCCGGATTTTGAAATGGCTGAATATGTGCGACAAGACATGGTTTGGGAAAAAGAAGATTTACTAATTAATGGAACTGGAAAGTACCATGATTATAATTTTTATAGGGTAGCTGGTAAAAAAATCGAAGGGAAGGATAAAGGTGAGGCGCTTAATGAAGCCCCGCCTATTGATGTTAAGAGTCTGATGCCATGATAGTTCTTTTTTATATAGCTGCAGTAGTAGCGGTTATCGCTACTATAGCTGTCATTTTGCAAACGAATATAGTGCATGCATTATTGTATATGGTTGTATCGCTACTAGCGATCGCAGTTATTTTCTATGTGCTAGGCGCTCCATTTGCCGCAGTACTTGAGGCGATCGTTTACGCTGGCGCCATTATGGTGCTTTTTCTCTTCGTTATAATGATGCTTAACTTGGGTCAGCACACGAGAAACGAAGAGAAATCTTGGCTTACACCGAGAGGCTGGATAGGTCCTTCTATTCTTTCTGGAATTCTCCTAGCGCAATTACTTTCTGTAATGGCAGATCTCGATCAAGATATTATTCCAAAACAAGTGGGCGTTATGGAGGTTAGTGCGCTGTTGTTTGGGCCTTATGTCTTAGCCGTTGAATTAGCATCGATACTTCTTCTAGCTGGATTAGTCGCTGCGTATCATTTGGCAAAGCCGAAATGAGCAAATCACTAGGTAAATTATAATAAAAATGAGCTCCATACCTATCGAACACGGTTTAGTACTTTCAGCGATTCTTTTCGCGATTGGACTAATTGGTGTGCTTACTAGGCGTAACATTGTTTTCGTTTTAATGTCTTTAGAAATAATGCTGAATGCGAGTGGGCTCGCATTCATAGTTGCCGCATCTAGATGGGGGCATGCTGAAGGGCAGGTCATGTTTCTCATGATTCTTACTCTGGCAGCGGCTGAGGTTGCGGTGGGCCTTGGGTTGATAATTCAAATGTTTCGTCAATTTAAAACTATCGATATTAACGTGCTTAGTGAAATGAAAGGGTAGGGAATCCTATTAATATGCAAGAATTTATTTGGCTCCTACCATCATTTCCTTTGGCTGGGTTTTTGATTTTAGTTTTGACCTCTGGAACCTTGTCTAGAATTACAGTCGCTGTAATAGGCGCAGGAAGTATTGGTTTATCCTTCTTGGTCGCTTCCATAATTGCGGTGCAATTCTTGGGTTCGGGAGACGACTACTATATCAAGGAAGTATGGGCTTGGATGAGTGTGGGCGGTTTTAGTCCAGGATTTAGCTTTTATCTGGATGGCCTATCATTAGTCATGATGCTCATCATTACTGGCGTTGGTTTTCTTATACACTTGTATGCAACGGGTTATATGGCAGACGACCCAAGCTATAGCCGGTTTTTCTCTTATATGAATTTATTTATCGCCGCAATGCTTATGTTGGTACTGGGCGATAACCTTGTGCTCTTATATTTGGGGTGGGAAGGGGTGGGTCTATGCAGTTATCTGTTAATAGGCTTTTGGTACACCAAGCCAGAAAATGGTTATGCCGCAAGAAAGGCATTTGTCGTTACTCGTGTGGGCGATACATCGATGGCGATTGGATTATTCCTTCTCTTTGCTCAGTTAGGAACTTTGAATATCCAAGACATGCTTCATGTTGCTGAAGTGGAGTGGAATATAGGAAGTGGTTTAGCTATAGCGACTACTATGCTCTTACTTGGGGGTGCTGTCGGTAAGTCCGCTCAGCTACCACTGCAAACGTGGTTGCCAGATGCAATGGCAGGACCCACTCCGATTAGCGCGCTGATTCATGCTGCGACAATGGTAACGGCTGGCGTGTATCTAATCGCTAGGACACATGTGTTGTTTCAGCTCGCACCTAGCGTCCAATTATTAGTAGCCTGGATTGGGCTGATAACGCTGCTCATGGCCGGTTTTACGGCGCTTACGCAATCTGACATTAAACGGATCTTAGCATTTTCAACGGTTAGCCAAATTGGCTACATGTTTTTAGGGTTAGGTGTGGGCGCCTGGTCGGCGGCTATTTTTCATTTGATGACCCACGCTTTCTTTAAAGCATTGCTTTTTCTGGCATCGGGTACTGTTATTTTAAGCATGCACCATGAGCAAAGTATTTTTAAAATGGGGGGATTGAGAAAAGCATTACCAGTATCTTTTGCCTCTTTTTTAATAGGTTCTTTAGCACTAACTGCGTTTCCCTATACGTCAGGTTACTTTAGTAAGGACGAAATACTTCTCGCTGCTCTGGAATTGGATGGCCCTGGGATTTTTCTATGGGCTGGTGGTGTCCTAGGCGCTTTTTTTACGGGAATCTACACGTTTCGTTTATTTTTCGTTGTTTTCTTTGGCGAAACCTCTGGTCACCCTCCTGAAAAAGAGGTGGGTGGCTGGCATATGAATGGTCCTTTAATTGTTTTAATGGTCTTATCCATCTTTGGTGGTTTTATCTCAATCCCAGTGGATGCTGTCTTTGGCCATGGAGAGTCTCACGAAGAGCATCATGTCTCAGCGCTTGTGCACGGCTTTATGGTAGCTGTTCCATTACTTGGAATCTTGGTCAGTTACTTATGCTTCCATAAAAAAGTCTTCTCTATAGAAAAACTAATGTCCTATTCGATATCTCGGCGCCTTCATAAATTTTGGCATAGTGGTTGGGGTATGGATTGGTTATACGATCGGGTCTTTGTGTTTCCTTTTTTATGGTTGTCGCGAATCAACCACGCAGATTTAGTTGATAGATTTTATGGCTTGATTGTAGAGGTTTCGAAAAGTGCTAATAAAATGGTAGTGAAAAGTCAGACGGGCTATTTACGTTGGTATGCATTCATTATGGCTTTAGGGCTCGTAGCTCTATTGTTGCTTGGAAT
This sequence comes from Gammaproteobacteria bacterium, assembly GCA_029242705.1. GTDB lineage: Bacteria > Pseudomonadota > Gammaproteobacteria > Pseudomonadales > Pseudohongiellaceae > UBA9145. The sequence continues at coordinate 8,893 of JAQWTK010000059.1, read as the reverse complement.
AATTTTATGATTTTAGTCTACCTAATTAGCATACTTTTTGTAGGGGGGCTGGTTGCTTGGTTGTCTGAGCGCGTAGATCCGAACTACCCGCGTATTGTTGCCCTTGCAACAGTGCTAATAGATCTAGTGGTAATGATAAGTTTATTGGGAGTAGATCCCAGTTCTGGCGGTTGGGTTGCTTCTGTCAATGCTGACTGGATTCCTAGGTTTGGTATTTCTTTTTATTTTGCGGCGGATGGATTGAGTCTGCTACTAATTCTCCTAACTGGCTTTCTTGGAGTCATAGCAGTTGGGTCGGCATGGGATGATATTCATGAAAAGACGGGTTTCTTTTATTTTAACTTATTGTGGACATTAGCAGGGGTAATAGGTGTTTTTACTGCATTAGATCTTTTTCTTTTCTTCTTCTTTTGGGAAGTGATGCTTATACCGATGTACTTCATAATCGCTATCTGGGGACATGAAAATAAAAATTATGCTGCTATGAAATTTTTTATTTTTACTCAAGTCACCGGCATGTTGATGCTCGTTTCTATAATAATGTTAGGCTATCTTCACTTTTTGCAAATGGGCATGTTTAGCTTTAACTACCATGATTTAATGAAAGTTGAGGCCTCTGGTACCATAGAATACTTGATGATGCTCGGGTTTTTTGTTGCGTTTACCACTAAGTTACCATCAGTACCTTTTCATTCTTGGTTGCCAGATGCGCATAGTCAAGCTCCGACTGCCGGTAGTGTAATTCTTGCTGGAATATTGCTTAAAACTGGAGCTTATGGCTTGATTCGTTTTGCGGTACCACTCTTTCCTGAGAGTTCTCTTGATTTCTCACCCATCGCTATGGGGTTAGCAGCTTTTAGTATTTTATATTGTGCAAAAGTAGCTTTCGCGCAGACAGATATAAAACGATTAATTGCGTATACGAGTGTGAGTCATATGGGCTTTGTTACTCTGGGAGTTTACGCGTGGAATGAGTTAGCTTTGCAAGGTGCGGTAATGACTATGCTCGCCCATGGTTTAAGCGCTGCTGCATTATTTATGCTTGCTGGTGGTTTACAACACCGAATTCATACTAGAAATATGCAGCATATGGGTGGGTTTTGGGGGAAGGTTCCTAAAATGGCAGTTGTTGCAATATTTTTCTCCGTAGCAGCCCTTGGGATGCCTGGATTAGGAAATTTCATAGGCGAATTTTTAGCTCTGCTCGGAGCGTTCCAATCAAATATACTATTTACCGTGATTGCGGCCTTCGGATTAATCTTAGCATCGGTGTATTCACTTTGGGTGATACAGCAGGTTTTTCAAGGCGAGTATAAAGCTGATAAATTCGAGGATAGCCATTTGTTAGATTTAAACCGTAGGGAAATGATTTATTTCGGAGCTATGATGATTGGTCTCATTTGGATGGGCATGTACCCCCAATCATTTTTGAATTTATCGGAACCAGTCCTCATTGAATTATTGAATAATACCCAGGCTGTTACTGCCGCTGTGGTACGAAACTAAGCGATGACAATTACACTAGCAGACTTAGTTCCTTTGATGCCGTTGCTAATTACAACGCTAACTGTTGTTATCGCTATGATTGCGGTGGGAGTTAAACGACATTATGCATCTGTAGCTGGAATTACAATTATTGGGTTATTGTTTGCGGCTATTTCTTCTCTCTTGTTAATGCCCGCTGCTAATTACCAAGTAACTCCGCTTTTAATAATTGATGAGTATACTTTATTTTTTACTATAATCACCTGCTGTTCCGCAGTTAGTATTGCAATATTAAGTTACCAGTATTTATCTGACCTTGATGATTACAAGGAAGAATATTTTCTACTCCTTGGGCTTGCGACTATAGGCGCCATAATTATGGTTAGTAGCAATCATTATGTCAGCGCTATACTTGGGATCGAAACGTTAAGCATGTCTCTCTACGGGATGGTTGCATATCCGTCACATAGTGATAAATCAAGAAGGTGGTCATTAGAGGCAGCTGTAAAATATTTAGTGTTGTCTGCAGCTGCGTCAGGGTTCATGTTATTCGGTATTGCATTGATTTATGCGCAAACAGGCTCTCTTTCTTTTTCTAGCGTTCTTGATAATGGAGGAACGCTTGGGCTTGGAGAAGATTTTTCTGCAACGGCTTTGACTTTATTGTTTATCGGCGCAGCGTTTAAGTTATCGCTGGCGCCATTCCATATGTGGACTCCAGATGTTTATGAGGGCTCCCCGCTACCTGCGACGACATACTTGGCGACAATCGGTAAAGTTGCAATGTTCGTTGTGTTACTCAGGTTGATTGAAAGTACAAATGCTTTAGCATTTCAATCAGTCTTTATTATGATTTATTTTATAGCCGTTCTTTCAATACTTCTGGGGAATTTATTAGCCCTATTGCAATCTAATTTAAAGCGGATATTGGCCTACTCATCAATTTCGCACATGGGCTATTTATTAATCGCACTTTTAGCCGGTTTTGAAACTAGCGGCTTGATTAGTATAGAGGCAATTACATTCTATCTTGTAGCGTACATGATTATGTCTATCGGTGCTTTTGGAGTAGCCTCGATTGTATCTTCTAGCAGCAACGAATTTGATAGTGTAGACGATTACACGGGATTATTTTGGAGGAATCCGATATTAGCCGCGATATTTACTGGAATGCTTTTATCTCTGGCGGGAATTCCTCTGACAGTGGGATTTATTGGGAAATTTTATATATTTTTTGCAGGAGTGGAATCTGAGTTATGGGTTTTACTTGTAGCGTTAATAATTGGCAGTGGAATAGGCCTTTATTACTATTTGCGTGTTGTGTATAGGATGGTTTTGCCTCAAGAACAAAAAAATAGTTTTGAGTTCTCAATAGAGAAGAATTATTCCTCTAGTGCTATTTTGCTACTCTTATTTGCTCTATTAATTATACTGGGTGTTTATCCGACCCCATTAGTATCTGTTATTGAAAGAGTATCGAGCTATATCCTTTAGATAGATACACCGCAACCGAATGTCATTATAACTTGTTTAAATGCTATCGTTTGTTTTGGAATACTAACTAATGACAAAAATTGCAGTAATTGGCGGGGGAAGTTTTGGAACTGTTGTGGCTAACATTGCAGCCTTAAACGGTTATGATGTGAATTTTTGGATGCGAAGTAATGTATTAGTAGATGAGCTTAACGCTTTGCATGAAAATACCCAATACCTTCCGGGTTATAAACTTAGTCATCGAGTTATCGCTACAGAGAGTATGGTGGAAGCTGTAGCTGATGCAAGTGTAGTATTTGTTGCGGTTCCAAGCACCTCGTTTAGGGAAGTAGTTCAACAAGTTATAACTCATGCTCCGTCCAAATCAATGTTGATAAGTACTACGAAAGGAATTGAAGCGGGCTCATTTAAATTAATGAGTCAAATCATGGCCGAAGAATCTTCTTTAGCAAAAATTGGAGTGTTGAGTGGCCCTAATCTAGCAAAAGAGATAGCTAGTAAACATCCTACTGGGACGGTTATCGCGAGTAATTTTGAGGAAGTTAGAGAGACGGTACAAGAAATTTTGTCTTCCGATACTTTTAAAGTCTATACAAATGACGATATGTTTGGAGTAGAGCTAGGCGGATCTCTAAAGAATATTTATGCAATCATTGCAGGATTGGCTGAGGCCATAGGCATGGGCCATAATACTAATAGTATGCTGGTAACTCGCGGCCTTACAGAAATGGCTCGATTTGGTCGAGAGTTAGGTGCTGATCCTATGACGTTTTTGGGCCTGGCGGGAGTTGGAGATTTAGTGGTTACGTGCTCTACGCCCTTAAGTCGAAATTACCGTATTGGTCAAATACTTGGTACTGGAAAGTCAATAGAAGAAGCAGTTGGTGAAGTAGGGCAGGTAGCTGAAGGTGTCAATACCGTTAAATTAGTCAAAGAAAAAGCCGATGAACTGGGGGTTTATATGCCTCTTGTTTCGGGTTTGTATAGAATAATGTATGAAAACCAGCCTATTAAAAATGTAGTCTCTTCTTTGACTCTAAGTGAGCAAGCGCTGGATGTCGAATTTGCGGCAAAAGAAGAGAAAGTTCTTAATGAAAGTTGAGGATTAAATATGTCAGAGAAATTAGAAGGTTTTGTGCAATATATTAAAGAGCCGGGAAACTGGTTGCGAATATTGATAACGATTTTTTTCGCTGCTTTCCTTTATTTTATAATCGCCCCATTAGTTATTGTAATAATGGTTTCACAAATTTTATTTAATCTTTTCTTAGGGTCTTCTAATGCGAACCTTCGTGAATTTAGTGAAATTTTGGTTAATTATGTTACTCAAATATTAGGATTCGTTCTTTATAATAGCGATGAAAAGCCTTTTCCGTTTTCAGAATTCTCAAGTAAGACAGGGAATAATGCTTCAAAAACAGATTCTGTAGTGTCTAGATCCACCCCTAAAGTGAAAAGGAAAAGTCCTGCTAAGAAAAAAACGGCAAAAAAGGCGGTAAAGCCGAAAAAATCTTCCGAATAAAAGATAGGCTGAAGAATACCCAGCGCGGATATCTTAATCTTTTCCAAGGTTAAGACGTTTGAGATAATAACTGGGACTAATATTGAAGTGCCGCAGTTAATTTCCACACTGTCACGCATAGAAAAAAGGCCAGTAGTCAGGATGAGGGCTGCAAAAATGGCGAGCATCAGAAAATCCAGTTCTGTAAGAAGATTCTATTTCCTGATCAGTGATAAAAACTCATTGCGTGTGCTGGCAGTACTCCTAAAGGCACCTAGCATACAAGAAGTGGTCATTACTGAATTTTGCTTTTCGACGCCGCGCATCATCATGCACATATGTTTGGCTTCGATAATCACTGCTGCGCCCGACGCATCTGTTTTTTTTAAGATACAGTCCGCAATTTCTTTTGTTAAATTTTCTTGAATTTGAAGTCTTCGCGCGAAGATATCTACGAGTCGCGCGATCTTGGATAGTCCAATGACTTTTCCTCGGGGTAGGTAAGCCACATGGCACTTGCCTATAAATGGAAGAATATGGTGCTCGCACATTGAGTAGAGCTCAATGTCTTTTACGATCACCATCTCGTCCGAATCTGATGAGAAAAGGGCTCCATTTACTATTTTATCTATATCGGTCTCATAGCCTTGCGTTAAAAATCGCATTGCATTGGCCGCACGCTTCGGTGTGTTTTTGAGGCCGTCTCTCTCGGGATTTTCGCCGATTTCTTTTAGGATGCTAAGATATGCTTCTTCCATTTTATTTCACTACTTGGTCTTAAAAGAGTCGGCTACACTACGATAACTTGTAGGTTCGGTAAAGACTTTTCGTGATTTTGTTTTACTCAGGTTATCTTTATGAAATTAGAAGAATATGTTCAAGAATTATCTAAACGATTTGCTGATAACGAAGTCTACTTTGGGCATGGCACGGAAAACTCTTATGACGAAGCTGTATATCTAGTTTTTGGAGTTTTGGGCCTTGATCACAATGATGTTATTGAAAATCTCAGTAGAGAGCTTACTAAATATGAACTAGATATCCTTGAAAGGAAGGCAGAGCAGCGCATTGGAAATCATATTCCCGTTGCTTACATTATAGGCGAGGCATGGTTCGCCGGATTTAAATTTTTTAGTGATACTCGAGCCTTAATTCCGAGGTCGCCTATAGCAGAACTAATAGAGAATAAATTCGAACCACTACTTGAAGAGCATCCAGCGAAAATCTTAGACTTGTGCACTGGCAGCGGTTGTATCGGTATTGCGACAGCCAAGTATTTTAAAGATAGCCAGGTTGATATCTCAGATAACGATAGAACGTGTTTGAATTTAGCAGAAAAGAATATTGCTTTTCATGGCTTGTCTGGAAGAGTTCGGCCAATCCTTTCTAATCTTTTTGAAAATATCACCGATAAATATGATCTCATCATCTGTAATCCGCCTTACGTTTCTAAAGAGGAGTATGATGATTTGCCGAACGAATACTCGCATGAGCCCTGCAGTGGGCTTATCAGTGAGGACTCAGGTTTGGCGGTCTCAAAAAGAGTGTTGTATGAGGCATCTGAGTATTTAAGTAAAAACGGGAGACTTGTTATGGAGGTAGGCTTTTCTGATCAAGAGTTGGTTAGGTGCTACCCTAGCGCTCCCTTTTTGTGGCTTGATTTTGATCGGGGTGGTAGAGGTGTTTTTATGCTGACTGCCGTTCAGTTGGCGGAGTTCTTCCAAGACTTGAATTAGTGTACAATGCCCTGCTTTTTTAGCAGCCCCTGAAATTTTCTTTTAGCAAGAGTAATCCTATGTCAGGCAACACAATAGGTAAGCTATTTACCGTTACTAGCTTTGGTGAAAGCCACGGGCCTGCTATTGGTTGCGTGGTTGACGGGTGCCCACCTGGCATGGAGCTCTGCGAAGCGGACATGCAGCATGATTTGGATAGGCGTAAGCCTGGTCAATCGCGTTTTACTACGCAAAGAAAAGAAGATGATGCAGTAAAGATACTTTCTGGGGTATTTGAAGGGAGGACAACTGGGACTCCAATCGGCTTAATAATTGAGAATATTGATCAACGGCCAAAGGATTACAGCAAAATAAAGGAGCAATTCCGGCCGGCCCATGCGGATTATACGTATTGGAAGAAATACGGCCTTCGTGATTATAGAGGTGGCGGAAGGGCATCTGCGAGAGAGACGGCGCTAAGAGTTGCGGCGGGCGCTATCGCTAAAAAGTACCTGAAGGAGCAGTTTTCCGTAGAGATCAAAGGGTATTTGAGTCAATTGGGCCCTATCAAAGTAGTAGACATTGATTTTGATCAAATAAACAAAAATGCATTCTTTTGCCCAGATAAGAATAAAGTGGCGGAAATGGAAGATTACATGGCTGCGTTAATTAAAGAAGGAAACTCCATAGGAGCAAGGATCAATATAGTAGCTACTAATGTGCCATTAGGGCTTGGAGAGCCAATATTTGATCGCTTAGATGCGGATATTGCGAAGGCCCTAATGAGTATAAATGCGGTTAAAGGCGTTGAAATAGGGGCTGGATTTGAATCAATTGCCCAAAAAGGGACAGAGCACCGCGATGAGATCATGCCGGATAGGTTCCTTAGTAATAACGCTGGTGGTGTTTTGGGCGGGATTTCCAGCGGCCAAGATATTTTGGCTAGTATTGCTGTTAAACCTACTTCCAGTATTCGAATACCCGGTAAGTCAATTAATATCAATGGGTTGGAGGACGAGGTCATTACGACTGGAAGACATGACCCGTGTGTAGGTATCAGGGCTACGCCTATCGCTGAGGCTATGCTCGCCTTGGTAATAATGGATCATGCCCTAAGAGATCGCGGACAAAATGGATTATCAAGGTATAATAATTCGTGATAATACCTATATATATCAGAATTATATTGACATTAATTAAACTATATTATTAATTTGAGATTAGGCATGGGCGGAAAAACGCTGTACGACAAAATCTGGGATGCGCATTTGGTAAAACAAAGGGATGATGGTACCTCGTTAATCTATATTGATCGTCACCTGATTCATGAAGTCACTTCACCACAAGCATTTGAAGGGCTGCGAATAGCAGGGCGAAAGCCATGGAGAGCGGATGCTAATTTAGCTGTCCCCGACCATAATATTCCGACGACTAGTGAAGAAAGGAAGCTAGGATTGGCTGGAATTAAAGACCCGGTGTCTAAAATCCAAGTGGAAACACTAGACAGTAATTGTAAAGAAAACAATATATTAGAGCTCTCAATGAATGATTTACGTCAAGGAATTGTGCATGTTGTCGGTCCAGAGCAAGGTGCTACCTTGCCAGGCATGACTATTGTTTGTGGGGATTCTCATACATCCACACATGGCGCTTTGGGGGCTCTTGCGCATGGAATTGGGACGTCCGAAGTTGAGCATGTGCTAGCTACGCAATGTCTAATGCAGAAAAAAATGAAAAATATGTTAGTGAGGATAGATGGCTCTCTCAATGGCGGTGTTACAGCTAAAGACGTTGTGCTTGCGGTGATTGGTGAGATAGGCACCGCTGGGGGCACTGGATTTACTATTGAGTTTGCAGGAGAAGTTATTCGCTCTCTTTCTGTTGAGGGGAGGATGACTGTTTGTAATATGGCGATAGAGGCGGGTGCCCGAGCGGGCCTTATAGCTGTAGATGAGAAAACTTTGAGATACATAGAAGGGAGGCCTTTTGCTCCAGTGGGTAAAATGTGGGCTGAAGCGACGGATGCCTGGAAGGAGCTGATTTCTGATAAAGACGCTAAATTTGATCGAACTGTTATCTTAAACGGCCGAGATATAGAGCCGCAGGTTACGTGGGGCACGTCCCCAGAGATGGTCGTGCCGATCACTGGAAGTATCCCGGACCCTTTACTTGAATCAGATGCGGCGAAGCGCAGTAATATCGAGCAGGCTCTGAGCTATATGGGCCTAGTCGGTGGAACCGCTATCAAGGATATTAAACTTGATTGTGTTTTCATTGGGTCTTGCACTAACTCGAGAATCGAAGATTTAAGAGAGGCTGCACGCATAGTTGCAGACAAGAAGGTGGCCGATTCGGTAGAAATGGCGTTGGTTGTCCCAGGGTCAGGGTTAGTGAAAAAGCAAGCTGAGGCCGAGGGTTTGGACCTGATATTTAAGAACGCTGGGCTTGAGTGGAGAGAGCCTGGCTGCTCTATGTGTTTAGCGATGAATGCGGATCAGCTGGGCGAAGGGAAGCACTGTGCCTCGACCTCAAATCGAAATTTTGAGGGTAGGCAAGGTTTCGGTGGTCGGACACACCTAGTAAGCCCAGCTATGGCCGCAGCGGCAGCTATTCATGGCTATTTTGTAGACATAAGGGAAATATAAAAATATCAATTATTTATGGATAAAATATGAGAAAATTTATCATTGAAGAAGGA
>JAQWTK010000009.1 GCA_029242705.1 Gammaproteobacteria bacterium | reverse complement strand
GGATATTTTCAATTATAGAGCCCTGTAGCAATAGCGCAGGATTAAATACAAAGAAAAACGGAACGAAATATATTATCGCCCCCAACCGCATCGCCTCAAAACCGGCGCGCATTGGTGAAACATTAGCCACAGATGCAGCGGCAAACGCTGCTAGAGCCACGGGAGGAGTAATAAAGCTGAGCATTCCCCAGTACATTACGAACATATGACTAGCGAGTGGGTCTAATCCTGAGTTAGTCAAAGCCGGCACTAACACAATTGCTAAAAAAATGTAGGCAGCTGTAACAGTCATCCCAATACCAAGAATAAAACTCGTCAAAGCACCCATTATTAACAGTATTAGGACATTTTCTCCCGCAAGGTAAACTAGATCATTCGCTATAGTTCCGGCTATACCAGTTACCGCTAACCCTCCAATAATCAACCCAATCGCTGCCAATATGCCGGCTAACTCCGCCAGTAACTTACCCATTTGCGCTACTAACTGCATAGTACGTTCGAAGGATAAGCGGTGCTTTGTAAATTGGTTAATAAGAAGAAGTAAGGCAGTAGCATAAAATGGGGCAACAGCTTCCCTTTGCAAATACACTAACATCCAAATCAGTGACGCGAATACTGCAACGAAATACCATCCGTCTTTAAAAACCTGACCAAGTTTTGGCAGTTCTTCTTTCGGCAAACCTTGTAGATTATTCCTAGCAGCATAAGCATCAATTTGAATAAATAATCCAAAAAAGTAGAGCACCGAAGGTACTATTGCGGCAATAGCCACGGTCACATAGCTAATGTTCAAAAAACTAGCCATCACAAAAGCGGTAGCGCCCATAATAGGAGGCATAAAAACACCACCTGTCGAGGCACAAGCTTCTACACCTGCAGCATATTCTTTACTGAACCCAATACGCCGCATTGCGGGAATGGAAAGTGGCCCTGTCGTAAGAACATTACTAATCGGCCCACCACTCATTGAGCCCATTAATCCACTAGAGAAAATTGATACTTTAGCTGGCCCACCCCGCAAGTGGCCGAGAAGAGCAAATGCAAGATTAATAAAAAAAGGACCGCCTCCTGTAAACTGCAATGAGATACCAAATATCAAAAATCCAAAAACCAATTGAGCAAAAACTCGTAACGGAATGCCAAATAAACTCTCCTCACCGAGAATATGAAAAATAGCAACGTCTTGAATAGGTATAGATAAGGCAGCGATCACATTTGGCAGCGATGCAGCGAAAGTAGGATAAAGTGAGAAAACAAGCACAATCGCAAAAACCGCCCAGCCTCCCGCTCTTCGACCCGCTTCTAAAACAATGACCCATGTTATTAGAGCAAGCCAGACTCCTATATTGGGAGCTGTATATTCCCAAGCCTCCAATACAATCCGCTCTGCGTAAAAAGCGTAGTAAGAAAACACAATAGCAATCACGCACATGATCACGACGTCGTACCAAGGGACATAACTTAAAGTATTTTTATTCGCGGGAAATGTAATGAACACCATACAAAGCATGACGCCAGTAATTAAATACATATACCGGCTGTCTAACATGATATAGCCAATAAAAAAACCAAGATTAAAAATCTGATTTATTGCCAGCAATATTGAACAGCCAGTCATTATTGCCATGACAATCTGCCAGCGCTCCGATATTTCTCGATATCGAGCTTGTTGGGGCTTCGAAGATTTTATAGAAGAATTATTTGCCCGCTCGTGAGGCTCCGAAATTGATTCACTCATATCGATTACTTCTTAAAGCCCTTCGCCTAGCGTAACTAGGCCAGCGCTTTCTAATGCCTCTGCACGTTTCAATAACCATAATTCTTCAAACGCTTCATAATCTTCTGGAGCAGATGGAATGAATTCGTCCCAAGCTTCCTTTAATGTGGATTGGCGATGCAGATTTTTTTGATTATTAACCTCCGCTTCTGATGTCCAAGCACCTATTTCTTGATAATAGCGGATAGCACCAGGATGAAAAGGAACGAAGACTTGCTCAAATTTTTGCCTATCTAAAACCCAGCCACCAGCGCCTGGTGCATTATCTTTATACTCTTCAAAATGCTGATGCATAATCTTAACCATGCTGTAAACCATAGATTCATCTGAGCTATCAAGACCAATTAAGAATGGGTACGCCGAAGTAAAAACCTGAATACCTTCATCGGGGATAGTTGGCCCCTCAAAAGCAACATGAGGCACATACCAGGGCAACTTCTCGCGCACTCGATTCACTGCATCCACGTCATCATGCGAAAATTGCGCAAACGTCAATCCTCTAGGAGAAGCCTCAATACGTAAAAATGGAGGTGAGTTACAAGCACCTCCTGCCATATCCGCACGATCGTTCAAAACAGCATCGATAGAGCCGTTATACCCACCCACTTCAACTGGAGTTACATCATCCCAAGTCAGATTGGCGTAAGCCAACAAAGCAGCTGTAGCATTATTTAGAGACGGAGACCCTTGCACCCATGTCACTCTCTTGCCACGAATATCAGAGATCTCCTCTACTCCAACATCAGATGCCATGGCAAAAGTAAATGAGCAGCTATCAGAATAGTTCGACATTAATGCACGCACAGGCTGAGGGCCCCAAATCCTTGAAGCGAAATTCAAAAGACCCTCCTGCGCATATACTGCCTCCGAGCCGCCGGCAGAGAAATGAACTCGACCGGCCCGGAGTGTAGCCAGTCGAGAGACGTCATTCCGCCCTGGTATAACTCGAAGATTCACACCATACTGTCGCTGCAATATATTTCCAATCGCCACCGCCTGACTATACCCTCCTGTCCCCGTTGGGTAAGCGGACCAAGCAATTGTTTTTGGGAACTCAATCCCTTCGGCCGCCAAAACAGACTTTAGAGATAGGATCGTAAATAAAATATACGCGATAGTATAAATTCGAAAAGATCTATACTTAAAATTTATCGCTGCATTGAACGTAATCAGAATCTTTCCAATACACATTTTTAAAATCATTATTGTTAAGTTGCCACAAGAATATCGCAGCTTAGGGTTCTTTACCATGAGGTCTCAAAGTATGGAATCTTAAAAAAATACTAGGAGCATATATCCAAGCACTTTTTAGAATTTTAATTAACGCATCACTGTTACATTAACATTTTGATAGGAAAACATCGAACCGTCACTCGCGACCCCTCGTAAGACGTATTCGCCTGGTGTATCGAAAGTCACGCTAGCTGACCAACGATTATTATCCGGGGGCATCGGGATGGTAAAAGGTGGAGACCAAGGAGAATTCGCGTACACTCTCGAATCCATATATGTCTTCATTTGCGCAGGTTTGAAAGAAGCCCTATCAGCCGGCCCCCTATAAATTATCCAAGAGAATCTCTCACCAGGCCCAGAAGAAACCACAATCGATTGAGGTGGTCGATAAATCTGTTCTGGCGTCCTTGGAATCGGTCGTGAAGATCGTGCTGGCAAGTTATCTGGATCAATCACCGTTACCGACAAATCCAGGGACTCTCCCACTCTAACCGTCCGAAAAGCTTCTCCCTCTAGAGTCAGATCCGGCGGAATATTAGTTCTTAACCGGTCATCAAGACTGCCAAAGGCACCGCCAACTTCCGTCGAAATTACTTGAGGATCTATACGATAATCTGATTTCAAAGTTCCATAAGCTCTAGCAAGGTAACTACTGCGACTGCGCAAAGTCCAAACTAGTTCCTTTTCACCAAAATCCTCCGGCACATCCACTGTAAATAAAAATGGATTCCTACGAGGATAGAAGTGGGTAGGTTGGCCTTGATCTGCTTGACCAAAGTCATAGCCGTCAGCCGTTAAATCATCTAACTCCCCGGGGTCTACAACCGAAAAGTAGTTCTCAGAGCCAACATCTATATCAAACTCTTCTTCCCAGTTCGTGTTCATATAGCCAAAGAAAAGCTTAAAGGTTCCATCATCATTAGGCCACCAACCTTCGTAAGCAGGCGTAGCAGTTTCCCCCGATAGAGCCATACGACGCTCTTGAGCCGTTACCGACCCAACTAGCGTCGTTAGTAACAAAAATAGAGAGAAAATCTGGATCCAAATATATCTCATCCTAATCCTCGCTACCGCCAGCCACCTCATACTCTGGAACGGGCGCCCAGCAAAGCGGACAACCAACATCATATTCATTTCGGTCCGCTAAAGTTTCACGGCGCATTGCCATCTCTTCCTGGAATTGCTCTTCAGTCATCGTCACAGAGTAGCCGAGATCAATGAACATATTCGATACAGATCGGCGCCCACCACCGGCCCAATTGCGAGGGTCAGCAATATTAGGATTGGCATCTGATGTATCCATATAGGCTATGGTTTGTAGTATTGTTCCTTTCGGTAAAAGAGGCGCTTTGTCTTCTTTATAAATGTACTGCTTCACCCAGTTATGATCGTAGCCGACGCAGTTAAGAGTAAATTTATTATGCCCCCAAATGGCTTCAAGACACATACGTACGCCAGGAGCATGGAGGTGAGGCTCAAAAGCCATAATCTTCGTGTGCTCCTGAAGTACTACAGAATTTCTTAATTCCTGATTAGGTAACCCAGGCAAGACATCTAGATCGACACCATTGCCTGTCCGCGGCCCACGGTTTGTGTACTTAGGAACGTAACCAACCGGGAAAAACTGTATACCAAACTCTAAATGTCCAGTTGTCTCCCTACCGTTTGAATGCAAATGGGCTGCATTTAAATGCAATGCAGAATTTGCTTGCAGCAAGCGACCCGCGCTATCAGGAAATTTGTCAGCGTTACGTCCGACCTCATGAATCGGCCAACCAACGCGACTTTCTGGCAGAATAAACGAACCATCTTCACTGAGAATACCACTGCTATAGGTCATGTGGTGCCAGATATATCGCCCACCTACTGTGGAACTTCCCGTATCAGCAGGGATATCATTGAATTCCTTAACCTCAATAGATTGAACATATCGGTCCTCTGTCAGACCAGTCGGAACTATACCAATGTCGCCCCACCAATCAGCGGCAACGGCAGGACGGGTCATATCAGGACCTACCAAAATCAAGTCTGGTTCTCCTAGAGTCCAATCATCTCCCTCTGACACAACTACTGGAGGCGGTTCGTTGGCAGGATTGCCTCTAGGCGCACCATTTTGAACCCACGCTTGAATCATAGCGAGATCTAGATCGGACAAGGAGTAATCGCTTTCAAAACCATCAGTAATGCCAATATCCTTTTCAATGTACCAAGGCGGCATAGCACCCATACGATCTCGGATCGCAGTACGATACATAATGACGGGCGCCCAAGGTCTGACCTCTTCATAAGACATAAATGTCATCGGTCCTCCACCACCAGGACGATGACATTGCAAACAGCTACTCTGAAGAATCGGCGCAATATGATCGGCATAAGTAATATCTGATGCCTGCATATCAAAATCGGCAATATCATAGTAATGCGGCTGATGCGCAGCAACGCTAGCATCATGGGGCTGCGCTGTAGTTTGAGTAGATACGAAAAATCCTAGTACGGAAAGCAAGGCGAGAAATTTTCTGGCGGTCATTGCAGGTTCCCTCATTGTGGTTTTCTCATTAATGTCGTTATTAAAATCGACGAAAACTTCTTGTACTAAATACACCCGATAGTTTAATTGAAATCAAGAGCTTAAGACGAATCAGGTAACAATTAGTTGCAATCGCGGATATACGCGCATTGTTAGTGCCCAGAATAAAATCC
>JAQWTK010000006.1 GCA_029242705.1 Gammaproteobacteria bacterium | reverse complement strand
CCGGTTAAGCTAATAAGCGGTATATTTCTACGCTTCAGTATGGGAAGCAGGGTGGTTATTTCTTCTGTATTTCCAGAATTGGAAATAGCAAGTACGATATCGTTATTGGTTATCATGCCGATGTCACCATGGCTTGCCTCGCCAGGATGTAAATACATAGATGGGGTGCCGGTGCTAGCAAGAGTAGCCGCTATTTTTTTACCTATATGTCCGGATTTTCCCATTCCCGTAACAATGACCCTTCCAGAGCATTGTAATATTAGCCTGCAGGCTTGGTGAAATTCGTCGCCTATTCTTTTAGTCAGCGAATTTATCGCGTCTCTTTCAATTTCAATAGTCCGAATTGCGTTCGCAATAATTGAAGATTTTAAAGTCATATAAGGTATAACCAATTGATTGGGTTAAACTATCCCCGAACCTCTAGCACCATAAACGTAAACCAACTGCAGTAAATTAACAAGAAAATCACTCCATATAGACGACCGATTTGCTGCTTTCTTCGATAGCACCAATAACAAATGAAACAAAGAAGGGCGGTTAGTAATAATACTGTGGAGAAGTCGCGATAGAATAGACTAGGCTCTATAGCCCCGGGGGCTAGGAGACCAGGAAAAGGGAGAACTACCAAAAAATTCAGAATATTTGAACCAAATATATTTCCTATTGCCAGATCATCATGCCCTCGCATTACTGAAACAACCGCAGCAGCCAGCTCCGGTAAACTGGTTCCAAGCGCGACGATTGTCAGTCCAATGATTGCAGCCGATACACCAAGGTGGTCGGCAATATTTGAGGCTGCCTGAACTAATGCTTCGGCACTTGCCAATAATATAAACAACCCTATTGTTAAATAGATTATTGCAGTCGCACTACTTATTTTTTTTATGGAAAGAGACGCATCTTCGTTTAGAGAGGTAGAAATGTCATCAACGTTAAAAAGTTTCTGTTTTAATAATTTGTAGATCAGGAAAGCCGTAACCAAAAGGAGGACGATTGCATCGAAAGCACCAATATGAAGGTCTATGAGTAGAATCGCTGTAGTCAGAGTGACGAATAAAAGAGCTGGAATTTCTCTCGATATAATAGATTTTGGGAGTTCTAAGGGGCTAATGACTGCTGCGAGAGCCAGCGCTATACCTATATTAAATAAATTTGATCCAAAGGCATTCCCGATTGCGAGCCCTGGCTTTCCTTGATAAGCAGCGACTGCCGAGGAAAAAAATTCCGGTGCGGAGGTTCCGAAGGCGACAATTGTTAGGCCGATGATCAGGGGCGAAACCCCATAATTCCTAGCAAGTGAAGATGCTCCCGTTACGAATCTATCAGCACCCCAGATTAATCCGACGAACCCAAGAACAATTATTAAGGTAGCGATAAGCATATTGGAGGACTTGTTTCGATTGTTATGACGCGGGTAATTAGAAGGGTCTTTATTGTTCTTTGCAAGTATTAATTTATTGCCGTTGTCAATTAATGTAAACTAGCTTTCTTCCTTCTGGGTTTGTCTAACTTCATGCAATCGTGCTTTCTTTAAATCGGGTTAGAATTATTTTCTTGATGTTATCAGGATCAAGGCTATGCATTTTTAGGAGATATGTTTATGAAATTATTAAAAAAAATAATATCGATATCAGTATTAACGGCTATACTTCCTGTTTTTTGTTATGGGCAAGAATTATCAGCTGTGGAAACCGCTGAGATAGGTGTTGAAGCGCTCTTGCAAACAGTGGAGGAATCAAAGGGGTATTTTCTAACCGATAGGGAGCTTTACTTTTCTGAGATCGAAAAAGTGCTCAATACCTTTGTCGATTTTATTGCTGTAGCTGAAGTGGTTATGAATCGTTACGCCAATGATGCTAGCGAGTCTCAGAAACAAAGATTTGCAGATATCTTGAGAGCAACACTAACTCGTTTTTACGGAGCTTCGTTAGTTAATTATAATGGAGAGGAATTGACATTTCTTCCTCCCAGTAGCCCTAATTCTGACCCCGGTGCCGATACTGTAGTCGGCATGGAATTACGTGGTGCAGACACTAACCTTCGGTTACAGTATCAAATGTTTCTAAACGAGAATAATGTATGGAAACTTAAAAATTTAAGTCTGGCAGGTATTAATCTTGGGCGCCAGTATTTCACTCAATTCTCCGCGCTTATGTCTCAATATGATGAAGATATAGACTTGGTTTTAGATAATTGGCAATAAGGAGGAATTAACTATTGAATTCCGTTGAGATCAAGGAACTATTAATTGCCGCCTTACCCGAATGCGACTTTAGTGTGGAGGGTGGAGATGGTAAGTATTTTGTAACCGCTATAGGTGATGTATTCGAAGGTTTGAACTCTGTACAACGACAACAAGCGATTTATCGAATTTTAAACGATTATATATCTAACGGTGCTATTCATGCTGTTTCTATGCTGGTGCAAACTAAATCTGAATCTGTCCATTCATAATCTTTGCATTGCTGAAAAAAAATCCCTATGGATAAATTAATAATTAATGGTGGAATTAGTCTCAAAGGTGAAATCAGGATTGCCGGTGCAAAAAATTCTGCACTACCAATAATGGCAGCGACTCTATTAACCCACGACACAGTAGAGATTTGTAACCTCCCGCATCTTTATGATATTACGACGATGCTTGAGCTCTTGGGTTGTATGGGGGTACAACCAGTAGTGGATGAAAAGCTTAATGTTGAGATCAATAGCAGCACAATCAATCACTTCAACGCTCCTTACGAACTTGTTAAAACAATGCGCGCATCTATTTTAGTTCTTGGCCCTCTTCTTGCCCGTTATGGTCAAGCAGAAGTAGCACTGCCAGGGGGTTGTGCTATAGGAAGCAGGCCTGTCGATTTACATATAAGTGCTCTTAAGGCAATGGGTGCCAATATTATTGTGGAAGATGGTTACATAAAAGCCTCAGTTGATGGAAGGTTACGTGGTGCTCACATATTTATGGACTTGGTTACGGTTACGGGCACCGAGAACGTGATG
This sequence comes from Gammaproteobacteria bacterium, assembly GCA_029242705.1. Taxonomy (GTDB): domain Bacteria; phylum Pseudomonadota; class Gammaproteobacteria; order Pseudomonadales; family Pseudohongiellaceae; genus UBA9145. The sequence continues at coordinate 26,547 of JAQWTK010000006.1, read as the reverse complement.
ATGGCTGCGACACTTGCTCAAGGGCAAACGATAATTGAGAATGCAGCACGTGAACCCGAGGTTGTTGATTTGGCGAACTGTCTAATAAAAATGGGTGCTGAAATTACAGGTCAAGGAACGGATACCGTTATTATAAACGGAGTGAAAGATTTAAAGGGTTGTAGTTACTCAGTGATGCCAGATCGAATTGAAACCGGTACTTATTTGATTGCTGCCGCTGCAACACGTGGACACATTAAGGTTAAGGATACCAGTCCAAGCATATTAGAATCGGTCTTGGATAAATTAGAACAAATAGGCGCTGAAATTAAAGTCGGTGATAATTGGATTGAGTTAGATATGCAAGGGAGAAGACCAAAAGCAGTTTCTTTGAGAACTGCTCCTTATCCTGCTTTCCCAACCGATATGCAAGCCCAATTTACCGCATTGAACTCGGTAGCCGATGGGACCGGCTTGATTACCGAAACTGTTTTTGAAAATCGGTTTATGCACGTTCAAGAAATGAATCGAATGGGTGCTTCGATTCGTGTGGAAGGAAACACGGTCATTGTAGATGGCGTGGATGCATTAAAAGGTGCGCCAGTTATGGCTACGGATTTGAGGGCATCGGCATCTTTAATTATCGCTGGATTGGTCTCAAAAAACGAAACAAGCGTTGATAGAATTTATCATATTGACAGAGGTTATGAATGTATAGAGGAAAAATTGCAACTACTGGGCGCAAAAATTAAACGGGTCCCTTCGTAAATATAATGGCTTATAAAGATTAATCTAATGACTTCTTCAAAATTGGTAATAGCTTTGACTAAAGGTCGAATATTGAAAGAAACCCTCCCTTTGTTCAAGGAGGCTGGGATTGTGCCTAATGAGGATATATCAAAAAGTAGAAAACTTTTGTTTGATACGAATATGGAAAATGTAAATTTAATGGTGATAAGGGGTTCTGATGTGCCGACCTATGTTGAATTTGGTAGTGCTGACATTGGTGTCACTGGCAAAGATCTTATCCTGGAATATGGATGTGACGGCTTTTATGAGCCTTTAGATTTGAGGATAGCGAAATGCCGCCTTATGACTGCTGTATCTCGAGATAATAAAAATTTTTCAGAACGAATTACTGTTGCAACAAAATTCCCAAATATTGCAAAAAAATATTTTGCAGCTCAAGGAAAGCAAATAGAATTAATAAAGTTAAATGGGGCGCTAGAGCTAGCCCCATCTTTAGGATTGGCTGATATTATCGTTGATATAGTAGACAGTGGTAAAACACTTCAAGCTAATGGATTGGAAGCAAAAGAATTAATTGCGGATATTTCCTCTAGGGTTATAGTTAATAAAGCTTCTATGAAGATCAAAAATACCATTATCAGTGGAATTTTAAATAAGCTTAAGGCTGCGGTTAGGAGTTCATAAATATTAGTTGGTTTCTCTTAATATGACGAAAATTAATATCCCAATTAGTCGTTTAGATACCAAAGATGAAGATTTTCAGGCGAGGCTAGATGAACTTTTGAATAGAGAAATGCTTATTACTGATGAGTTAACTAGCGCAGTTAGAAAAATTTTGGATGAGGTAAAGCGTCATAAAGACAAAGCGGTTATTAAATATACTAATGAGTTTGATGGGCATGGAGTGAGCTCTGTAGATGAGTTATTTATTCCTGAAAAGAAACTTTTAGAATCTCTCGAGCGTATCCCTGCTAAACAAAGGAAGGCTCTAGAGTATGCAGCGGATCGAATTCGAAATTATCATGAAAACCAGAAACAGTTGTCATGGCAATACGAAGAAGAAGATGGGTCGATATATGGCCAAAAAATAAGCGCAATCGAAAAAGTAGGTATCTATGTTCCAGGCGGCAAGGCAAATTACCCTTCCTCTGTTTTAATGTTAGCAATACCAGCAAAAGTCGCAGGAGTGAAACAGATAGTTGCAACTGTACCTACACGTTACGGTAAAGCCGGAGATTTGATTTTCGCTGCAGCGGCATTGGCAGGGGTAAACTGCTTATTCACAATAGGAGGTGCTCAAGCTATTGGTGCATTGGCTTATGGTACAGAATCTGTTCCGAAAGTAGACAAAATCACTGGCCCAGGAAACATCTATGTTACCGCCGCAAAAAAATTGGTTTTTGGAGAAGTTGGCATCGATATGGTTGCGGGGCCTTCAGAGTTAACAATTATTTGCGATGGCAGTACTAATCCTGACTGGATAGCTATGGATTTATTCTCCCAGGCTGAGCATGACGAGCAAGCCCAGTCTATTTTGATTTGTACAGACAGTAGCTATTTGGATGCTGTACAACAAAGTATCGATAAATTACTTCCAAATATGGAACGGATAAAAATCATAGAAACTTCCTTGAAAAACCGCGGTATTTTTATATGCGCAAGAGATTTAGATGATGCAGCAAGAGTAAGTAATGCGATTGCGCCTGAGCATCTTGAGATTTCTATTGAAAATTCAGAGGAAATACTAGGTGCGATTGATAATGCGGGGGCTATTTTTATTGGGCAATATAGTGCGGAGGCTTTGGGCGATTACTGTGCGGGGCCTAGTCATGTTCTGCCGACATCTGGAACTGCTCGATTTTTTTCTCCTCTTGGAGTTTATGACTTTCAGAAACGGAGTTCGATTATCCAATGTTCAGCCTCAGGTGCTAATAAGTTAGCTAAAACAGCTTCTGAACTGGCCCGCAATGAAGACTTTCAGGCTCATGCACTTTCAGCTGAATATAGATTAAATAAGAGCCTTGATTAATTCGGGGATTGGGGCTCTATTATTCTCGCTTCACCGAACCCTAGCGTGGTAGGAAAATCAAAAAATTGTCCATCTCTATAAACCTGAATGATGGTGGTATCTCCTGGTTTCTTGTTCCTCACTTCTAGGAGGATATTCTCTGCATTTACTACTTGAGTTGGACCAACGCGCACAATAACATCGCCAGGTTTTATTCCAGCGCGCTCTGCCGCGCCGCCATCGTCTACACTTTCAACTAACATACCGCGGATATCGTTAACACCAAAAAATAATTTGCTAGATTCCTCATTGAGAGCTTCTCCTGTTAGCACCCCTAGGTAACCTGAGTTGGCATCAATTGCTTGGTTCACTAGGTCTTCCATTGAACTTATAGCGATATTTGCAGGAGTGGCAAACCCAATACCTTCGAATTTCCCGGATTCAGAAAAAATTGATGAATTTATTCCAATTAATTTTCCGTTTACATCTATTAGAGCACCGCCGGAGTTTCCGGGATTTATTGCGGCGTCCGTCTGAAAAATAGAAACGGTGGAATCCGTGTTATTTGTGATCGCGCTAATGATACCTTGAGAAACTGATTGTCCAATATTGCGAGGATAGCCTATAGCAAATACGACATCGCCGACTTGACTTTCTTCCACGTTTCCTACCTCAATAGGTGTCAGATCATCCATGTTTATATGAAGGACAGCTAGATCATTTGCTTTATCCCATGCGATTACTTTCGCTGAAATTCTCCTGCCGTCATTTAAAGTAACTTTCGTTTCAAAAAGATCAAATAAGTTATCAACGACATGAAAGTTTGTAAGAATAAAACCATCAGGTTTTACGATGACTCCTGAGCCTAAACTATCCTGCTCCTCCAAGTAAAGATTTAACCGATCTTCTGATGCTCTTTCAACTGCTTCAACGTCAAAACGTGTCGCAGTTATGCTAACTACGGAAGGAGAAGCTTTGTTGATCGCACTAGCGAATGATATATAAGACTCTGGTAATATACTCTCTATGTTACCTCTCTGAATCCAAAGATTAAATTTTTCAAATTGTTGATACTGCAAAATAATTATCGCAATAAGGGTTCCACAAACCGCTGGCCAACTGGCAAACCTAACAATTTTTATTAATTTTTTCATTGTTTAGTCCGCAAGTATTTGCACTTTTGTTATATTATTTGTCATCACTTGAATATACATTGAGTAAGGACCATTTCCAATGCCGGTAAGTCTTAAAGAACTAGATAAAGCCTTAAAAATACTACTTAAGCCAGAACAATTCCGAGATTATTGCCCAAACGGTTTGCAAGTTGAAGGTAAACAAAATATATATAAAATAATTAGTGGGGTAACGGCTAGCATGGCTTTGATCGAGGCTGCTATAGAGGAGCGAGCAGACTTTATTTTTGTTCATCATGGTTATTTTTGGAAAGGTGAAAATCCGACTATTACAGGACTAAAAAAAGCTCGTTTAGAAGCTTTAATTCAAAATAATATCAGTCTATGCGCGTATCACTTACCCTTAGATGCTCATCCGAAATTAGGAAACAACGCCCAATTAGCTGAGATTCTTGGGTTTGTTAAGCAAACTATTCTAGATGACGATGAAGGTCACCCAATTATATTTTTAGGTAAATTGACTACGCCAATGTCTTTTGATGATTTAAGTTTGCATATTGAGTGTAAATTGAATCGCAAGCCTTTTACGATTAAAGGTAAAAGTAGCACAATTAAAACAATAGCTTGGTGCAGTGGAGGTGCTCAGGGATTGATCGGGCGCGCCGTGGAAGCACAAGTCGACGCTTATGTTACTGGAGAAGTATCTGAACAAACAGTACATATAGCAAGAGAATCGGGGCTACATTTCTTTTCCGCGGGTCATCACGCTACTGAGCGATATGGGGTACAAGCTGTTGGGTCATACTTATCAAATAATTTCGATATCTTTCACAAATATATAGATATAGATAACCCAGCGTAATCGAAAGTCCAAAACATTTTCTACGCTAAAGATGTTTAGCCGATAGAATCGGATAAACTTAAATATTAAGCAGTAAATTAAGGCCCATGTGATTATGAATTCTTATAATTTTTTCTAAAAAATAAGATTTTTCTCCGCGCCTTGAGTTTTTATCCTCTCTTCAGACTTTAGTTTCTGTAATGAGTTGGAAATGTGTTTAGTGAAATAATTTGGCTAACTAAGAGACGTATTTAGAGTAGGTATGATAAAAATTTATTTATTGTCTGATCGGGGCGCTAACTTTTCTATACCAAAATCTTCAGAGAGAGCGCCGAGCTGATTTGGAAATTTTTTCGTAGCATAATCTTTAGGTGGTGCCGATTCTTGGTCTTCATTAGATATTTCAAAAGCTGCGTCAGAAGAGGCTGGTAACAATTTGCTAGCTACTTCTGTCGTGCATAGATCTTGAGCGCCGCTCGCCAGGTGTTGATACACTTCTTTATAGCTTTCTGTCATTTTTTGGACTAATTCAGCTGTGGTGTTGAAATGTTCACTCACGCTGTCTTTATACTCAACATGAGAATCTCTTAGGGTTTTAATTTGATTTTCTAGATCTTTTACACGATGAGAGGTTGTACCCAAATTATCCGTAAGTACGACCCCTAACACTACGCCAGCCGCGATACAGCCAATAGCTATAAGCCAAATCGACATAAAAACTCGACTCCTCACATTAAATGGTTACAATTAGTTATCCAGATTGATGCTTTAGTATACCTTAATTTGGTCAGTTCACAGAACTTACTATAGTTATAGTCTATGTTAGCCCGCGTATATGTCTTAGCTTTGGGTCTTAAACTTCAATCAAATTCTAACTTGTTATACTCTCAGCTATTATGTCGAGTATTTTTATATGACCCCCTTGCAGCGCTACGACTGGGATGTTTCTAAAAATCTGGTGTCTTTGGATGACGAGCAAAGGTATATTGTTCGAGTCTTCGAAAACCTTTTTCATGAAATTCTGCGCAATCAAGATAATCAAACCTCTATGCGTGGTTTTGTAAAGAGACTATTCCGAGAAAAATTTAATGCTGAACCAAAAATAAAAGGAATTTATCTATGGGGAGGAGTTGGTAGGGGTAAAACTTACCTCATGGATTTGTTTTTCGATTGTATTCCATTCGGTCGGAAAGAGCGCACACATTTTCATCGTTTTATGTTGTTAGTGCACAAAGAACTAAAAAAACTGCAAGGAGAAAAAAATCCTCTAGATTTGATTGCTAAATCAATTGCCCACCGGGTAAAAATTTTATGCTTTGATGAATTTTTTGTTTCGGATATAGGAGATGCCATGTTGTTAGCTGGGCTTTTGGAAGCTCTGTTTAAGCAAGGTGTTGTTTTGGTAGCAACTTCTAATATCGACCCGGACGAACTATATAAGAACGGTCTACAAAGAGAGCGATTTTTGCCAGCTATACATTTAATTAACAAAAATACGCTTACTATCGAATTAAAAAGTGGGATTGATTACCGTCTACAAAAACTTTCTACGGCGATGCTTTATTATTTTCCTAATGATAAAAAGGCTGATGCAGAGCTGCTTCGGAGTTTTCATGAGTTAGTTCCGAATCAAAGGGAAATTAGAGAAAACTATATAGTTAAGGTCTTGGATAGAAATATTATTGCGCGGTATCATGCAGAAGATGTGGCTTGGTTTGACTTTTTGGCTGTCTGCGATGCGCCGCGCAGCGCTTTCGACTATGTCGAAATTTCAAAAATATTCCACGCTATAATCATCAGTGGCATACCCCAGTTCGGTGAATGGAATGACGATAAAGCCAGGCGATTTGTACATTTGATTGATGAACTATATGATAGAAAGGTAAAGCTCATTGTTTCTTCTGATGTCAGTATCGCGAATCTTTATCACGGGAAAGGTTTAGCTTTCGAGTTTAAGAGGACTGAATCTCGATTATTGGAAATGCAATCAACTAGCTATTTGGGTTCCGCGCATTTAATTAGCTGACAAGTACTGTAACTAAACTGTTTTTTACCATCTTTATTTGGCCTGCAAAGCCCGATAAAGCTTATTCCTAGATAGAATTTCTCTTGAATATTACGGTCTGCTTCGGTAGTATTCGCGCTCCTTGAACTGATGTATTTTTATTAATGCGATGAAGACTTATAGTGCCAAGCCTCACGAGGTCGATCAAAATTGGTTATTAGTTGACGCTGAAGGTCAGACGCTGGGTCGTATGGCTACTATGATAGCGACGAAATTGCGTGGTAAGCACAAGGCCGAGTATACGCCACATGTAGATGTGGGTGATTATATAGTGGTAATTAATGCTGAAAAAGTTCAAGTAACTGGTAATAAGTCTAAAGACAAGTTATACCATTCTCATTCTGGCTACCCTGGCGGATTAAAGTCGATATCTTTTGAAAAACTTATTGAGAAATCGCCAGAAAAAATTATTAAGTTGGCAGTTAAAGGTATGCTACCCAGAACGCCTTTGGGTCGCACTATGTATAAGAAACTCAAAGTTTATGCTGGTCCTGAGCACCCTCATGTTGCTCAGTGTCCGGAAGCTCTCCAATTATAGACGGCACTCTTTATGGCAGTTACTCAATATTATGGAACAGGTCGACGTAAAACCTCCACAGCCCGCGTATATCTTATGAGTGGTAGTGGAAATATAACAGTTAATACGCGTCCTTTAGATGGTTATTTCGGTCGTGAAGTGGCGCGTATGATCGTGAAACAACCGCTTGAATTAGTAGAGATGATTGATAAATTTGATATAAAAGTTACTGTTCGAGGTGGAGGGAGCTTTGGTCAGGCAGGGGCAATTAGACATGGTATTACCCGAGCTCTGATGGATTACGATGACGAATTAAAGCCGACTTTACGTAAAGCAGGCTTTGTGACTCGTGATGCTAGAGAAGTGGAAAGGAAGAAAGTAGGTTTGAGGAAAGCTAGGAAGCGACCACAATTTTCTAAGCGTTAAAAGTTAATAACCTGAATAATAGAGCGCCAATTTCGGTTTAGAAATTGGCGTTTTTTTTGGTTAAAAATAAATTAAATTCTATTTAGATCAGTAAGATACGAATCCTTTGAGATAATTGCTGACTTGAAAAAAAATGGTTTTTTTAGTAACATCGTATTACTGATGATCCGTTAGTAAAGTAATAAAAAATATCATCTAATCTATTGTGGCGACTCGATAGTACTTAGATGTTCTTGGGGAGAAAATTACAGTGACCGACGATACAGCCAATACTGGGCGTAGAAGATTTCTAGTGGGGTCAACGTCAGTAGCTGGTGCTGTCGGAGTTACAGGAGCGGCTGTACCATTTGTTGGCTCATGGAATCCGAGTGCTAAAGCGAGAGCCGCTGGAGCACCGGTGCGTATAGATATTAGTGGTCTTCAATACGGCGAAATGCTAGGGCCTATTCCAGCATGGAGAGGAAGACCGATTTTCATTGTTAAGCGGAGCGAGGAAGCGTTAAGCGCGCTTAATGAGGATCCGGATAGATTAACTGATCCAGATTCAGAAGAACTTGAACAGCCTGATTACGCTCAAAATGAGTACCGCTCACGCAGACCCGATGTCATGGTATTGGTAGGATTGTGCCCACATCTCTTTTGCTCTCCCACTCCCCATATCGAATTGGAACCTGAACCTTTCGATACAGATTGGCGCGGTGGATTCTTCTGCCCATGCCATGGTTCTCGTTTTGACTTAGCAGGTCGAGTTTATAGTGGTTCTCCTGCTTCAAGAAATATGCAAGTCCCGCCTCATTCCTTTGAAGACAATGACGTATTGGTTATTGGGATAGATGAGGAGACATCAGCATGAGTGAGTTAACCAATACAGAAAACATAAAGAAAGCTCGCAATTCCCAAGGTCGATTAATGTCGATGCTATTGGGAATAAGGGACTGGACTGACGCAAGGCTTCCTGTTGTTGCTGCTTGGAAAAAGCACATGAGTGAGTATTACGCTCCGAAGAATTTTAACTTTTGGTATTTTTTCGGGGTTCTTTCGCTTCTAGTGCTAGTTATCCAGTTGGTAACCGGAATCTTTTTAACAATGAATTATACTCCCAGCGCAGAAAACGCTTTTGCATCTGTCGAATATATTATGCGTGATGTTGAATATGGTTGGTTACTGCGTTACATGCATTCAACTGGTGCGTCTGCTTTTTTTATTGTCGTCTACCTCCATATGTTTCGAGGGCTTATGTATGGCTCATATAAGAGACCGCGCGAGCTTATATGGGTGATTGGTATGGCTATTTATTTGGTATTAATGGCTGAGGGTTTCATGGGTTATGTTTTGCCTTGGGGCCAGATGTCCTATTGGGGGGCTAATGTAATAGTTTCTCTTTTCGGAGCAATTCCCATTATTGGAGAAGATTTACTCGTTTGGATCCGTGGTGATTACTTAATTTCAGGCGCTACATTGAACCGGTTTTTTGCCTTACATGTAGTAGCATTGCCAATAGTTTTAATTGGTTTAGTAGTGGTTCATATTCTGGCACTTCATGAGGTGGGGTCCAACAATCCAGATGGTGTTGAAATAAAAGCGAATAAAGGGGCTGATGGAATTCCTCTAGATAGCGTACCCTTTCATCCTTATTATACTCTTTACCATGACCTGGGAGGCGTAGTACTTTTTCTAATAGGGTTTTGCTCTGTTGTATTTTTTGCGCCTGAAATGGGGGGCTATTTTTTAGAGCTGGCCAATTTCCAAGAAGCGGATTCTTTAAAAACACCTGAACATGTTCCTCCTGTTTGGTATTACACGCCTTTTTATTCCATGTTGCGAGCGGTTACGGTTCCCTTGTTCGGTATTGATGCAAAGTTTTGGGGGATGCTTGTGATGTTTGGAGCCATAGGCATCTTGTTCGTCTTGCCTTGGTTAGATAAAAGTCCGGTGAAATCGATGAGGTACAAAGGCAGGTTGAGTCGCTTTGCGTTACTTATGTTTGTCGTTTCCTTTATTATTCTTGGTTATTTAGGGACACAGTCAGTAAGCCCTGCTAAAACTCTATTGGCCCAGATAATGACCCTCGTATATTTTGCTTATTTTTTTGCAATGCCTTGGTATACGCGAGTTGAAAAAACTGCTCAACCACCACAGCGTCTAACGGGAAGATTTATAAGTATTCCTCAACTAGTTGGAACTATTCTGTTAATAGCGTTTTTGGTTGTTATTCCTTTAATGCTAGTTTCTACAGATGCCGAAGCAGCGTCTGCGGGTAACCTAGATCTAGACCATGTTGAAACAAATTTTAATGACAAAAAATCATTGCAGCGCGGATTTAAATACTACGCCAATTATTGTGTGAGCTGCCATGCCTTGGGATATGCTCGCTATGAGAGGACGGCAGATGATCTTGAAATTCCTCATGATCTAGCTCTAGCGAATTTGATTTTTGATGACGCACTGATCGGAGATTTGATTGAGAATTCGATGTCAAAAAGCGATGCCGAAAATTGGTTTGGTGCTGCCCCGCCTGATTTAACTTTAGCCGGGCGTGTGCATTCTCCAGATTGGCTGTACACTTACTTAAGGTCTTTTTATAACGATGAAACAAGACCTCTAGGAACAAATAATACCATTTATCAAAATGTTGGTATGCCAAACGTCCTTTATGATCTTCAAGGTGACGTTATACAAGAATGTGATGAGTACGGTGAGCATTGTGAACTGCATGCTGAAGGCAATGGGTCAATGTCACTAGAGGAGTTTGATTTGGCTATGGCAGATTTAGTGAATTTCCTTTATTACATAGGGGAGCCGGTTAGGGATAAAAGACAACAAATTGGGGTTTGGGTTTTATTATTCCTTGGCCTTCTTTATATTCTTGCTTACTTGATGGGAAGAGAATTTTCTAAAGACTATCATTAAATTAACAGAGAAATATTTATAACGGAAACTAGAGAAAGGCATTGAGGTTTTAATATGGGCGTAGTCGCAAAAAGATCTTCCATGACGTTTTATTCTGATGGTAATAGTCATTACAGTCATCGAGTAAGAATTGTTTTGGCTGAGAAGGGTGTAACGGTAGAGACTATAGATGTAGATCCAGATGATAAGCCTGAGGATCTCGCGACTTTAAATCCTTATAATACTTTGCCCACCTTGATTGACCGTGATTTGGTATTGTATGAAGCGGATATCATGATGGAGTACTTAGATGAACGCTTCCCTCATCCGCCATTATTTCCGGTTTACCCTGTAGCGCGGGCTCAAAGTCGGTTGTGGATTTACCGAATTCAGAAGGATTGGTGTGCCTTGGCAGATTCAATTTTGAATGAAGATGGCACCCCCTCTCAAATTGACAAAAAACGTAAAGAACTGCGAGAAAGCATAACTTCTATAGCGCCTATCTTTAGCGAAAAGCCATATTTTATGAGCGATGATTTTACTATTGTAGATTGTTGCGTTTGCCCTATATTGTGGCGATTACCTTTAATGGGTATTGATTTGCCTAAAACAAAAACTCTTAAACCGCTGTTTGCTTATCGAGATAGATTGTATGAAAGAGAATCGGTAATGGATAGTTTGTCGGAGCAAGAAAAGGAAATGGTTTAGAGTTATTTTATAATTGACTGAGATTGCATATGACAATGACTTCAAGTAGGCCATACATTGTTCGTGCTTTATACGAATGGATACTGGAGAATAAGTGCACGCCATATGTCTTAGTTAATGCGTTTGATGAAGGTGTGCAGGTGCCTCAGGAACATGTTAAAGATGGCCAAATAATATTAAACATCACTCCTTCTGCGGTTCAATCCCTCTCAATTCATGACTCGGCGATAGAATTTCATGGAAGGTTCGGCGGGATTCCTAAGCACGTATTCGTTCCCATTGAGGCAATTATGGGTATATATGCAAAGGAGAATGGTCAAGGAATGATGTTTGACTTGGAGAACGATGGCTCAGACCCTAGTGATCCCGAAGGCCCGGACGAACCGCCTGATTCGTCTAGTGAAGATTCGGTCGGCTCAAACAATAAGAAACCTTCGCTTAAATTGGTTAAATAAATGGGAATCTTAGCCTTCAAAAGGCCGGATTAGATATAATCGAAGACTTTAATAACCCTGGCGACACCTGCTACGTTTCGTGCTAAGTTGGCTGCAGTTTCCCCCTCCGACTCGCTAATTATTCCCATTAAATACACAGCTCCATTTTCGACGACTATTCGAATTTGATTAGCGGGCACCCCATCATCTATTAACATAGAGGTCCGTACTTTTGCGGCTATCCATGTATCATTTCCTCGGGACAATAGTCCTGTTTTAGTAGTTATTTCAAGTTCATTATGAATTCGTCTAATTTGTGCGCTAGCTTCTAAAGCAACTTGCGTTGCTTTTGCTTTAAGGCTTTCGGATTCAATTTGTCCTACCACTAAAACTACACCATTATGGCTTATCACATTGATTCGAGTATTGCGAAACGCTATATCTTCAGCCTTTAAATTAACTGAAACCTTTGTTTCAATTGCTTTATCTTCCAGGATGGTCCCTGAAGTGCGACGAGTTGGGTTTTCCTGAATACCATCACGATTGGTAGTATTAACCAAAATTGTTGAACAAGAGTTAAAAACAAGTAGTGATAGTAATGCAAAGAGGTTATAAGACTTCATAATTAATCTCCTCCAAATAGTTTTGTATCGATGAAATCGCAAAGGCAATGTATTACCACTAAGTGAACTTCTTGAATTCTCGCTGTTCTCTCTGATGGTGCTCGAATTTCTATATCTTTTTGGTTTAGAATTTTTGCTATAGCGCCGCCGTCTTTTCCGGTTAGGGCGATAACTGAAATATTGCGATCATGTGCTGCATTGATTGCTTCAATCACATTGTCGGAATTACCGCTCGTAGAAATTGCAAGTAGTAAATCGTTTGAGCGACCTATAGCTCGAACTTGTTTGGAAAATACTTGTTTAAAACTATAATCATTTGCAATAGCGGTTAGAGTTGAGCTATCAGTTGTCAATGCTACGGCCGGTAGCCCGGGCCTTTCTTTTTCGAAACGGTTTAGTAATTCAGCAGAAAAATGCTGTGCGTCCGCTGCTGATCCGCCATTACCGCAGCTTAAAATTTTTCCTTCGTTAAGTAGTATATTGACCATAAGATCACCTGCATTTTGAATCATGGTCACTAAATCAGCTTGAGCGCGTTTTTTTGTTTCAATACTATCCCTAAAATGATTACTAATACGAATTTGTTCTTTATCCATCACTAATTGCCATATTTCATCTGTCGAAAAATAATTATTTATATCGGCCGAATTGCTCGCAGTGTTACCTATACCAAAGAAATCTTATTGCTTATCACGCTTAAATTTAAGATTAGCCCTTTGTTCACAAATTTGATAAAAGATTATTAAAGTTATTTAGAAGATAATGGGGAATAAGGGGTTGCTATTCCGTCAACAAATTGAGCTACTTCTAGGTCGCGATAGATTTTTCGATCGGTTAAAACTGTCAAGGTTCCAGTGGCTCCCTGTATAGAGATACTAGTATCATTGTAGAATTGTTTTAATCTCGTATAAAGCCGAAAGCTATCGATACCCATGGCCCGCAACCTTTTAAGTGAGCCTTGCGTTTGCCGAAGGTTCTCAATTATAGATTCATTTAATCGGCTTGTGGGATTTAATATTCCAGGTGCATCGATAAAGATTATGCCATTTAAATCTCTATTACCGATCTGATTGTCTTGCCCATCGTAAATCGAGGGCATCGAGTATACTGGGATATTGTTAGCGAAATAGAAGGCTAAGTTTGGTTTTATCTGTCTTCCTTGTCGGGGATTTGCTACTAAAAATATAAAATCTATGTCTTTTCTCCGTCTAGGCGTAAATTCCATAATACGGCGAGGTATTAAGTTAAGTAATTTTTCCGCCCTAGATTCACTGAAATCTATAGCCATTAGTCTTCGCACTATTTCGGAAAAGTCTGAAGTTCCAGTAAAATTTACTGTCGAGACTACTTCGCCGCCTTTACTTAGCCATGAGTCTCTGAAAAATTCTTCTAGATCCCGGTAGTCGAGAGTATCGGGCATTAAAATAGCTGCATTTTTATGGCCTTCTTGCCATGCTAAATTAATTATCTTCGATATTTCATCTTCTGGCGCTAATCCAAACTGGAAGAGATTTTCAGAGGCAGCTTCATTATCTGCATAATTTAGAGCAAGTGTTAAAACAGGTAATTTATCGAGTTCTTGTAATTGGTTTACCAGTATTTTACTCAAAGGGCCTATTATCAAGTCTGCGCCATTAACTACAGCTTCATTATATAATTCATAGATTTGATTTATTTCTGTAGTGTCATACAAAGATACTGTCGGGACATCTCCAGAATTGGTTAGTTCTTGGTAATACTCGCTAAGAAAGCCTTCTTGGATTGCGTTTCCAGTTGACTGTTGTATTGGTAACATTAAAGCAATATGTTTCGGACGGTTTTCCCAAATTTCTTGTAATGTATTTAAAGGCCGCGGGAGTCGAACGGCAGCAGAGTGTTGTGCCCAAATTCTGCGCCATTGGTTTATAGAGTTTAATTGGGTTCTAATGCTCCCTTCTTCGGTTTTTACAATTCTAGCAAGTTCAACCCAGCCTCTAAGTTCGTAGCTTGCCGCACTTTGGGCAATAACATCTAAACGCTTTTTATCAATGAGCATTAGAGCCGACCATATATCTTCATATAGGGTAGTTTCAGTGTCGGAAGGCCAGGATTCGATTATCTGAACAAAGCTTTCAATAGCTAGCTCTGGTTGGCTTTGGCTCAGATACAGCTGTCCTCGGAGTAACAATATTTCTATACTAGATTGTGATCTTATGTTTACGCTTATAGTCAAAGAATCTGTTAAGATCTTCAAAGCGGTATCTTTTTGATTTCTTGCTATAGCGATTTTTGCATTCAAAAGAGTTAAGTGTAATTTAGATTCTGTTGAGAGGGATTCGTTACTCTGTAATTTTTTAGCCTCTTCTTCTGCGCGAGTTATAAAGCCGGCGTCAAGCAACTTAGAAATTGCTTCAAGGCGCAGCTTGGCCGCCGAGTTTCCGGAATCCAAGTTGGCTTGCCCCAGAAGCTCATTTATTAGATCTATTAAAGGATCCTGTGATTGAATTTCTTCTGAAGGCCGAGGTCCACTGCTGCAGCTAATCAAAAAGGATATAGCGAAGTAAATGATGAATTTAGTTAAGATTTTAATTGGCATTAGATTTATTCATATTTTGGGATACATTGCGCTTCTTGAAAAAGATTAATACAAGATTCTCTGTTGAGCAATTTTTTTTGAAGTAATTAAATTTTGGTGTCGGCGCTACCATTGAAATAAGTAATTTGGGACCACAAAATGACTCAGATGGGAATTCTATATGTCGTTGCTACACCAATTGGTAATTTAAATGATATAAGCAATCGAGCGATAGAGGTACTAGATTCAGTCGATTTTATTGCTGCTGAAGATACACGTAATACCAAGATTTTACTTGAAAGGCTTGGTAGCAATACCTCGATAAGATCTTATCATGAGTTTAGTGACACTGATGAAGATGACCGTATAGTTCAATTAATTATGCAGGGCCAATCTGTTGCTTTGGTTAGTGATGCCGGTACTCCTCTCATTTCAGACCCAGGCTATAAGCTTGTAAGGCTAGCCAGAGCAAAAGGTATTTCAATTATTCCCATTCCTGGCGCAAGTTCTGTTACCGCAGCTTTAAGTGTTTCAGGGTTACCTACAGATCGCTTTCTCTTTGACGGTTTTATACCAAACAAGCGAACTGCTAAAGAAAAATATTTTCATGATTTATTATTAGAAAGAAGAACTGTTGTAGCCTTCGAATCTACTCATCGAATTGAGGATTCTTTAATATCGCTAAGTCAGATATTTCCGAAAAATCGACAGTTATTTGTAGGGAGAGAAATCACCAAAAAATTTGAAAGCCATTTCTTAGGTCCAGCCGGAGAATGTTTGGTTTGGCTACGATCTAGTTCAAATCAAAAAAAAGGGGAATTTGTTCTTGTAATAGGAGGATGTCAAGCCTCCCTAATCGAAGACCAACGGCATCGAGACGCGCTTTTACTAATTGATAAGCTTATCAATTTTATGTCTGCCAAAGATGCGGTTCGAATTGCTAATGAGATTACCGGCGCTAAAAAAAATGCTTTGTATGATGCTGTTCTGGCAAATAAATAGATCTATTAGCTTCTTTTTGTGTGTCTTGTTTTGCCAAGACTTTTACATTAGTCTAGCGTGGAGTCGGCTGGACAATTGCTGCTTAACTGCCTTTTAAGGAATTAAGTAGAGGAAAGTCCGGGCTCCAAAGAGCAGAGTGCCAGGTAACGCCTGGGGGGTGTGAACCTACGGCTAGTGCAGCAGAAAATATACCGCCTTAACCAGAATCTTTGATTTTGTTTGAAGGTAAGGGTGAAATGGTGCGGTAAGAGCGCACCGCACAACTGGCAACAGTTTGTGGCATTGCAAACCCCACTCGGAGCAAGGCCAAATAGGAATCTATAAAATGTAGCTCGCATTGGGTTCGGGTAGGCCGCTAAAAACCTACGGTGACGAAGGTTATAGATGAATAATTGTCCTCGACAGAACCCGGCTTATAGGCCGACTCGCTTTTATCGTCAATTTTTGAAGAAATTACTTTAAATTTGTACTACAAATTATTGTATCTAAATAAATACTAAAGTTACTCTTTTCTCAAGATCTTAACAAAGCCCATACTTTTAACCTTAAGTTCAAGTTTTTACTAGAAAAATTGAATCAAATATTACTTGCGGACTGCTTTTAGTGGGCATATAGTGTGTATTAGTGGTGAATAGTGGATAATTTTGTAAAAATGTGGAGAAACAGGGATCCTTTTCTTCACTATATTGTGAAATTGTATGGGGATTGCTGTGTTTCGGGGCATAAATACAATTAATTTGGATGCAAAAGGACGCATGGCGATGCCTGCTAGATATCGAGAGCAGATTATTAGCCAGTGCTCCGGTCGCCTGGTCGTTACAATTGATACGGACCATCGATGCCTTCTTCTCTATCCTCTGGAGGAGTGGGAGCATATTGAGCGTCAGATTGAATCTTTATCTAGCTTTGAAGCTCCTTCTCAAAGGGTCAAGCACTTGCTCATAGGTCATGCGACAGATCTGGATCTGGATAGCAATGGAAGAATTTTATTGCCGCAAGAGCTGCGACTTTATGCAAATCTTGAAAAACACGTTTGTCTTATCGGCCAAGGGAAAAAATTGGAAATTTGGAGTCAGGTAAGTTGGGGTGAACAAAGAGATAAATGGCTTACAGAATCGTCAAAAGCAGAGGAACTGCCGGATAAGCTTAGAAGCCTAGCACTTTAAGGAGTTTTTGGTGTCTTCTAATTTAATTCATAAGCCTGTTCTGCAAAAGGAAGCAATTGATGCGATGAATATTAAGACTGGCGGAGTCTATATTGATGCAACATTTGGGCGAGGGGGTCACTCAAAAGCGATTTTGGATTGTTTGGGGGAGAATGGGAAATTGATTGTAATGGATCGAGATCCTCAGGCGATAGCCGTCGCGAATGAATTAAGGGAAAGTGATTCGAGGCTACAGGTAGTGCACGCACCATTTAGCCAGATTCGAGAAATTAAGGAGACAGTAAGTTTGGTCAATTCTGTGGACGGAATTCTATTCGATCTTGGTGTTTCTTCTCCGCAACTTGATGATGCGCAAAGGGGGTTCAGTTTTTTACGTGATGGTCCTTTAGATATGAGAATGAATCCCTTAATTGGGATTAGTGCGGCTGAATGGATAAATAATGCAGAGGAGTCTGAAATCGCAAATACGTTTTATAAATTCGGTGATGAGAAATACTCCAGAAGAATGGCGAAAAGAATAATAGCAAAACGCTCTATATCCGAAATATCTACGACCAGTCAATTAGCTGAGATCATAAAGGATGCTAATCCAGCGTGGGAAAAAGACAAGCACCCAGCTACAAGAGTTTTTCAGGCGATACGGATATTGATTAATCAAGAATTAGAAGAAATCGAAAAAGGATTACGTGAATCTCTAGTCTTGTTAAGAGGTGGGGGTAGACTGGTTGTTATTAGTTTTCATTCTAAAGAAGATCGGATTGTAAAGCGGTTTATAGCAGATCGAGTGAAGGGTGATGATTTTCCTAGAGACCTGCCAGTAACTTCCAAGTGGCTAAATCCAGAGCTTAAGAAAATTAAAAAGCCTGAGAAAGCTGGGCTCGAAGAAGTTCTGGATAACCCACGATCGCGGAGCGCGGTTATGAGAGTGGCAGAAAAGTTAAATTAATCTCACATCGAGATAATAAATATAATGAGAAATAGATTTGTAAATTCAAAAAAACGAAGTACTCCTGGAAAAGGCAGGTCTCAAATTCCTTCGATTAATGAATGGATCGGAATTGGTAATGTTATTACATTAGGTTTTCTGGTGATGTTGATTTTTGTAATGGTTTCTGGTCTAAGTGTCGTATTAACAGCTCACCAAAATCGATTTGCGTTTAATGAACTACAAGAACTCAAAGACAAAGCAAATGAATTGGAAACAGAGTGGGGTCGGCTTTTAATTGAGCAGAGTACGTTTGGTGTAGAAGGCCGGATCGAGCAAAAGGCTGCTTCTCAGTTGCGGATGCAATTACCCAATCTGTCTGAAATTGTAATGGTGACTCATGAGTGAGTCGCTCATAAAAGTATTTTTCAAGAATTGGCGTGTATATTTAGTGCTATCGATGATGTTTTTTTGTGTGATGGTAATAGCCTGGAAAGTTAGTACGTTACATATTACGGAAAGAGATTTTTTGCAAGACCAGGGTGATGCTAGAACTATTAGAAATGTGCCATTGGCTGCTAACCGCGGCCTGATCACTGATCGTAATGGAGAGCCTCTGGCGGTGAGTACTCCAGTGCAATCTATTTGGGTAAACCCTGGTGAGATGACCGGCGAGATAGCTGCTATCAAAAAGCTCGCTGAGCAACTTGAACTCAACGCGGAAGTACTTGAACTAAATATAAATAAAAAGGCGAACTTGGAGTTCCTTTACGTAAAAAGAAGGATTAATCCTGGTGATGCTGAAAAGATATTACAGCTAAATATCGATGGGGTTTATTCCCAAAAAGAATATCAACGGTTCTATCCGCAGGGAGAGGTGACGGCCCATTTGATCGGCTTTAGTAACGTGGATGACGTGGGGCAGGAGGGATTGGAGCTTACATATAATGATTGGCTAAAAGGAGTGCCGGGCAAAAGACAGGTTATGCAAGATCGCCGAGGCCATATTATTGAAGAGCTCAATACGATTCAGACAGCCCAGCCGGGTCAAAGTATAGAATTAAGCATTGATTTTCGAATCCAAAATATTGCATATCGTGAACTTAAAAAAGAGTTTATTACCCGTCGGGCAAAAGCAGCATCTGTGGTTGTTCTCGATGTTAATACTGGAGAAGTATTAGCAATGGCGAGCCAACCTTCTTACAACCCCCATAACAAAGCAGATATGACGGATTTTAGTGTTTTGAGGAATCGCTCAATAACTGATGTTTTTGAGCCAGGCTCTACAGTGAAGCCGTTTACCATTGCTGCTGCACTAGAGTCTGGAATATATACATCCGATACGGTTATAGAGACAAGCCCAGGCTGGATGATGGTGAGCGGTAATGAAGTTAAAGATATATTTAATTACGGAACTCTAACTACTACCGGGGTGATCACCAAGTCGAGCAATATAGGGTCAAGTAAAATTGCTTTGGAGATAGGAGCAGAACCAATTCGCGATGTCTTAGCGCGAGTAGGTTTTGGCGAGGTCTTGGGCACAGGATTTCCCGGCGAGCGCTCTGGTGTATTGCCGAATCCAAGAAATTGGGGGCGTCATGTTACAGCAACTTTTTCATTTGGTTACGGGCTCTCGGCAACAGCACTGCAATTAGCTCAAGCTTATTCAGTTCTAGCAGATGATGGTATTCGCAAACCAGTTTCTCTATTAAAACTTTCTAAAGAAGAAGTAAGGATGCTTCGGCAAGAACAGGTTTTGAGTCCCGAAGTTGTTATGGATGTCAAAGAGATGCTGGGGACTGTGGTCGACAAAAGCCGCGGGGGTTCGGTGCTAGGAGCAAACGTACCGTTTTATTCGGTTGCCGGGAAAAGCGGAACTGCACATGTTGTTGGTGAGCAAGGATATGAAGAAAATCTACATAACTCATTATTTGTCGGGATGGTGCCAGCTTCAGATCCAGAAATAGTAATTATTGTAGTTGTAAATGAGCCAAAAGGTGACGAGCATTATGGTGGCCAGGTGGCCGCACCGGTTTTTTCGAGAGTTGCTTCTGGAGCAATGAGAATCTTAAATATTTCTCCTGACCTTATACCAGAGAAACAAATATTGGGACTGACTTCGTTTTAATTCTATGGATATTGCGGAAAATCTAAATTGTCGATTGAATTTATTAGACCTGATTGAAGGTTTAACGGCAGTAACTGATTCGAGGCTAGTGATTTCCGAGGTTATGGTTAGTGGGATTCAAATAGATAGTCGCTTGTTGCAAAAAGGGGATCTATTTATTGCGTGTTTTGGAAAAAACTATGATGCTAGAAATTTCATTGATGAAGCAATAGAAATTGGTAGTTCAGCGGTGTTAGCGGAATCCGGTAGTGACTGGGAAGGACTAGAATATCGTTCCGGAGTCCCGATCATTGCAATCGATAATCTATCGAAAAAAAGTAGTGAGATAGCTAGTCGGTTTTATGAAAGACCTAGCGAAAGATCAAATGTCATTGGTATTACTGGCACAAATGGTAAAACAAGTTGTAGTCATTTTATTGCGCGGTCGCTTCTGGGGCTGGGCTACAGATGCGGAGTTATAGGGACTCTTGGGTACGGGCTGCCAGGTAAATTAACAGAGACTGCTTTGACGACACCTGACGCAGTGGCAACACAAAAAGTTTTATCTGAAATGGCGAATAATAATATCGATAACATTGCGATGGAGGTTTCATCAGTAGGACTTCACCAGAAGAGAGTATCCTCGGTTCAATTTAATACTGCGATTTTCACGAATCTGACTCGTGACCATTTAGATTATCATAAGAGCATGGAGGAATATGCTGATAATAAAAAGAAATTATTTACAATGCCTTGTCTTAAGTCCGCGATTATTAATTTGGATGACACTTTTGCGGTTTCGATAATCAATAGTATTTCTAATGATGTTGAGGTTATTACTTATAGTGTAAATAATAAAAATGCTTCTGTATATGCGGAAGAATTGAATTTTTCAAAAGCTGGTTATGACGCGAGAATTTGCACGCCATTAGGCAAAGGTCGGATTTCCGGGGAGCTACTTGGTTACTTTAATTTTAGTAATGTATTAGCTGTTCTCGCGTTTATGGTTCAGTTTTCATCTCGGCATAAAAATATTTGTATGGAGAAAATATGTGACCAAATTTCTGAGCTGCAGCCAGTAGACGGACGCATGCAAATTATTGGTGATAATAGTGAGATAACAGTTATCGTCGATTATGCTCATACCCCGGAAGGCCTAAGGTGTGCACTAATGTCGCTTAAACATCACTTTCAAGGAAAGATTTGGTGTGTTTTCGGGTGTGGAGGCAATAGAGATAATGGTAAACGGCCCATGATGGGCGAAGTTGCAGAGAAATATTCAGACCATCTCGTAGTTACTGATGATAATCCTAGAAATGAGGCTGGAGACATTATAGTCCAGAATATTCTCAGTGGCATCAGTAATCCAAATGCTGTTTCTATAATCAGAGACAGGGCTCTAGCTATCTCGTTCGCGATTACTAGAGCGAGCCCACAAGATGTAGTATTGATTGCCGGTAAGGGACATGAAGGCTACCAAGATGTTTTGGGTGTTAAAAATAGTTTTAGTGACTCTAAACAAGTTAAGGTAGCTCTTAATGAGCGAGGTGGCTAGCATTTGATCGGTAAAGTAATGCTCTCAGATATTGCTATCCAGGTTGGAGGAAAAATCTCGGGTCCAGACATTGAGGTCTCGACATTTTCTAGTGATACGCGTTCTCTTGAGCCCGGAGATGTATTTGTAGCGTTAGTTGGGGAAAATTTTAATGGGATTAATTTTCTAGATGAAGCGATTAATAAAGGAGCAGCTGCTGCCATTGTATCTGAGGAGGTAAATTCTGAGATTCCTGTAATAAAAGTCCCAGATGTGCATCTTGCTTTAGGAAAGGTTGCATCTTATGTACGAAAGCGCAGTAAAGCTGTTCTCATTGGAGTGACTGGTAGTCAAGGGAAAACTACGGTTAAGGAAATGATAGGTTCAATCCTCAGCAAACAAAATACAACATTAATTACTAAAGCGAATTTTAACAACACGATCGGTGTACCACTTACTCTTTTGCAACTTCAAGAGCATCACGAATATGCAGTCATAGAAATGGGAGCAGACTGCCATGGTGAGATTGAGTTCAGTGCTGTTATGTCTAGCCCCGATATCGCGTTAATAACCAATGCGAATGAAGCTCATATAGAGGGTTTTGGTAGCCTGCAGGGGATAGTGGAAGCGAAGGGAGAAATAATAGACCCAACAGTCGTAAATGGCCGAATTATACTTAATTCGGATGACTCGAATGTTAAGGAATGGGTAGCGCGAGCAGGAAATCGCAAGATAGTTAAATTTAGTGAATACAATACCAATGTTGATTATTTCGCATCGGATATAGAAATTGGTTCTGATGGGAAGGTTGGTTTCTTGTTGAATACTCCGCTCGCTTCGCTATCGATAACACTTAAATTGTTAGGCAGACATAATGTAATCAATGCAGTTGCAGCAGCTGCAGCTTCGATGGAGGGAGGAGCAAAACTGGTTCATGTAAAGGAAGGTTTAGAAAGTTTGTCTCCGGTTTCCGGTAGATTAACGCCGCTTCTGGGTCTAAATCATTGCCGTATTTTGGATGATACGTATAACGCCAGTCCTACCTCTTTTAAGGCTGCAATTGATGTTTTGATGTCTTTCTCGGGAGAGAAAATTTTGCTGGCTGGTGATATGAAGGAACTAGGCATCGAGACCGAAAAGCTTCATAAAGAGATAGGCAAATACGCGGCCCAGGCCGGTGTGGATGAGTTATGGGCCGTTGGCGCACTGAGTGAATTCACAGCCCAAGGCTTCGGTGGAAAGGCAAGGCACTTTGATGATATGCAAAAGTTGATTGATACGTGTAGGTCTTCTGCTAGCTCATCGTTAGTTTTTTTAGTGAAAGGTTCTAGAGGATCACATATGGATTTGGTAGTAAATTCGCTAACAATGATGGAGGGTGACTGATGCTTGTCTGGCTATCTGATTATTTAATGCGCTTCGATAGCAACTTTGCAGTATTGCAATACATCACTGTGCGAGGAATTTTTAGTGTTTTGACTGCGCTTTTTGTATCGCTAATGGTCGGACCCTCTGTGATTAAGAGACTAAATCATCACCAAATAGGTCAAGTGGTCCGGGATGATGGACCTGAAACCCACTTTAGTAAAGCGGGGACGCCAACAATGGGCGGCGCTCTAATTTTAATAAGTATCGTATTAAGTACATTGTTATGGTCGGACCTTAATAATCATTATGTTTGGATTCTTTTATTAGTCACTCTTTCTTTTGGAGTGATTGGCTGGGTTGATGACCATAAGAAAATTGTTCTCAAAAATTCGACCGGTTTATCCCCTCGTTGGAAGTTTTTTTGGCAGTCAATGATTGGATTGATCGCATCAGTTTTCTTGTATGAAACAGCAGCTGGTCTAAATGAAACCTCTTACATAGTGCCTTTTTTTAAAGATGTTGTATTGGAGCTGGGAATTCTATACATCGCAATCAGTTGTTTTTTTATAGTAGGTTTTAGTAATGCCGTGAATTTGACTGATGGACTAGACGGTTTGGCTATTTTACCTGCGGTTATGGTTGGGGGTGCGTTGGGTATTATCGCCTATTTGGCAGGCCATAATGAATTCTCTGCATATCTGAATATTCCTAATGTGGTGGGCTCCGGGGAAGTTGTTATATTCGCTGGAGCATTGGTTGGTGCTGGTATGGGTTTTTTATGGTTTAACACCTACCCTGCTCAGATATTTATGGGGGATGTTGGTGCGTTATCGCTAG
The DNA here is from genome assembly GCA_029242705.1 of Gammaproteobacteria bacterium. Classification (GTDB taxonomy): domain Bacteria; phylum Pseudomonadota; class Gammaproteobacteria; order Pseudomonadales; family Pseudohongiellaceae; genus UBA9145. The sequence continues at coordinate 2,681 of JAQWTK010000006.1, read as the reverse complement.
GTGCTGCGCTAGGTTTAATGGCTATAGTGTCTCGTCATGAAATTGTTCTTCTTATTATGGGAGGGGTTTTTGTAGTAGAAACCGCTTCGGTAATTATTCAGGTAATTTCCTTTAAATTGACTGGGAGGCGAATCTTTCGTATGGCGCCTTTACACCATCATTTCGAATTAAAAGGCTGGCCAGAACCGAGAGTAATAGTGCGATTTTGGATTATCACAGTAATGCTAGTGCTATTTGGTTTGGCTACGCTGAAATTAAGATAGGAAATATTGGATAAAAATTGATAAAGAATTCATCAAAAGGCAAGAGCGTAATTATTGGTTTAGGTAAGACCGGTTTATCAGTCGCCAAGTATCTTGCATCGAAGAATGTCGATTTTAAGATTTTGGACACGCGAATCGAGCCTCCTAAATATGATGAGCTTAGATCATTACTCCCAGATATAGAGATTGAAACTGGAGAGCTGAATAGAAAAACCGTGTTAGAGGCAAAAGAGCTTATAGTAAGCCCAGGGGTAGCGATAAAAACTCCTATTATCACTGAAGCAAAAAATCGAGGTATTCCAATAAGAGGCGATATTGATATTTTTTCGAAATCTGTTAGATCGCCAATTGTCGCTGTGACTGGCTCCAATGGTAAGAGTACGGTTGTGGCTATTCTAGCTAAAATACTTGAAAAAGCAGGTAAAAATTATGGATTAGGGGGTAATTTAGATGGGGAAAATTTTAAGCCAGCCTTGGATTTGCTGAGAGAGGAAGCAAAAGAAATTTATGTGCTTGAGCTCTCGAGTTTTCAATTAGAGACAACGGAAAATTTGGGCGCCGAAGTGGCCGTGATCCTTAACCTTACTGCCGATCATATGGATCGATACGGAAGCTTAGAAGAATATCATCAAGCAAAACTTCGAATTTTCAACGGCTGTAAGCAGTTAGTTATAAATAGAGATGACATATATTCCTACCCAACAAGTGAAATGGACGCGCCTACTTGGGATTTCGGATTTGGTCGCCCTACGATCAATGGCTTAGGTCTTCTTGAGCAGGAAGATGATCAATATCTAGCTTTTCAGTTTGAGAAAATAATTTCTATTAATGAGCTAAAGGTGTTTGGTCAGCACAATATTTCGAATGTATTAGCTGCAATAGGGCTGGCCATTGCTATTAATATTGATATGGACGTTGTCCGTTCGGCAATTAAGGAATTTTCTGGCCTCCCTCATCGATGTCAATGGGTTGGTGATATATCTGGTATTAGTTTCTACAATGATTCAAAGGGCACAAATGTTGGTGCAACTATGGCTGCAGTAGAAGGGTTGGGTCAGCGGATTAATGGCCATATAGTGCTAATTGCTGGAGGTATCGCTAAGGGTGCAGATTTTCGTTCCTTAGTGCAAGTTTTCAATAAGTGGGGAAAGGAAGTAATTCTGATTGGGCAAGATGCTATAGAAGTTGCGGAAAACTTCGATCAGACCATTTCGCCTTATTTTGCTAAAGATATGCAAGATGCGGTATCAACGGCGTTACGGCATGCATCACCTGGCGATGCTGTTTTGCTTTCTCCGGCATGCGCTAGTTTTGATATGTTCAATGACTTTCAGCATCGCGGTGAAGTGTTTATCAATTCTGTATCAAAGCTGGAATCAAAATGCATAGGTTAGCAATACATTCGAATAATATTAAGGCCGCGGAACCAAGATTAAATACGCTGTTCTTGGTGGTATGTCTCCTATCGATTTTTGGGCTCTTAATGATGACTTCTGCGTCAGTAGAAATTGCTAACAGTCAATATGACGATCCTTTTTATTTTTTCAAACGGCAAGGTATTTATACTCTGATGGGCTTGTCGGTTATGGCGATTACGTTACAAATTCCTATTGCCGTATGGCAAAGGCTAAGTTTGGTGCTTCTTATGGGGTCGTTCTTCCTATTAATTTTAGTTGTAGTTCCTGGTGTTGGTAAGGTTGTAAATGGAAGTTCTCGCTGGATTGATTTAGGGTTTTTTAACCTTCAGCCCTCAGAGCTCGCAAAAATATTTATCGTAATCTACCTTGCCTCATACCTAGACGGAAATTTAGAGAATGTTAAGAGGACCTGGTTTGGTTTCTTGAAGCCGATATTAATTGTTGGTGCGGCTGCAGTTTTGTTGCAATTAGAGCCAGATCACGGCGCATTAGTGATATTAATGCTAACAGCGTTCTGTTTGATTTTCTTGGCAGGGGCCAAGCTTTATCGCTTTTTCCCCATACTTTTTCTTTCCGCTAGTTTGATTTTTTATCTTGCGATGGCTAAATCTTACGTCATTGTGCGCTTTTCCTCATACTTAAATCCATGGGCTGCTGAGAATGTTTACGGCGGTGGCTACCAATTAACTCAAGCACTTATTGCTTTCGGAAGGGGTGAGTGGTTTGGCGTTGGACTAGGTAATAGTATTCAAAAACTTTATTTTCTTCCTGAAGCTCATAATGATTTTGTATTGGCAATTATTGGAGAAGAATTAGGATTGGTAGGTGTCTCGGCGATTGTTTTATTATTCTGCTTATTGGTGTATCTAGCTTTCTCTATTGGTAGGTCTGCAGAAAAGAAAGAGCTCTTATTCAAGTCTTTCTTAGCTTACGGCATTGGTTTGTTGTTTGCAGGACAAGCATTGATAAATATCGGCGTAAATACTGGATTATTACCAAC
>JAQWTK010000092.1 GCA_029242705.1 Gammaproteobacteria bacterium | reverse complement strand
CTGAGGATTTATACCAAGTAGGGGGTAAGCCAAGTACTGGCCACGGATAGCAAGAGCACAAAGTGCACACCACTAAATTGTGGACCCCATCAAGATTCTCAACAACAACCATGTTCTCGCCTTGTCTTCCAAGCAAGCCTAACTCTCCTATTGCTGAGGTGCCGTCATCCAATAGCTTTCTTTTATAATCAGAATCAATCCAAGCCTTGGCTACAACCTTCGCACCATTTTGTGGACCAACACGGTTTTCATAGAGGTCTATGACCTTATCTAGCGCAGAAGGGTCTATCAATTTTTTTTCAGTCAAAACTGTTTCAAGAGCCTTAACTCGCAGAGAAATATCGGACGGCAAGTGCGGATGTTCACCATTATTAATATTTTTTTTAGCCTGTGGCCCTGCAGTCGCACGGTCAGATTCTTTGCGGTTTGCAATCTTGGTTTTTTTAGAGCCGTTTTGAGGCATAAAATATTCCTTAAATTAAGTTAACCCTATGTTAAAAATCCTTAGTAATTTAGACGCTGATCAAGCACAACAGCATCTATAAAGGATATCCAAACATATAATTATGGAAAGTTGCTTCTATATCTCCCACACTAAAATATTAAATATCTATTTTTACGCTTCCACAGCAATAAAATCATTGATAAAACTTTCTAAGAAAGAGTAATCTCTGCTTACAAATATAAACTTATCTTGTTTGGTAAGTTATGCCCTACTTTTTAGTTAACCGCAAAACCTTAAAATGGAAACATTATGAACACCAAACTACCTAAAGCAAAGAAAGCACCTATTCCTTTTCGTATCTCAGTCTTAGCATTAGCGATTTCTTCTTCGCTTGCAGTCGCGCAAGGTCCAGCGGGTGGCGCTGGCGGCATGGATATGGGAGCAATCGCGCAAGGTCCAGCAGGTGGCATGGATCCGGCAGCGGCAGCGGCAGGTGGCGGCGCTGGCGGCATGGATATGGGAGCAATCGCGCAAGGTCCAGCAGGTGGCATGGATCCGGCAGCGGCAGGTGGCGGCGCTGGCGGCATGGATCCGGCAGCAGCAGCGGCAGCGGCAGCAGCAGGTGGCGGAGCAGCTGGTGGTGCGGCTGGCGGAGTAGCAGCTGGTGGTGCGGCTGGCGGAGCAGCAGCTGGTGGTGCGGCTGGCGGAGCAGCTGGTGGAGCAGCAGCTGGTGGTGCGGCTGGCGGAGCAGCTGGTGGAGCAGCAGCTGGTGGTGCGGCTGGCGGAGCAGCAGCTGGTGGTGCGGCTGGCGGAGCAGCTGGCGGTAAAGATCCCAACCTAGCTGGCGGTGCAGCGGGCGGAGCAGCAACAGGTGGTGCGGCTGGCGGAGCAGCTGGCGGTAAAGATCCCAGCCTAGCTGGCGGAGATCCCAACAAGGCTGGAGCTGGGGGTGATCCCAACCTAGCTGGAGGGGATCCCAACAAGGCTGGCGGAGCAGCTGGCGGAGCAGCAACAGGTGGTGCGGCTGGCGGAGTAGCTGGCGGAGGCTCATTTGTGGACCCCGGAAAATATGGTGCTGGTGCCGGTGTAACTAAGGACCAACTCGGCGGAGTTGACCCAAATCAACTCGGCACATTAGGAAAAGACCAGCTAGGGAATCTCACGGCTGGAGCGGTTGGAAGTTTCGATAAAGACCAAGTAGCTAATTTAGATGCTGGTGCTGTGGCCGGTTTTGATAAAGATCAAGTAGCGGGTCTAAATCCAGCAGCTTTAGGTGGTTTCAATAAAAACCAGGTCGCTGGTTTGGACGCTGCCGCTGTTGGTGGTTTCAGTAAAGATCAGGTCGCCGGCTTGGACGCTGCCGCCGTTGGTGGCTTTAGTAAGGATCAGGTGGCAGGTTTAGACGCCAATGCCTTGGGCGGTTTCAATAAAGATCAGGTCGCCGGCTTGGACGCTGCCGCCGTTGGTGGTTTTAATAAAAACCAAGTAGCAGGTTTGGCTGCAACCGCGGTCGCTGGCTTTAAGAGAGACCAAGTAGCAGGTTTAGACGCTGCAGCTGTAGGCGGGCTCGGCAAAGATCAATTAGGAGCACTAGATTCAACCGCGGTGGCTGGGTTCAAAGCAGACCAATTAGGTGCAATGGATACAACAGCAATGGCCGGCTTTAAGTCTGACCAGGTCGCTGCTCTCGACCCAACTGCTATGGCCGGGTTCAAAGCAGATCAGTTAGGTGCAATGGATACAAAAGCAATGGCCGGCTTTAAGTCTGACCAGATTGGTGCCTTGGATGCAACTGCAATGGCTGGCTTTGATAAAGATAAAATGGCGGCATTGGACCCAACTGCTATGGCAGGTTTTACATCAGACCAGGTCGGTAAGCTAGACCCAGCAGCAATGGCTGGCATGGGTAAAGCGCAGTTAGGTTCAATGGATAAAACCGCGATGGCCGGCTTCGACCAAACGAGAATGGCGGCACTAGCGCCAACGGCAGTAGCTGGTTTCAAGGCGGACCAGATAGGTGCCTTGGACGCAAATGCAATATCTGGCTTTGATAAAGATAAGATGGCTGCATTGGATCCAACTGCTATGGCAGGTTTTAGGGCAGACCAAATAGGGGCAATGGATGCAACGGCAATGGCGGGTTTTAAGTCTGACCAAATCGGCGCAATGGATGCAACTGCAATGGCGGGTTTTAAGTCTGACCAAATCGGCGCAATGGATCCAACAGCAATGGCGGGTTTTAAGTCAGACCAAATCGGCGCAATGGATCCAACAGCAATGGCGGGTTTTAAGCGTGACCAGGTCGCCGCAATGGATCCAACAGCAATGGCGGGTTTTAAGCGTGACCAAATCGGCGCAATGGATGCAACTGCAATGGCTGGCTTTAAGTCAGACCAGGTCGCTGCAATGGATCCAACAGCAATGGCGGGTTTTAAGTCTGATCAAATCGGCGCAATGGATGCAACTGCAATGGCTGGCTTTGGTAAAGACCAATTTGCCCAGTTAGATCCAACAGCAATGGCTGGCTTTGATAAAGATAAGATGGCCGCACTAGACCCAACCGCTATGGCAGGTTTTAAGGCTGACCAATTAAAGGCTGTAGACCCAACTGCGATTGCCGGCTTCAAAGCAGATCAGTTGGGTGCAATGGATAAGACAGCAATGGGTGGTTTTGATCAGACTAGAATTAATGCTCTAGCGCCAACTGCAGTGGCTGGCTTTAAGGCTGACCAATTAGGGGCTATAGACCCCACTGCAATGGCTGGGTTTGGTAAGGATCAGATGGCAGGGTTGGCTCCAACCGCTATGGGCGGTCTAGCGGCCGATCAGGTTAGCGCAATAGATGACACTGCAATAGCGGGTCTCGGTAAAGACCAACTAGGTGGCCTAGCTCCCAAAGCGATGGCCGGTTTTGATCAAAGTAAAATTACTGCATTAGATGCAGCTGCAATGGGTGGGCTCAAAAAAGACCAGGTGGCTGAATTAGCCCCGACCGCTATGGGAGGCTTTAAGAAAGACCAGGTCGCCAACTTGGATGCCGGTGCTGTTGGGGGCTTTAAGAAAGATCAGGTAGCCGCGATAGATCCAACAGCGATGGCCGGGTTTAAGTCAGATCAGGTAGCCGGTTTAGATCCAACCGCTATGGCGGGTTTTAAGCCAGATCAATTGAAGGCGATAGATCCTGATGCCGTAGCTGGTCTAAAGCAAGATCAGGTCAAAAACCTTAGCAAAGATGCGGTTGGTGGACTAACCTCGAACCAGTTCGATAAGTTGCCCGACGATGCTTTGAAGGGATTAACTAAAGACAATCTCGGCGGACTAGGAACTGACGTGGTGAAAGGGTTCTCCAACGACACTATTGCTAAACTGGACCCGACCCAGGTTAAGAGCTTGGCCGGTGATGACTTTTCAAAATTAATGACCAATGTTGACCCGACAAAGGTAACTGCAGATGCAGTTGACGACTTGCTTCCAACAGGATGGGAGTTAGACGCGGCAACAGGAGACCTTAAGGCTCCCCCTGGTGCGGCACTTTCTTTTAAAACTATAGATAAAGCAGCGTCAGACAATATAAACGAAACTTCTTTACCGCCTCTTCCAGACCTTTCGAAGGACCTTGCCTTAGGCGGCGGCACTGGTGATGGCAGTGGCGGAGTTCTAGCTGGTCTAGACAAGGCCCTTGATGCTGTAGCAGGTGATGGAGCTTATAAATTTGAACAAAGAAGCGACGGTATTCTAAATCTTAAAACCGCCGGATCTGATGACGCTGCCGCAGCGTTCATTCCTGACACCAGCAAGATGAAGCAGGCTCCAGAGGGATCAGCACCTGGTGTTTCGCAAGATGCAACGGGGGCGTACGTTCTTACTACGGATAAGGGATACCAGATACCTTTACTGCCATCACTTGCAGATCCAGATGCGGTAAAAAATCAGCTTCCCGCGGACAGTAAGATTGAAGTTGGTACTGGCGGACAGACTACCATCAGTGATCTCGGTGTAGATGGAAGCGATAAGCCTGTAGTCGGGATGCCTAGTCCATTACTAGTGGCAACTGACAAAGCTCCCGGTGCTTATCGGGACGGTGATGGGGCTGATGCTAAGATTGAAATTGTTAATGCGGACGGGAAGGCACAAGTTATTACCCCAGCTTTTAAGGCTCAGGATGAGTTTAAAACTGCTCTGAGTGGATTTGGCGCGACCGATGTGACGGTTAATACCAGCGGGACTATGGATCTGAACTTTGGTGGTCAGAAAATCACGCTCAAACCTCACTTTGATATTGATGAAAACAAAACCGACGATACCGGTGCTAAGTTTCCACCTGGAGTGAAGCAAGTTGGTGATAAATTTTTCTTCACTAATGCTGACGGTGAGACACAGGAATTAAGTGTAGTAACAGCACCCGCAGCTGGATCGTAGTTCTGATAGAGTGGGCCATTGAGTATTTCCTCAGTGGCCCCTCAATTTTTTAGTTACGATATAAACCTTATCTGAGTAGGTTTAGATACCTTCCCAAATGCTTTGCTAAATACTTTTATAATTTCGGAATCAAAATTCCAAAAATCTAATCAACTCTTTATTCACAATATCAGGTGTTTCCTCGTGAGGATTGTGGCCAACACCAGGGATTAGAAACACCTCGGCGTTAGGGAAAATTTCCGCTGCGCGTTTTGATTCGATCGCATAAGTCGGATAGTCATCTTCACCACCAAGAATTAGCGTCTTTGTTTGTATGTGCTGCCAATCATTGACCACAGTATCCATTGCCCGCATATGCCCCGTGAGTTGACTTACCTCGGCCAAGCGTGACCAATCTCCACTTAGTCTATGCCCATAACGTATGCGCATATGCTCTAAAAATTCTGGCTGCCAATTACTATAGTTCTCATTGGCCCAGCGCAACAAGGAGGCATAGACATCGTCCATATTAGGATCCGCGTCGATTTCCCCGCTTAGTGGTCTAAATCCTCTACCCCCGCGCCTATCGGTTAAACCTACCTGATTTACCGTAACGAGATGGGTGATGCGTTCGGGAAATAGAAATGCAAAACGAGTCACCATTTGTCCGCCAATGGAATGGCCTATTAAAGCCGCTTGTTCAATATCGAGATGATCCATTAAGCGCGCGGTATTCGCAGCCCATAGGTTAATGCTATAAGGAATAACCGGCTTAGAGGACTTTCCCCAACCCAACCGATCTTTAGCAATTACTCTGTAACCTTCATTACTTAACGCCGCAATCTGCTCTTTCCAGTACCAACCATAATACAGACCACCATGGTGAAAGATGACTGTGCGACCGTTGGGCGATCCGACAGGTGCAACATCCATATATGCAATACGGACATCTTCCCCATAGACGTCGAAATTCATATAGCTGACTGGGTAAGGATAGTTAATCTCTTCCATGTTGATCGATATTGGGCCCCAGCCAGGGGGAGGCTCATTGGGTGGAGCCGCCTGAGCATAAAGTTGTCCAAACAATAGAGTTGCAAAAACAATTAGTCCAACTCTCCAAATCTTGATCTCAATAGTCTTCATGAGCACTCCAAATAGCCTTATACAATAATTGATACCTACCGTCTGGTTCTCGTTACAAATATCAGTCAGTAATTTATTTTAAATTAAATTATAAGGCAAATACCGTTAGGCAACACTTTAAGTAAAAAATGCATGTTACTTGACCAAGAACCAAATTCTGATTTGTATCAATACCAGCGAATCTTTTTAGTTTTAAACTTTTTACTGAGATTAAATCCAGAGTAAAAAAATGTCAGATAACATTGATAAAGATGAACCGGAGAGAGATAAGTTATTACCCGTGCTAATAGGCTCTATATTAGGTTGTATAATTATAGTGCTTATCGGAGTGTTAATTGGTATGTCGATGTTCCAGTAAATAAGTCAATCAATTAACCATGCAATTTTTATTAGCCTGTATCAATTTTGGTGCCGAAAATAAGGGTAACTAAATTTTCATTAATTCCATTGCTAACCCTTTTCCACTTAAAAACGCATCCTCAATTCGATCGCCACGACACCAATCTCCGCACAAACCTATCTTAAGCGTGTCATCCTTGAAAAATTCACGCCCAGCAGAAACTACGTTTTTCGCATATCGCCAGCTATGAGTGTCAATATGGTCAAAATTACTACACGACGATCCAATCAATGACTTAAGTTCTGTAAAAAGCATGTCTTGAACTTGAGATAGCTCCATCTTCAAATTTTTATGTGCCCAGTTATTATGTGAATGGATTACTAAGGTTTTAAATCTCTCTCGCCCAGGTTTAGACGAGTTCATAGAAATCCAATTAATAGGGGAGTCTTTAACAAGAGCAGCGTTAAAATTTAAGGTAATATCCGATTTAAAGCCAAGCATAAGAGAAAAACATGGCAAATAATTAACATCTTCTAATCCTTCAAAATTAATACTCGAGAAATTAAATATCTCCCTTATCTGTGGAGCCGGTGCTGAGAAAACGATCCAGTCAAAACCCTCTCCAACGACTTCATCATTATCAAGCAAAGACCAACGAGAATTTTTTTTACAAACTTTGTCAATTTTAGTATTCAGATGAATATTTAGAGACTTACTTAATGACTTAGCTAAGTTAGTCATTTTTGGCTGAGCTATAAAATGTGGTTCAAACCAAAGACGTTTAAAAGATTTCTTACCCTTCTCTAAAGAGATAATTTTTGGCGACCAAGTAGTCACAATTTCCTGATCAATGAACGGCGCAAGAAACTTTTTGAAGACTTCTGTTCTAGCTGTAAAAAACTGAGCTCCGTGATCAAATTCAAAAGGATGCATTGTCCTGGTCGCCATTCTTCCCCCTACCCCTGAAGATTTTTCAAAGACGGTGACATCCCAAAAATTACTGAGCTCATTAGCTAGAGTGAGGCCACTAACACCGCTTCCTATAACTGCAATTCTTTTTTTCAACAGAATAATTTCTAAATAATTTAGGACAAGCAATCAGAGTTGATTATCGACAGCCACGCCCAAAATCAGAAAATCTGGTCATCGATGAGAGGTGTAAAGCTATCACGAAATAAACACTTAGATTCATTTTATTTAACATTCACTCTATTTCCAAATTTACTCTTATAGCCTCTTCTTGTTATGATGCGCTGCTTTCCTGATAAACAGGTCTTTTATCAAACATGAAAGCGTTCTATCAAGACTTCAAACTCGGCATTATCGGCGGCGGGCAACTTGGTCGGATGCTTCTGCAGGCCTGCCCTAACTTCAATCTGCACACCTGTGTGTTAGACCCAAGCGCTGGCGGTCCCTGCCACGGGTTGGCTAACGAATACACACAAGGTTCTTTGCAAGACTACGAAACTGTCTATAAATTTGGGAAGCAGGCTGATTTACTAACTATTGAGATTGAGAACGTTAACATTGCCGCGCTCTACCAATTAGAGAAAGAAGGCGTTACCGTTTATCCTCAACCCAGCGTGATAGAAATCATTCAAGATAAAAGGGTTCAAAAACAATTTTACCTTGATCACAATATACCTACCGCTGAATTTGTCCTAGTGAATAACCGCGCAGATATTAAAACTCACTCTGGTTTTTTACCGGCGTTTAATAAGCTGGGCAAGGGTGGCTATGACGGAGGAGGCGTAATAAGCCTCAAAGACACAGCAGATATCGATAAGGCTTTCGATGACTATGGGCTGTTAGAAAAGACTATTGAGGTGGCAACTGAAATTTCTGTTATCGCTGCCAGAAATTCTTTGGGGGAAATTTCAGTGTTCCCTGCGGTAGAGTGTATATTTCATCCAGAATTCAACTTGGTAGACCATTTAATTGCCCCGAGCTCCTTAGCAAATGAAATTCAAGAAGCCGCCGAAAAAATCGCGGAAAAACTCGTTAAAGACCTAGAAATCGTAGGGCTATTAGCGGTAGAAATGTTCGTTACTGAGGCCGGTGAGGTACTAGTAAACGAAGTAGCGCCGCGACCTCATAACAGTGGCCATCAAACTATAAACGCAAATGACACTTCTCAATATGAACAGCATCTTCGTGCTATTCTAGGCTTGCCTCTAGGGTCAACTAAGATTAATAAAGCTTCAGCGATGGTGAATCTATTGGGAGAAGAAGGCTATACTGGGGCGGCAATTTACGAGGGGCTAGATAAACTTCTGAAAATTCAGGGTTCAAATATTTTCTTATATGGTAAGGAAACAACTAAACCTCATCGGAAAATGGGGCACATTACGATTCTTGATAATGATATGGATGCATTGAGAGAAAAAGTTCAATTGGTTAAAAAGGCGATCAAAGTAATATCATGACAAAATTAAAGAGTTCAAAAGTTGGTATTATCATGGGAAGTAATTCTGATTTTAATATCATGGAAGATGCGGCTAAAATCCTTGCAGAATTTAATATCGAACATGAAGTATCAGTGGTATCCGCACATCGCACCCCAGAAGCGATGATGGAATATGCAAAAACCGCTCGAGCTTCGGACATCTCCGTGATTATTGCCGGGGCGGGCGGCGCAGCTCACTTACCTGGCATGGTTGCCTCGCTAACTACTTTACCTGTAATTGGCGTTCCTATTAAATCCGCGAATTCGATTGATGGATGGGACTCTGTTTTGTCGATATTACAGATGCCTGCAGGAGTTCCAGTGGCAACAGTCGCATTAGATGGAGCTAAGAATGCCGGCATACTTGCGGCTGAAATCATTGGCGCGTTTGATGAAAATGTCGCTAAGAAACTTGATGAGTATAAGGATGTGCTTAAATCTAAAGTTCGAGAAATGAATCTCTAAAAATTTTCTAAAAATCCATATTAAGTGTTAGGCCAAGTCGAGCGGGTTCTCCCAACTGTGTATAACCCTTTGCCGTATAGCTATCTCTAGGATCATTACCGAAGTAGAAACCCCGCACCAAGTAATCCTCATCGCTGAGATTTCTTCCCCATAAAGTCAGCTGCCATTCATTCCACGTATAACTGAGATTTAGATTGACTAAATTATAAGTTTCGGAACGGATACTATGACTATCCGAAAAATAAAAACTATCTTTCCCTAAAATATTTAGACCCAATTCAATTTTAGAATTTACTCTTACATCAACACCGAAGGTATATTGATAATTTGGTGCATGGGCTTGCTGTCGACCTTCAAGGTTATCTCCCGCCGAATTAATAAAGTCTTCGTATTGGGTTCTTAATAGTCCCAGTGAACCATAGAATAAAAAATTATCAGACGCTTCAAAACTGGTAGAAAGTTCTAGACCATAGTTAGTGCCGGAGGCAGCATTACCGACATAATCGATAAACTCAGAACTCCCATCAGGTCGAGCACGGACCACTGAACTAGAGATTTGCACATCATCTCTATCCATGAAAAATAGCGCTAACTGAGTTTGTAATTTTTCGTCAATAAAAGACCCTTTTGCACCAAGCTCATAATTCGTGAGCCCTTCAGAATCAAACTCACGCAAATCACTATCCAAGCTACCGTCAGCATTAAAACCGCCGGTTTTATAACCTCGTGAAACGCTGGCATACAGTAAAGTATTCCGTGATGTTTTATAGGTTAAAGCAAGCTTTCCACCATATAGATTCTCATCAGGTGTATAGTTAACTTTATTCGAGTCGTGGTAGGAAGCAGAATATTTTTCCCCACGAAATCCCAAACTTAAGCCCCAATTTTTGTTTAAACGAGAATTAATTTCTCCATAAACGGCAAAACGGTTTAGGTCGTATTGACTACTAAAATGATTTGATAAGAAAGTATAAACCCGCTTTAAGTCTACTTCTTGTGCTAAAGAATAAAGGCCAAAAACCCAATCTGTAGATTCTGAAAAAATCATGCCAGATTCGGTAGAAACAAACCGAAGCTCAGCACTTTCCGTTCTTCTATCTCGAAGATATTTATCGGTAGACGAATATTCCCAGGGATGAAAACCACTAAATACCCAGTCCTCATCATAACCATATTCAGTTCCTGACCCTGCATAACCAACCAAAGCTTCAACTTTGAAACTTTCGAATTGTGAAAGCGATAACTTGGTACTTAAAATATCTGATTTTTGACGATCGAAACCTGGCTGATCAGAAAGTGTGTCCCGAACGTTATCTAGCGAGAACGCATCATAACCATTATCTATATCAATTGTTGAAGCGGTAATGTCCAGGTCTGTAAAGTCGGACAACGACCAGTCCAGTTTTCCTCTAACTACACCCTCATTCCGCTTATTAGTTTTTTTGTGCAAAAATTGATTGGTATTAAAACCATCTGATTCTAGATTTTGTGCTGACAAACGATAGCGTAAATTTTCGGTTGCGGAGCCAGATAAATAGCCGGCTAGACCTGTGCTATTATAATTAGCGCTCTCAAGTTTCAGACCATAACTTGTTTCATGTGTAGGGGCCTTGCTTTGCAAATTAATTAGGCCCGCAAGTGCGTTCGAGCCATAACGGGTGCCTTGTGGACCTAATAATATTTCTACCTGTTCGACATCATAAAGCATCGCCGCATTGCCAATCCCACTGAAATCCAAGCCATCAATGATTACCCCCACTGACGAATTTAAAGGTTCTGAGAATTGACCCCGCTCACCAATACCTCTTATCTGATAAAAACGAGCTCGAGAAGCGCCGGAGGAAAAATTAACATTTGGCGCGCTAAGCAGAATATCTTCAAGATGCTGTGCATTTTTCCTCTGAATCAGATTTTCATCCAACACAATTACACTACTGGCTATATCTCTCACGCTAGATTGACGATAGTCAGCATTGACAATAATTTCTTCAATTTCAGACGCTGAATCTACTTGAGCACTAGCCGAGATACAAAACGATACTAGACAGATAAGAGTTGAGAGAAAGCGACTCATTCAGACCTCCGTTGATTCCTAACAGAAATAGATTAGTACCACGGAGAAAAAAAGATCACTTCAAGAGAAGTCCCTTCCTATTCCTACGCCAGTATTAACCGGTTCAGGTTCAAAGGGTAATTTTCTCAGGCCAAAGCCACCCCCTAGGAAAAACAGACCTTAATACAGTAAAGTTTTCTTTACAAGAATATTAAGAGGGTAATGCGCAAATGCGCACCAAGGTGACAGCACCGTAAGAGGGTATTATGTTTAATTCGATGATTGTATTTGTTTCACCCACTTAATAAGGAAATTAACTATGTCTGATTTATATAATTATGAAGTTGTTACGCTTGATGTTAGCGATGATGACTATAAAGGATCGTTGAAGCGTGAGTTGAGAGATATGAACTATAGAGGCTATAAATTACATACAGCGATATCGCTAGATCGAGGCACATCCGCCGTGACAAGCTCAGCCGATAATATGCTTGGAAAAAAGATAAATAATGTTCGAAGCGTCATTATTGTTAAAGTTAAAAATTTAATACGGTTAACCATAGATATACCATGAAAGTTAAAGCTTAATGTTTTTTTATCTAACTTACACCAACTTGATGCTAATCGTTATAACTTACCTATTATATGTATTCGATGCCCAGTGCGGACAACCCAACAAAGTCTATATTTACTAGATTAAGTTCATGTTCAGCAACCTGTAGTGCTAAATTCACCGCCGATAACTCCCCATTATCGATGCTAGAACCGTAAGCTTCTAAGATGTTTGAGGGAGCTTCTTGTCCCGTGAGACTGGTATAAAAATGTTTTATTACAGAACCCCCACTTGGATTCTCACCTAGTATGGCATTTAGCGCCAATTGCATAAGGTCGTTATAAGGCATCCCATTATCTAAAAGATTCAAAACATCTGTTACATAGAGAGGATTTTTGGCTCCATCACCCCCAAGAAAAGCCCCTAATAGCTTGACCGTTTTGCCGGCGTTTCCGTTTAAGTCGAAAGCTAGATTCTTATCTTTAAATTCTATTCGCTCAACATCTTTTAGCTGGTCCTCTCCTTCGTTAGTGTTGGCAATTGTTATAGTTAAGGAATTTCTCTCGATAGAGTATGTTTCTTGAATTTCAGAAAACACAGCAATATCAATACCAGCGCCTCCGTCCATGTAATCATTACCACTTCCACCAATTAATATGTCGTTACCAGGGCCACCGACAAGGGTGTCGTCACCTGAGAGACCTCGTAGCGTATCGTCACCAGACCCAGTCATAATAACCTCACTCTTTGATGTGCCTAAAACACGGTCTGCCGAATTACTGCCGAGGAGTAGATCTATTTTTTCATGCTGTCTCGTGGACTCAATTATCGATTCTTTACGTAGCATTCCAGTAGAATCAACGGTAGACACAGCAATCGTTTGATGTATCGGGGTTGTGTCTAAAATTGCAGGAACATCCATTCTCGTGTCTAGGTTTAAGGTCTGAGTATTTCCTGAGTTCTCGTCGTCGATAGACCAACTAAAAGATAAAACTTTTGCCTCAAGCACCTTCGCTATGATTTCAGTGTTGCTAAACTCTAGAGTAAGATAATCGCCAACATCGTCGTAAAAACGTCTAATCCATTCCTCCTTTTGTGGCGCACTAAAGGGTTTAGAAGTATTCCTCATGGCCGACATCTCGGTTGCCCTCCAAACGCCTGTTTCTCGATAGTATCCGCCCTCGTACGCTCCCACTATTCCTAATTCGTCTTCATAACCTAACCAATGAGACCAATTTAATTCTGTCTTAGAGGCAGAGACGTGGACACTATCAGATATATATGATAGGGCATTGGTTTCTACTAATGCTGGATCAAGATATTCATCCTGAAGTCTAGCGTAGCTATGACCGAGTTCATGTATAAGGGTATTCCCTGCGAACTGGTTGTCGCTCGCTGCCCAGCCAACAAAGCCACCACCACCTGCGTATAAGGAAGTGTTCATCAGCCCCGCAATAATTTCCTTTCCGGTGGTCTCTAAAGCGAGATTTAGGACAACATCCACCAGCTTCCAGTCTCCATAAGCGAGCCGACCATCCGAGCCATATGTCGCAGCATTGAAGACAGTATCTACTTTTATTCCGGCAAGGGTGTCGTCTATACCGCTTTCTTTTGATGGAACAAAAATCGCGAGGACATTAAAAAATTTGCGATATTCATGTAATGGTGTATTTAATCTTTGGTTCTCAGCACCTAATAAAACCTCGAACATCCGGGATGCGTCAGTGAGGAATTTGGCGCGCTCAGCCTCTCTATATCCTTCAGAGATAAAAATAAGATTTACCCTATTCGTATGACTTCCTGATACTTGTATATCCGTTACGTCATATTGCAACAGTTGCTCGTACCCAACTAAGGAAAGTGGCGAAGAAGGATCATCATTAAATCTTATATATTCAATATTCGTCAGTAGTTTCGTTCCATGAGTTGTTGAGTTGGCTTTATAAGTACTCGTGTCCTTGTTATAGCTGATTGTATAGTCGAACTGGTTTCCTGGCACGAATACGGTATCTATACCTTCGTCACCTGAGATGGTGTCATTGCCAGTTCCACTATCAAATTCGTCGTCCTGAACCGTCCCCACAAGATTATCGTTACCTGCAGTTCCTTTTACTGACCGAGAAAACTCCTGGTAACCGTCATATGCGGTTATTGTTCCCAATTCAGACGGATAAAACTTGAATTTAAGCTTACCGTCAGCATCGTGGACGCTCCAAGCGTGCGTAGTATTTGTTGGCTGTGTATAGCTTTCGTTAATTTTAAGAGTACGGTACAGAGTTTCCTTGCCTGAAGTATCTATCCAGTAGACCTTTAGATTGGTACTCGTTTTATTAACAAGCTTAACAGAAATAGGAGCTGAGGTTTCTGAACCGAAAGTCTTAATATCATCCAGCTCAGAGTAAAACTTGATGGACCCATTACTCATAAATATTATTGCCTTTTTCATAGTCTAACAACGATCACTCTATCAGGGTTTGTAGCCCTCGAGCAATTCATTCCACATCATACATTCGCTGACAAAAGGTAAGACTTTTATTTTTGAGTGGATAAGACTTTCTCCCCTAAAAAATACTGGTAACACTTCTTAGGTTTGTCCTGCAATCGCTTGTATGTTTTCCGAATCTACTGGGGGGCATACACATGCACAAAAAACAGGAAGAAGTAAAGGTTCATCCAATGTGGAAGCTGCACGGAGATCAATCGAAAACTAACGGAGCGTGGCTTTAAAATCGCTGATGATAAGCGGACACGGTTTGGGATCACGCTCAAGGACCCTTTACGTTTTGGATTATGAGGGCAAACTATTCAGAACTTGTTCCACACGCTCCTGTCGGCCGCCTTTCACGACGTTATAATCTAACCCGTATTCTCGAAGTTTTTGAAGATACAAATGGAATAACTCTTTGCGGTTATCAGGATTTTCTCGAAGGTCGTCTGCCTGCCACGGGATCTCCGAATCACACAAACAATAATGCCTACTAAACGCTTCCTGTTTAAGGCATTTTTCAAAAGTATCATAAATCCACTGATCGCATCGACCGTATTTAACTTCACTCCAAACTATAATGACCAACAAATCGGTATCACAAACTAGCTTCTCTGGAAACTGAGAACGAAGTACTTGTTCTTTTCTATGCTGCAGTTTTGCTATTTCTAACAAGTCATGTTGTTGGTAAGAGTTTTTCCTTTTGAGATAGTCTCTGGCAACTTCCTCAACAAGAGGCGCTTTCCAATACTCGGTAAGCTGCCTTGCTAGAGTCGTTTTACCGGACGACTCAGGGCCTGTCATAACTATAATTGCGGAGCTCATTACGATAGCTTTTTTGCCATGCTGCATAACCCATGAATGCCATCCCTATATATAGGGTATATAAAAGACTGTACAGATATATTCCTTTGTAAAAATATATCCCAGCCGCCAGAATATCGACTATGAACCACAATACCCAGCTTTCTATTTTTTTTCTGCTTTGGAGCCAGATAGCAAGGAGACTCAGGACGCTAGTTGTATTATCCCAATAAGGTAAATCTGCATCCGTGTAAGTAGCAAATAAACTACCACTTATAAAAATAGTGATCGCACAGAAAGCTAATAGAATAATTAAATGCTTTTTACTTTCATTACTCACTATTAACTCTGATCCGGCTCTAACACCTCCGTTTAACCAGTAATACCATCCGTAAAAATTCATTACTAGAAAAAAAATATGTAAAGCTAGATCGGCATAGAGCCTAGCATCGAAAAAAATATAAATAGAGGCTACTGTGTAAGCTATTCCAATCGGCCATGTCCAGATATTTTGCTTAATCAGTAGAGCGATAGCGAGCGTTCCGGAAATTAAGCCAAATATTTCTATCGCATTCATGGTTAGGGTAAGTTAAAGCGTTAATTGAATCATTAGGAAATTATATCTAAAAAATCGAGAGTACTACATTATAGCTGCAAGATCGGCTGCATGATTTCTCGCTGCGCTCCTACCGGGTCATATAGTATCTCACTCCTATCATTCCAAACCATGGTTGCCCGTGTCTCCAACTTATAGGGTTGCCATTCAGGCAGTTTTCCTACATTCGGATTCCCGGTTCGCGCGAATTGAATTATCGTGTCACTAATCTTATCCGCCAAAGAAATTGCAGACTCTCTATCGGATGTGAATGGATGCTCCCTGACATTATCAAAGATAAATGGGATATCAAGAGTGTGGGGGCTCATGGCGCCTCTTCCTTCCATCGCAGTCTCCCAGGCTAAGTAATAAAGGTATGTGGGCGCGGAATTCAATTCAGAGCGCCTTTCGGCGATTGTAATCGAGGGCATTACATAGCGACTATCGCTGTATGCCAAAAAATAAAGCTCAGAAGGAGTTGCCATAGGGTTTTCACGCCGGTATGTATTGACTACACTAGTAACGTTTTCCTCACCTACCATTTCAGCAACTCTTTCTCTCATAGTTACTTCATCTAGATTAAAATCAGAATCATTAGCGAAGTAAGTCATTTCCGTTCGGTTTGCGCCCACGATAACTGGCACTTCGGGATTTACCGGCGAAGCCTCAGGCCAAAAAGGATGATAAGGTAATTCCACTCCATCCATAGTAGGTGAAAATGAGCCACCTCCAGCAGTTAGCGCACTTGCAGAAACACTATGATAAGCACTCATGAGGCGATTAAGAGGTATGTCTTGAATATTTGGAAGATTAGCTCGAGTGAGACCGAGCGTATCCAGCACCTGCTGCCCCAACGCTGTCCCTTGCTCCCTAGTAGGCAAACGCAAAGTAGCTCCGCTCTCTATAACGGCCGCATGGAATAGTCCTTTCGCACTAGGCATGCCCAATAGCGTAGCAACTTTTCTACCACCCCCAGATTCACCAAAGATCATAACCCTGTCAGGGTCTCCTCCAAATTGTTCTATGTTATTTTTTGTCCAATTTAAGGCATGCACAATGTCTTGCATGCCTACGGTCCCGGAGGAATGAAACTGCTCGTGCCCCATATCTCCAAAATGGGTATATCCCATCATATTTAGACGATGATTTATGGTGACAACTACTACATCACCCCGCAAAACCAAATTTGTACCATCATACCGAGGAGACGAGCCGGACAGGGTCCGAAACCCCCCACCGTGACACCAAAACATTACAGGGCGCTTCACGCCATCATTAATTCCGCCCGTCCAGACATTCAACACAAGACAATCTTCACTCTCATACCCATCCTGTTGACTCCCCCTCGCCGGATCACTCTGAGGAGCAGCTGGGCCATAGGAGAAGGCCTCTTTTATTCCCCTCCATGGAATTGGGTCTTTGGGGGGCATGAAGCGATTTGCACCCGAAGTATCTTCCCCATAGGGAATACCCTTAAAGATGTTTACCTCTCCCGCCCGAATACCCCTTATCCTGCCAAACTGTGTATCAGCATCAACAGTGGACTGCTGCGCCATAACGGGGAGTAAAAAACCTCCCAATCCGCTGACTCCTATGGATGAAGCCCGAAGAAATTTACGACGATCAAATATCATTTTTATTTACCAAATTTTTATTATGACCTAATTAACCTTAACTAAGATGCCTATCTTTTATCTCGAACCGCCTAGGTTTTCAAACATTTTCCAACCTTCTGGTACTTGTCAGGAAAAACTTATCAGTATTTGTATGATTAGCGATACACTGGATATCTTTAACCCTTTCGTCTAACGTCGCTACTTCGTTTGTTGGACCCGAAAGGCCTTGCCCTCTTTTATCGAAATTAATAACTTTAGAGAATTAAGCTAAACCATTCATCGTCTCTTTGATCGGCGGCAAGTGACTTGTAACATGAAGATTAGAAATAATTCCAGGTGTCACTATTAATGTAGGGCTATCTGCGCCGAAGGAACTAAAGGCAATATTTACACCATCTGAATTGGCAAAATCTATAGGGTACGGTGATGGAGAGCTAAGCTTAGAAAGCGTTATCTTTTCAGTATTATTTTTAGAAGAAATTTCATTCCTTCTCACTCTTGAGAACAACGAACGACTAACAGCTCCCAAAAATCCGAAAATAACTACGACAGCCGCAATACCGTTAAGCAAGCCCTCATTGTTAGCAATCCACTCCGATAGTTCCATAACTCAATACTCTTTCAAAAGCGCCATAACTATTATCGCTGCTCAGGTACTGCATCTAACAATAGAGGTATCATATCTCTTAGGGCCTCGCCCCCTTCCGAGGCGCCCGTATATTTGCCTATTCGTACTATTACTAATTCATGGCTCGGAATAATTGTTGTCGACTGGCCGCCTGCCCCACTCATCCGAAACGAAGGCGGTATTCCATCTTCACCCACTTCATTGTCCACCCAAAAGAAAGCGCCTCCATAGATCGGTCGTCCATCGGTTATCCAGGCAGGAGCGGTGGTGCTAGCATACTCAACATAACCCTCGGGCAGCAGTCTTTCTCCATTCCATACACCATCCTGCAAATATAGATTTCCTAGCTTAGCCCAATCTCGTGCCGACATGAATGCGAGGCCCTGTCCCAGAAAATTTCCATAACTATCAGTCTCAATAAGCGCATTGCGAATACCCAATTTGTCAAAGAGATTCCGTTGCGGAAAGCTATGGTAATCCTCGCCGCGAGCGTCTACCGCGAGCCGGATTAAATAATTGGTTAACACCGGGTCAGTATTTCGATAACGCCCTATCGTATTAGGTGGGTATTCTGCAGGACGAGTGGCTGCATATTTGTACTGATTAACGCCGCCTGTGTAGAGGTAAAAGTGATCGGCATAAGTACTAGTGTCATAGTCCGGATCGGAAGGCGCGTTAATCATAATACCGCTGGACATGCGCATGATGTCACCTATACGTATCTCCTTACGCGAATCATTCGGGTTTTCTTGCCATTCCGGGATCGGAGCGTTCTGCCAAAGCTCGTATTCGCCCTGCTGAATCAAAACGCCCATTAGCGTACCCGTGAGGCTTTTTGTCATAGACCAGCTTTCCAAAGGTGTGTGTATATCGACCTCGTCACTGTAGCGTTCGCCAAGAATACGCCCTTGATAAGTAACTACCAGACCTAAAGTACGGGCTTCTGTAGAGCCGAACCCAGTATCAAGCGCGCGTTGCACCAACTCCACGTCCACTCCACTCGGCCAGGGATTTCTGTCTATAACATCGCCCATAGGCCAGGGTGTAGAATGTGCCGGAGCTAGATCTGCTTCGACAACTGACGGCGTGAAGGCAATACTATTCTCTCCCAGAGGATGTGCCACGCAACCTTGATTGTCATACCGCCTTGCCGTCCTAACAACACCATCGGGTAAAACGAGAGAAACTTCCTCTCGTACACGATCAATACGAGTACTAACCACATGATGCCGCTGATCGAATGGAGAAATAAAACCACCTACATTGGCCGCAGCATCTACAGGATCTAGACCCGTCACAAATATAGCGGAGCAGAGAATCTTGGCAAATCCTGCGGTGTAATGATGTAACGCCTCACCTGGCGGTGCCACATAATCAGTGCTAAATCGGAAATAATCAGCACGCGCATTGATGCTATCGAGGGTTCCATCACTTGCCGGAGCCTCTGCGGCGTTACCTAAAACGCCGAAAACCAAAAATTGCAAAAATAAAACAGAAATTGACAAAGAAGCTTTTCGATTTCGTCGAGATATACTCATTAGAATACCCATCAAAGAATATTAATATTTTAGCTTACAGTATAAGATAGCCTACTACTATAAAACTGAAAGACAATATGCTTAATATTTAGCTGCTTAACCGTTTACAGTTTTACCCAGCGTTGCTAAACGAAGGTCTGATGCAAAAAACTTGTCTTTGAATAAAACGAAATAAGATATGAATAGAATATTGGCATCGCTAATCTTACTCTGCTCTTCTGCAACATCTTTAGCACAAGATGCATCTTCGATCACTGTGTATCCAGCTAGTGAAATAATCACCTTAGATCCAAGTCGACCGACAGTGGCGGCTATCGCAGTTAAAGAAAATGAAATAATGGCAACAGGTTCCATTGAAGAGATACAAAAATCACTAGCTGGTGAAACCATAAAAATCGATTACCGCTTTGAAGATCTGGTGATCATTCCTGGGCTTATCAATCAACATGAGCATGCGTGGCTGGCTAGTCTCTTATTCATAACTGAGATCCTCTCTATTGAGGACTGGGTTCTACCGCACAAAACGGTCCAGCGCGCAGCAAATGAAACGGATTATAGAGAGCGCCTTAAAAGTATAGTGAACCAACATCCCGACCCCTCTGAAGTACTCTACACTTGGGGATTCCATCAACTTTTTCATGGCGAACTGACGCGCGCCGACCTCGATAAAATAAGTAGTACTATTCCAATAGTAGTGATGCAGAGGTCTCTGCATGAACAAATTCACAATACTGCTGCGTTGGAATATTTTGGCATTGACCAAACCCTGATTGACAATGCGCCCGCACCCATCCGTGCCCAAACTAATTTCGTCGAAGGACATTTCTGGGAGCAGGGGCAAAGCCTAATTAGGAATACGGTATTTGCAGATCTTTTTAGCCCGCATCGTTACTTACCGGCCTTGGAGCTATTGGAAAATTATTGGCATGCTGCGGGTACCACATTGGTAGCGGAACCAGGTGGAATCGTTTCACCTGCGCTGATCGCATTACAAAATCAAGTGCTAGGAGATGCTGAAACACCGTTTCGAATGTATTACATAGCAGATGGTAGGTCTTTCGTTGGTAATTATCCTGAAAATGAGGTGATCCTCGAAACGGAAAAACTCTACGCTTCTGCAGAGGGAATGACTGAATTTATCCCCGGGCATGTCAAGCTTTTTGCGGATGGCGCGATGTTCAGTCAATTAATGCAAATGAGCGAAGGCTATCTCGATGGCCATCATGGAGAATGGCTAATGGAGCCAGAGGTATTCGCTCGAGCTTTTCGAATTTACTGGGACGCTGGATACCAGATTCATGTGCATCAGAACGGAGATGCGGGTCTCGATATGGTACTTGAAAACCTGCAAGTCAATATGACGCGTAATCCTCGCGAAGATCATCGCACCGTAATTGTTCACTTTGGCTTCTCGCGCCCTGATCAAGTAGAACGTCTAGCAACACTCGGCGCAATAGTAAGTGCAAACCCTTTCTACCCAGTAGTATTAGCTGATCGCTACAGTGAAGAAGGTATCGGGCGCGAACGCGCACAAGAAATGGTAAGGCTAGGAGAATTAGTGCGCGCTGAAGTTTCCCTGTCCTTGCATGCAGATACGCCAATGGCGTCTGGACAACCGTTGAGGCTCATGTCCAATGCAGTTAACCGCATTACTACCAACGGGAACCTAGCTGGTCCCACACAACGCATTAGTGCGGAACGCGCACTGCGAGCGGTAACTCTTGATGCGGCTTACTCGCTAAGATTGGAAGATGAAGTGGGCTCCATTATTCCCGGTAAATTTGCTAATTTAACTATTCTTACCGAGAACCCGTTAACCGTATTGCCAAAAAACATTGGAGAAATAGAAATTTGGGGCACAGTTCACGAGGGGAGGATTCTTCCGCTGCCTTAATCAAATGCGGTTAGACTAAAAAATGCGCACTGAAAGTAACTTTCAGCTTTCTGAATCCCAAATTCAAGAATTTTATAAAGAAGGTCTGTTACACATAGATTTTTCCTTTGATCATGTCCTACTCGATAAGATCATCGAAAAAACCCTTCCGCTTTATGATCAGGGTATGCTGAAAAAAAAATTACCTGGCCTGCGCATTCAAGATGGCTGGAAACAAATCGAAGAAATTAGGCAGCTTGCAATGAACAGCTCAGTGCTTGCTGCTCTTGAACAACTCTTTGGGCGAAAAGCGAGGCCTTTTCAAACATTGAACTTCCCTATAGGCACTGAACAACTAGCCCACTCGGACACTCTTCATTTTAACTCTGTTCCCAAAGGGTTTATGGTGGGCGTTTGGATAGCACTTGAGAATATTGATAAAGACAATGGTCCGATTTTTTATTATCCCGAAAGTCATAAACTAAAAGAATACAATATGCGTAGCTTTCGACTTGGCAGGGGGCATGATTTTTATCCGCAATATGAGCAAGCCATTCAAAAGATAATCAGCAAGAAGAAATTAACTTCTTCTTTAGGCGAAATCCAAAAGGGGCACGCTATAATCTGGCATGCCAACCTTTTACATGGAGGTTCAGCCCAAAAGGATATGAGCCGCACTCGACACTCTCAGGTAACTCATTGCTATTTTG
This sequence comes from Gammaproteobacteria bacterium, assembly GCA_029242705.1. Taxonomy (GTDB): domain Bacteria; phylum Pseudomonadota; class Gammaproteobacteria; order Pseudomonadales; family Pseudohongiellaceae; genus UBA9145. The sequence continues at coordinate 7,505 of JAQWTK010000092.1, read as the reverse complement.
AAAATTGTAAGTACCACACTCCTCTCTATAGCCGTTTTCCTTTTAAACAATATCGCGAGCCAATTTGGATTCCGGAATCCCCAGATTACGTTTTACCTGAACAGGCTTATCTACCTCCAACTCGATGGCCGCTAAGATTAAGACGAAATATTCTATCTAAGATAAAAAATGCAAAGTTTTGGGAAAATAATTGAGAAATTTAAGATTGGTTATGAAATATAAAGCCGAATCAAATGGATATAGACAATTCGGAATTGAAATTGAGTTAATAAAAATATGAAAAACTTAATAGTGATTTTCTGCATATTGATAGCAAAAATTTCATCTGCCCAATCAATTAATTCTGATCTGGAAGCGATTAATGGAGTTCTAGATTCTTACCATAAAGCAGCGTCACAAGCTGACTGGGATACCTATTTCGATTTTATGAGCGACGATGGTGTATTCTTAGGAACGGATGCCTCCGAACGCTGGCCCAAGGAAGTTTTTAGGGAGTACACAGTTGACCGGACTGGTTGGTCTTATACCCCCAAAGATCGAAATGTGAATTTAACTCCTGATGGAAGCTCTGCTTGGTTTGACGAGATACTTGACAGTGAAAATTATGGTAGTAGCAGAGGGACTGGAGTACTGATTAAGACTAGTGATGGATGGAAAATTTCTCAATACCATCTGACTTTTCCAGTTCCAAATGAATTGGCGCGTGAAATAACAGACGCAATAAAGGCTTTTGAGGAACAGGGAAATTAACTTGCTGCGCCTAACCCAAACGCCACTTCTCATTTGTTAAGCCTAGAACGTAAAGCTCTTAATCTAATCAAATAAGCTCGTATTGCCGAGGAATCTGTAATTGGTTTATTTGAGGACGCCTTGCTTGACATAGCGAAAAAAAATAAAAATTATGGTAGATGGACGAATAACAAGATGTTGATCGATAAATATTTATGCGGTGTTTCCTAATCATAAATATAGTATCTTCATAGATATGAATATCAAAAAAGCACACTTCAGAAACCAGTTTGCGGGCGAAAAATGATAAACAAACTAGTTGTTACAATAATAACTCTGGCATATGCCAGCAACATTTTCGGACAGGATTCGAACATTCCAGACTCTGTGCGCGCAATGATTGATCGCAGCCAGGCAGGCACGCAGTTCGAACAAACTGCACGCATGCAGATAAATGTGCAGTTTGGACTATTACTTGAATCTCTATCTGGAGATGCAATGCGGAAGAATCAGATCGAATCCAAATTGGTAGAAATTTTAACCGAGCGGGCCAGACTTAGCGCCGAAGTTAATTCAGGCAGAGTTAGCCCGGAAGAATTAAAAGCCATTAGCAATCACGCCTATTTGCGCAACCAATTGGCACCATTACTAAATCCTATCGAGTTAAGTGTTCTAGACAGCCAAACAAATGGACCATCAGACGCCCAGCTGAAACAAGACTACGCTGCAGAGCTCGCCCGTTCTGCTGGAAGTCTACGCGAAGAACGACAAGAACTCGTGTTAGATGTGCTTGTAAAACATGCCCGTATGTCTGCCAATGACTCTCCCGAACCAAGTGAGCTCAATATTGATGATTTAGTCGCACAGCAAAACCGAATGCTAATGCATGCCCATCAAGAACTTGAAGCACTATTTAGCACTGATGAGATGCAGTTGATCAATATTTTTATGAACCAATTGCAAGTAAATCTTTACAGACTGGGCTCCATGGACTCTGAACATACTGATCTTTGATTCAGGGCGTAGAAATGATTGAAGAAAAAATAAGATAAAAAAGGAGTCACTTACCATGGCCCAAAAATGGGAATACAAATTTAGCCACTCAATCAATGAAAAAGAAGCTAATGACCTTGGCGATCAAGGTTGGGAGTTAGTTTCTTCAGAACACTCAAAAAATGAGATGGAGTATATTTTTAAACGAGAAAAATCCGCATTGGATGACATAGAAGAAAAACTTAGCAAAAGTTTTTCTTAATCAATGTTAATAAACTTCTGCTATCCCGCTACCGAGATATTTAGTTTTTCTCAATTAACCAAGGTGGTGCAGAAGGCAAGCTTAGGAACTAATATGACTATATCTCTCCAGCTCATCTAGATGATTCACAATATTGCCAAAATATATTTTTAGAGAGGTGCGCTAACAATGAAAAAATTCTTCCTTATTATTTTAGCTAGCGTAGCTACGACGCAGATAGTGGCGCAAGAAACGGGAGGGCCTATTACTTACTCAGGCCACGTGGCCCGCATTATTAATGAAAACTGCGTGGTCTGTCACCGTGAGGGCGGTATCGGGCCTATGGAATTAAGCAGTTATGAACATGTTAGGCCTTGGGCTCCTTTGATTCAGCTGAAAGTAGCCAGCCGGGAAATGCCCCCATATGCCTATGATCATGATATTGGCATTCAAAATCTGCGGGCGGATTGGCGCCTATCTCAGGAAGACATTGACACCGTAGTAGCATGGGTTGATCAAGGTTCGCCCCTGGGGAATCTGGAAGAACTGCCTCCTATGCCAGTCTTAAGGGATATTGATGATTGGAATTTCGCTGATCAGCTAGGTCAGCCGGATGTCGTTATCGCGTCTAATCCGATCGAAGTGCCCGCCAGTGGCAACGATATGTGGGTTAAACAATATATCGATAGCGACCTAACCGAAGGCCGTTGTATTAAGGCGCTTCAAGTTAAGCCTCGTGGCGACGCGAATACAGTGGTTCACCACGCCACTACTTACTTCGCTAGGGCAAACGCAGAGGGCGGGTTTGATAGAGAGCCTGCCAGCGCATACTCCATGGGTATGTGGGGCGAACTCGTACCTGAAGAGGTGTGTCGGCCTGTTTTCGGGGAGAGTATCTATTGGGATATTCATATGTACCCGGGCGGCATAGGAGCAACTGCTCCAAATGCGGTGGTTGAGGATAATGTCGCTGAGCTGGGCATATGGCTTCACCCGCCAGAATATAAGGCTAAAATCACTCAGGACATTACTGCGTATCAAATGGATCAGGGCGACATGTTTATTCCCCCCCATGGAACTACTATGACCCAGGGTTTTCACTCTTTTGATCATCCGGTCCGTATTGATAGCTTTGCCCCTCACGGACACCTGCGCATGAACGCGGCTTCCCTAGAAATATTCTACCCAGAGACAGGCAGAACGGAATTAATAAGTAGCATATCCAATTGGAGTGCGACCTGGCACCATAGCCACCTCTATGAACAAGAATCTGCGCCACTGGTGCCGACAGGGGCCATTTTAATTGCTAAGCAATGGTACGATAATACTGCGGACAATCCGAATAATCCTGATCCTGACCAATGGGTAGGTTGGGGTGAGCGCACAGCAGATGAGATGTCTCATTTTGTCGTTGCTGTAAGTCATCTTGACGAAGAGACTTATCAAGAACTTGCCGAACGGCGGGAAGCCAATGAATGAGCCCAACTGCCGCCCGAGAATTAGTAGCCTATTTGATGCAAAGCGGATTATGGGAGATGAGGCTTAAGTCGATGAGGCGAGTTAGTACAGTAATCGCATTCCTGCTTGTAAATGCAGCATTGTTATTTGATGCCAGCGCTCAACAATCGACAAGGCCCCTGCGCCCGCCGTCACCTGAAGGAACACCTGTTATACCTTTTATGGAAGGCTGGTACGCTAATGATGATGGTACGGTCACAGTTTCATTTGGATACCACAATAGAAATGCCGAAGACATCATCGTTCCATTAGGTGAAAACAATCGCATTGAGCCAGCCCGATTTGATGGGATGCAGCCTGAAATTTATTTTCCAGGCCGACACCCTGGCGTTTTTACTGTCACTATCCCAGCTTCGATGCAGGATGAATCTATCTGGTGGTACATCAGGACAGGGAATCTGGAAGAGCTAAGAGTACCTGGAAGACGCGGGTCTGATGCTTACGAGCTGGATAGGAATCCCCGACCACAGGGGAGTATGGAACCATTAGTCTGGTTTGAAAATGAAGATCGAGGATCTGGCCCCGAGGGTATTTTAGCCGTAGATACCAAGACTATTCCTGTTGGCTTACCGCTTACTTTGGAATTTGAGACAGAAGATCCTTCGATGCGTGACCCGTCAAACCCTCTATTTGCCAAGCCACTTGATACCCGTGTTATATGGTACAAGCATCAAGGGCCAGGTGAGGTTATTTTTATCGAGCACGCCGCTTCGCCTTTTATAAAGACTCCTGCTCGAACCACTCCGGCATCCAAATTTCCGCTATTCCTACCACCAGCTTCTTCCAGCGTCACAATGCCTGCCGGAAAGGGTATAGCTAGAGTGTCGGCTAAGTTTTCTGAACCTGGCGAATATATGATTCGCGCTCGCGTAGATAATTGGGGCTCGCCTGACAGTGGTGGTCTATTCCAGTGTTGTTGGAGCAATGCTTACCAACGTGTTCGTGTTACTGAGTAAAATAATGCCAGTATTCTATTAAGGCAAACCTAAATCGTTACATTAAGCTCTCCGAATCCAACTATTTATTTAGGGGGGGTTTCAAGTTTGCTTTTATGGATTAGTAAATGCTAATTAATTAGAACTCACTACAAGATTCTTCCTCAGGAGGAAACCATGAAGTCAGTAAAAATAGTACTTATTGTAGCTCTATCTTCTATCATAATGATTCCAGGCTTAGTGAAGGCCCAGGATGACTTTCCCCGAAAATGGTCGCATGCCTGCACTTACTCAAGCAGGTAGCGATAAATTAGCAGCGGCACCCCGATTTGCTTGGCCTGAAAGAGAAGGTGCCTGGTGTTTGGAGACAGGCGAACAACCTTATGATGGTCCCGAGAACATGACTCTCGGTGTGCGTTGCATCTACCAACCTCCAGCCACTATTCCTATTCGCCCCTTGGTTTACAACAATTAAAAAACTATTGTCCAAACTGACGACTACTTAATGCTGAATGTGGAGTGGATGCACTGGGCGAGGATTATCCGTATTAATAACGAACACAAATCCAGCGAACTAAGTTCTTTCGATGGTGATTCCATCGGTTGGTGGGAAGATGACACGTTGGTTGTAGAAACAATTAATTTCCTTGATGAGCCACAGCAGCCCAATAATGGTCGTCGAGTGATTGAGCGGTCTAGTCCAATTAATGAAGGCTGACTGCTATACAGTTTCACCGTTGAAGATGCGGACTATACTGACACTTTTGCAGGCGAACTCGTGTGGCCGAAAACTGATCAACAATCTTATGAGTATGCTTGTCATGAAGGGAATTACGCTATGTCTGCTACCCTGGGGGGCGCGAGAGTGAGGGAAAGAGAATGGGAGCAAGAGAATGCATCAACGACTGATCAGTAAATCTTTAAATGTATAAATAAAGGTTCCACAAAGATTGGACACCCACATGTTTAGGATAAGAATACAACAACTCCAAACCCTCTAGTCAAAGTCCGGCAAACTAAACGCAAGATATTTGGAACCAGAAGGTGCCCCCAATTTCCCACCACCAGCGGCAATTACCACATATTGCCTGCCATCTACGCTGTACATGGATGGAGTTGTAAAGCCGGCTGCCGGCAATTCAGTTTCCCATAATAGAGAACCGTTTTCCGTACTATATACCCGAAACTTTCGATCTGGTGTGGCGCCTATAAAAATTAGACCTGAGGCAGTTACCACAGGGCCGCCATAATTTTCAGAACCCCAATTTAAGTTCGGATGACTTGGGTAATTGCCAAAGTTTATTTGCCAGTCGATTTTCCCTGTTGCCAAGTCTATTGAGTTCAATGTGCCCCAAGGTGGAGAGTTTCCCGGCAATCCTTCATGGTCTCTCACTTGAGTATATCCCGCGAAGGTATAATCGATTTCGTTGTTATCGCTAATAAGGCCCTCAGATCCAGGGTTGCGTATGTATGAAATTATTGCGTTTCTTTCGTGACTTTCTAAGCTTTCAAATCCCGGCATATTTCCTCTGCCTTGGAGAACCAGGTTATTCGTCTGAACAATGGATAGTCGTTCATTGAGACGATCGAGACTTGGGCCGCGATCAGTACCTTCTCTATTCGCTCCATGACAAATTCCGCAATTCTCCGCGTAAAGTCGGCTACCGTATCCTGAGGGTCTCTCATAAACTTTTAATATCCCACCTATTTCTTGAGCGTTCAAGATTAGCTTATGACCATTGGGATCGTATGCAGAGCCGCCCCATTCCGCCCCTCCGTCATAGGCTGGATATAAAAGCGCCCCTTCGATTGAGGGCGGAGCCCAGGGTCTCTGGTCCAGTGGTGCTATTAGTTCTGCTACAAAATCACTTGCGGCGGAACTTCGCTCAGTAATTTCGAATTCTTGTCGCGTGAAAGCGACGGAGGAAACAGGTTGAGTTGGTGAAACAACCTCGCCAGAAAGTTGACTTGGTACCCCAGTGGCTTCATAAATTTCGTAAAGAGACTCGCCGGTATCTCGATTGAAAAGAAATAAATGACCAGATTTTGTTGTTACTGCCACGGCGTCTATTAATAAGCCATCTCGCTCTAATTGAACGAGTGTCGGGGGAGAGGGGAGGTCTCTATCCCAGAGATCGTGTCGAACAGTTTGGTAGTGCCAACGATACTCACCAGTTGAAGCGCCGAGTGCGATTAAACTATTCGCAAACAAATTATCTCCCGTACGTGTCGCGCCATAAAAATCTGGATTCGCAGAACCTGTTGGTACATATAGCATGCCCCGTTCTTCATCCAGAGTCATTCCCGTCCAGTTATTAGCGCCCCCGGCACGAGCCAAAGATCCTTCTTCCCAGGTTTCCGATCCAAGACCACCTTCTAACGGGAGACTGTTGAATCGCCAAACTTCTTGTCCGGTATGGACGTTGAGCGCTCTAATTATCCCCGAATGCGAATTAGCACTCTCTGAAGTAGAAAAACCGAGGATTAACTTATCCTGAAAAACGACGCCAGGAACGCTAGTGAAAAAGGGAGCATCTTTCTCGGCGGGACGCAGGTCTACCCTTCCGTTGTCACCAAAACTAGTAATAGGCTGCCCGGTGCTGGCATCTAACGCGATTAGCTCTGCCCCAGCGGTATAGATAATGCGCTTGTCATCGTTCTCCTCCCACCACATCATGCCACGCTGTGATGCGCCAGGCCCGCCAGTGTCATATCGCCAGAGTTCTTCGCCTGTTGCAGCGTTTAGAGCAAAGGCTACCAGTTTGGGAGAAAGTCCATAAAGAACTCCATCCACAATAATTGGACTGGTATACATGCTTGAACTACCTTCTCGTAATTCGCCAGAATCATAAGACCAAGCTAGTTCTAATTGAGAAACATTCTCTTGGGTAATTTCAGTTAAAGGTGAATAGTGAGATCTTCCCGGATTGCCCAAGTAGGTATCCCAATTTTCATTGAGGGCATTGTTTTGTTGATTAGATTCAGAAGAACAGCCAGCAATTATACTCATGAGGAGGAAGATTTTTTTCATAATTTATATCTACTAAATTAGTCTTCAGATTACTTTTTAGTACTTGAACAAGCCACTT
>JAQWTK010000089.1 GCA_029242705.1 Gammaproteobacteria bacterium | reverse complement strand
AGACAGTAGATTTCTCCGTGGTAGTTGCGGCTAGCGCTCTTAGATAGTAAGTGGTTTTTAACCCGCGCAACCAAGCCATTCGATAAGTCACGTCTAGTTTTTTTCCACTTGCACCTGCTACATAAAGGTTCAATGATTGTGCTTGATCGATCCATTTTTGTCTTCGGCTAGCCGCATCTACCAACCATCTTGGTTCGACTTCGAATGCAGTAGCGTAAATTTCTTTTATTTCGCTTGGTACTCGATCAATTTTCTGAACACTGCCTTCATAATATTTGAGGTCATTGACCATAACGCTATCCCAAAGGTCTACCTTTTTGAGATCATTTACTAAATAAGGATTTACGACCGTGAACTCGCCTGACAAATTAGATTTTACGTAAAGGTTTTGATATGTAGGTTCTATTGATTGAGATACGCCGCTTATATTGGCTATTGTGGCGGTAGGTGCTATTGCTAGTACGTTTGAATTGCGCATACCTGAACTTTTTATGGATTCTCGTAAAGAGCTCCAATCTAGCCGTTGATCCATATTTACTTCCAGGTAATCTTTTCCCCTCGCTTCGTGTAATTTTTTCAGAGAATCAATTGGCAGAATGCCCTGGTCCCATAAGGAGTTTTCATATGATTCATATCTGCCCCGTTCATCAGCTAGCGCTGCGGATGCTTTAATAGCGTAATAGCTAACCACTTCCATAGAGATGTCAGCAAACTCAACTGCTTGTTCCGACGCATAAGAAATACGTTGTTTATAAAGGGCATCTTGAAAGCCCATTACTCCCATTCCTATTGGTCGATGCTTTAAATTTGAGTTTTCTGCTTGCGGCACGGAGTAGTAATTAATATCTATTACGTTATCTAGCATTCGAACTGCTGTTGTAATAGTGCTCTTTAGCTTGTCTTTATTAAGACCATTCTCGTCAACATGGTTGACGAGGTTAACTGAACCTAAATTACATACGGCAATCTCATCCTTGTTGGTATTTAGGGTGATTTCAGTGCAGAGGTTGCTCGAATGTATGGTTCCAGCATGTTGTTGTGGCGAGCGAACATTACAAGCATCTTTAAAAGTTATCCAAGGATGCCCAGTCTCAAATAACATGGAAATCATTTTTCTCCAGAGGTCTGCTGCTTTCACAGTTTTGTAGACTTCAATTTCTCCCGCTATAGCTCTGCGTTCATATTCTGTATAGGCGCTTTCAAATTCTAAACCGTGCTTCTCATGTAAATCAGGGACATTATTAGGAGAAAATAAAGTCCAATCTAAGTCGTCAAATACCCGTTTCATAAAAAGGTCTGGTACCCAATTTGCCGTATTCATGTCATGGGCGCGCCGACGATCATCCCCCGTATTTTTTCTTAGCTCTAAAAATTCTTCTATGTCTAAATGCCAGGTCTCGAGATACGAGCAAACGGCACCTTTTCGTTTGCCCCCTTGATTAACTGCGACAGCTGTGTCATTTACCACTTTCAAAAACGGTACAACTCCTTGAGATTTACCGTTAGTCCCCTTGATATGCGCGCCTAGCGCGCGGACTGGCGTCCAATCATTGCCTAATCCCCCAGCCCACTTCGAAAGCATCGCATTGTCTCGAATAGCGGAATAGATCCCGTGGAGGTCATCAGGAACAGTGGTTAAGAAACATGAAGAAAGTTGAGGTCTCAAAGTACCTGCATTGAATAATTGAGGAGTAGAAACCATATAGTCGAAACTAGAGATTAAGTTATAGAATTCTATGGCTCTTTCTTCTCGATTCTCTTCGTTAGAAGCTAAACCCATTGCAACACGCATAAAAAAGACTTGAGGCAGTTCAAAGCGTATATTTTCACTGTGAATGAAATATCTGTCATATAGGGTCTGCAGGCCAAGATAAGTGAATTGTTGGTCGCGTTCTGCTTTTAATGCTCCGCCAAGTAAAGTTAGATCGAATTCCAAAAGGTGAGGAGATAACAATTCTAGCTCCACACCTTTTTTGATATAGGGTTGTAGGGTGCTGGCATAACGATAATGCATTTCAGACTGAGTTGCGGCATTTGTAATCCCTAAGAAACTAAGTGCTTCAGATCTAAGGGTGTCCATCAGTAAACGCGCTGTCACATAGGAATAGTTGGGGTCCTGTTCTACGAGAGTGCGGGCCGTCATAACCAATGAAGTCCGGACATCTTCTATTTTTACTCCAGGGTATAAATTTTTTAGAGTTTCATCATAGATTGTCTCTGCGGACACATCAGTAAGCCCATCGCAGGCCTCATTTATTATCGTTCGCAAACGGTCAGTATCCAGCGAACCCTGACTACCGTCTTCAAATGTTAGTGTGATTACTGGTTGATTTGGTTTTTGCGTTTCTTGTTTTTGCTCTCGCAGCCGCGCATGATCGGCCCTATAAATAACATAACTTCGCGCTATTTTGTGCTCGCCTGTTCGCATTAGGGCTAGCTCTACTTGGTCCTGAATATCTTCAATATGAATTGTTCCGCCTGATGGCATGCGGCGGCGAAAGATGTTGGTTATCTGCCTACCTAGCTGAGAAACAGATTCGTGAATTCTTGATGATGCCGCTGCATTGCCACCTTCTACTGCTAAATATGCTTTTGTAATAGCAACAGATATTTTTGATCCATCGTAACCTACAACAGCGCCATTTCTTTTAATTACTCTAAGCTGCCCGGGAGCCGTAGAGGTTGCTGAGACAGAGTCATTTTTGCCTAGTTTGCTTGTGAGAGTGGAGTTTTCCTTAGTTCTTACATCAGTTTGCATTTATCGCTCCAAATATGATCACTACTTTCCTTGATTCTTTGTTCATTCCTATTAGGCTTTTTGCATCTTTCAGATCCAAGTTCGCTGTCTTATACCTAGACTTTTGAACCAAATGGATTTTTTCAGCGACGTAAACACCGACTGACATCGACCTTGAGAAGGAATAGTAATTCTGTGATTTCCTCTCCAGGCTGCCAGGCGGCCTAAAAAAGCCATATACTATATATTGTGTGTTTGCGCTTAGACTTTAATTGTTTTTTCAATTAGATGAAGAGTGCCTATAATCCTTTCCATAAATCTACAAAGCGCTTATGATTCTGGGCCATTTCTCCTTGGCTAATTCACAATATAACCGGATTCACATCCGCTTCATAAGCCGAAAGGCAACTTCTAATAGCCCTTTAATAATTCATAATATTTTGCCCTAAAAACACAATATATTGACAAAGTGTAGAGCAGATGTACAACATAATGCGTACAGTAATTTATTGCAAGAGGTTTTTTGGTGGGTTTTCTGTGGGTAAATTGTGAATAATATGTGCGTCTTTAATTATTACTTTTCTTAATTTATATGTTGGGCATTTTTCACTATTCTGGTTAAAAATCACACAAATTTCTGTAAGGTCAATCGTAGCAATAATTGAACGGATAAGGAATATCTGAACCACAATATGTAGTATTTTGGTATATTGAAGACTTGCAGGTTAAATCTAAGAGATCTAAGAGAGCAAGAACTCTAGTAATGCTTTTTGTGAGTGCATTCTGTTTTCGGCTTCATCCCAAACTACACTGCTAACGTCATCGATGAGTTCACTGCTAACTTCTTCACCTCTGTGCGCCGGCAAGCAATGCATAAAAAGTGCATTACGACCTGCTAACGACATTAATTCGGGCGTAACTTTGTACTTCGCAAAGGCTTTGGCACGTTTTACTTGCTCTTTTTCCTGACCCATTGAAGCCCAAACGTCTGTTACTACTAGATCGGCTCCTAGTACTGCCGATTTCGGGTTTTCCGAAATCAATACCCTGTCGTTATTCTGACTAGTCAACTCTGTTTTTGGGTGAAAGCCTTCAGGGCATGCAATGCGGAGCTCAAAGTCAAAAGCAATAGCGGCGTTGATGTATGATTGGCACATATTATTGCCATCTCCCACCCACGCCACAATTTTCCCATTAATGTCGCCTCTATGTTCCGTGAAAGTTTGTACGTCCGCCAATAATTGACATGGATGAAAAGTATCACTCAACGCATTAATTACAGGTACCTGTGAGTACTTAGCAAACTCTTCCAGCTTACTATGTTCAAAAGTCCGGATTGCTATGCAATCCACCATCCTGGATAGTACGCGCGAGGTATCTGCTATAGGCTCGCCTCGACCGAGTTGCGAGCTGTCCGTAGTTAAAAAAACTGAAGAACCGTCCATCTGGTTCATAGCTACCTCAAAAGCAACTCGAGTACGAGTCGATGATTTCTCAAAAATTAGCCCTAGGGTTTTTTGATTCTGCTTCCTTACCAGATTGGGATCTGACTTTAGCTCGATAGCGCGGTTTACAATTGCTCTTAAATCTGGCGGAGGGAGATCTAAAAGGCTAAGAAAATGTTGAATAGTCATAATTTGGTTTTCCAGCACATTGCCTTTTAGCTCGCAGGTATGTATTAACTATTGTTATCATCAAATAGAGGCTCCTAAAACTAAAAAAGGCAGCTCTAAGCCGCCTAGGTTTGCAAACATTTTATATGCTTCGGCGTTATCGATCAATGTACCGTCTGTGATTGTTTTCAATGAATCCTTTGTTTAGTCTTTCTTAATATGAGCAATATAAATCCTATCGAGTTAAATCTTTTTTCTAGCAGAGTCTCCTCTGTATGCGATGAAATGGGCCTAGTCTTAAAAAGAGCCGCATTTTCTCCAAATATTAAAGATCGTCTCGATTTTTCGTGCGCGTTATTTGGTCCAAAGGGAGAATTATTTGCCCAGGCCGATCACATGCCTGTCCATTTGGGCAGTATGGCTTTCGCTATGAGTTCAATCATTAGAGTAACAGATTGGGAAAAAGGGGACATGCTCGTCTTTAATGATCCGTTCTTAGGCGGCACTCATTTGCCAGACGTTACTTTGGTTTCTCCAGCTTTCGATAACAGCGGCGAACGAATCGGGTTTGTTGCTAATAGAGCACATCACGCTGATATTGGATGCGATACGCCCGGCTCTATGCCTATTTCTTCAACTCTTGAGGAAGAAGGAATAATAATACCGCCAGTGCTACTTTTGCGAGAGGGAAAAATTCAATCCAAAGCCGCCCGTCTTCTTAATCTTAAGTCTAACCGGTTGACCGGTGATTTTGCCGCACAAGTTGGAGCTAATCGGGTGGGTATTCTGCGTTTTGAGGGTTTGGTTAATAAGTTAGGGCTACTTAACTACGAAGATAACATGAAACAACTTAACAGCTTTGCTGAGCGTATAGCTATCAAAACGATTTCAAGCTTATCTCCAGGAGTATATTGGTTCAATGATTTCTTAGATGATGATGGATACGGTGCGAGCAATATAAATCTCTCGGTCAAGCTTACTATCGAGGCTAAGAGAGTTGAGCTAGATTTTAGTGATTCTGCCGACATGGTTGATGGCAATTTAAATTGCCCTGAGTCGGTGGTGGCCGCTGCGGGGCTATACTGTTTCCGCTGTCTTATGCCGGCTAACGCACCAGCTTGTGCGGGCCTTTTCCGGCCAATAACAATTAAAACGCGATTAGGGTCTATACTAAACGCTAAGAGGCCTGCAGCGGTGGCTGCGGGTAACGTTGAAACTTCTATGAGACTAGTTGACCTTGTTTTTGGTGCGCTAGCTAAAGCAGCACCATCACTCATTGCTGCGGCTAGTCAAGGTACGATGAACAACATAGCAATGGGCCAAATCGATACTATTAAGAATTCTCGGTGGGATTATTATGAAACAATTGGGGGCGGTATGGGTGGAGGACCTCGTTATCCAGGGTTAGGCGGTGTCCATAGCCACATGACAAACACGTTAAATACCCCGGTAGAAAGTCTCGAAATGCATTATCCATTAAGGATCCGGCGGTATGAACTGAGAAAAGGCTCTGGTGGTCAAGGTGAGCATGATGGGGGAGATGGAATCATTCGAGAATATGAATTTATGGAGAAGACTCAAGTAAGCCTGCTAAGTGAAAGAAGGACTCGAAGGCCTTGGGGTATAAACGGAGGTGGCGCGGGAGATAAGGGAATTAACTTGCTAAATGGTAAAGTACTGCCTGCCAAATCTGTGGTCACTGTAAAAAAAGGAGATCTACTTACGATAATGACGCCGGGAGGTGGGGCATGGAATTCAGCAAAGAAAGCCAAATTTTGATACTGCTGACAAATCTTTGTCCATCTTATAAAATGTTCTTTTATTCTGTCCAATTATGCAAGGGTGAGATATGAGTATCGAAGAGACTATTAAAGAACAAATCAATAGTAATAGTATTCTGCTTTATATGAAGGGAAATCCAGAACAACCGCAATGCGGTTTCTCGGCGCAAGTTACACAGATTCTTATGTCTTGTGGAAAACGGTTCGCTTATGTAGATGTGTTAAGTAATCCAGATATCCGAGCTAACTTACCTTCAGTATCAAATTGGCCAACCTTTCCACAGTTATTCGTCGATGGCGAATTAGTTGGAGGTTGTGACATAGTGAGCGAATTACATGAGAAGGGAGAACTGCAGAGTCAACTTGAAAATGCATCGAGCGAAATAGCGCCTGAATCTATTGATCCCGAATAATTTGAGCTTAAAATTGGCTCTTACTAAGATCTTATTGGCCAGCCTCCCAGCGCCTGCCATTTGTTGACAATCCCGCAGAACAACTGCGCAGTCTTCTCAGCGTCATAATTTGCTGAATGAGCTTTGTTATCTTCAAACTCTATACCTGCTACTTCGCAAGCCCTTGACAGTACTGTTTGGCCATAAGCGAGTCCGCTTAGACTAGCAGTATCGAAGGAAGAGAAAGGATGAAAGGGGTTTCGCTTTAGATTATGCCTAACGGCCGCTGCATTTATAAAACCATGATCAAAATGCGAATTATGAGCTACAAGGATAGCTCTTTTGCATGTGTTTACTTTCATTGATTCTCGAACTATTTTAAAAATGGTTCGAAATACCTCTTTTTCAGGTTTGGCGATGCGCATTGGGTGATAGGGATCGATGCCGGTGAATTTCAAAGCGGATTCTTCTATATTGGCTCCATCGAAAGGTATAACACGACTAAAGAATGATTGGTCAATAACCAATTCGTTTTTTTTATCCATTGTAAGCATGACGGCTGATATCTCAAGAATTGCATCCGTCTTGGCGTTAAATCCTCCGGTTTCTATATCGATTACGACAGGTAAATATGTGCGAAACCGATCGCTCAAATTTGTAGTTGAATTTAGTTCTGATTCTGAATTAACGAGGCTCATCTTTATTTAATTCTCAGTTATTTTCCACTGCAATTCTTGGTCAGCATGGATTGGGATGATGCTTTCGTCTTCGAAAATAAATTCCTTAGGCATTCGCCATTTGTTTTTTTCCAAGGTGATGGTTTTTTTGCTTCTAGCTATATGATAAAAATCAGCACCAAAAAAGCTAGCAAAACCTTCTAATTTGTCTAATTCATGATTGTTTTCAAAAAATTCAAAATAAAGTTCTAGTGCAGCAGGCGCTGAATAAACTCCCGCACAGCCGCAGCTACTTTCTTTTTTAGATTGGGTATGAGGAGCGGAATCAGTGCCGAGGAAAAATTTAGGGTTTCCGCTAAGTGCTGCTTTGATTAAGGCTTTTTGGTGTATATCTCTTTTTAAAATAGGTAGGCAATAAAAATGAGGTCTGAGTCCCCCTAAAAATAAATTATTACGATTATATAACAAGTGGTGGATAGTGATGGTCGCCGCAATATTTTTTGATTGATCTTTTATGAAATCCACCGCATTTTTGGTGGTTATATGCTCTAAAACAATTCTCAGATCTGGATAGCGCTCAGTTAGAGGGTTAAGGATAGTTTCGATAAAGACTTGCTCTCGATCAAAAATGTCAACGTGATGATCAGTAACTTCTCCATGAAAAAGAAGAGGAATATCGAGATGCGACATTTCTTCTATCAGGTGATATACCTTTTCTATGTTTGTAACTCCATTGCTAGAATTTGTGGTTGCCCCTGCAGGATAATATTTGACTCCTAATACGTGCTCTGAATCTTTTATTTTAGAAATTTCTTTCAGCTCCGTATTATCAGTAAGGTAGAGAGTCATTAATGGCTGGAAATTCGAATTCTTCGGCACCTCGGCGATAATGCGCTCCCGATAACTAACCGCATCGTCAACAGTAATGATGGGAGGGCTAAGGTTTGGCATAACTAATGCCCGACCAAATGCTCTGGCGCTGTGAGACACTGTCGTTGACAGAGCTGACTTATCGCGGAGATGTAAGTGCCAATCGTCAGGCTTAGTGATGGTAATCTTGTTAGGGTGCATTGGTTCTTTTTGCTCATTACACGTTCTTATAGTGTAACTTAATAAAAGGACAAGCTGAATTGGTTTTCTGCGGAAGCAGATCAATATCAAATTTTTACAAGTTAATGTTAAAATGACCTCTTATAAATAATGTCCAAATAAATAAGCCGTTTTTGACCAGCTGTAGCTGCATTCTGGTTAAATAACCCAAACATCGGAGTTTTGTCCCTATGTCAGAAATTAAAAAGGTTGTACTAGCCTACTCAGGGGGTCTGGATACGTCTGTTATTGCTAGGTGGTTACAACAAGTTTATGAATGTGAAGTAGTCACCTTTACGGCAGATATTGGTCAGGGAGAAGAATTGGAGCCTGCGCGAAAAAAAGCTGAACTAATGGGCATTAAAGAAATCTTTATAGAGGATTTGCGTGAAGAATTTGTGCGCGATTATGTAAATCCGATGTTTCGAGCCAATGCAATATATGAAGGTGAATATTTATTAGGGACCTCTATAGCTCGTCCGTTGATATCAAAAAGGTTGATTGAAATAGCCAAAGAGACAGGTGCCGATGCAATTGCTCATGGTGCTACAGGAAAGGGTAATGATCAGGTTAGGTTTGAATTAGGTGCGTATGCTCTTAATCCTTCTGTCAAAGTTATTGCTCCATGGAGGGAGTGGGATCTTAATTCGAGAGATCGTCTACTAGCTTATTGCGCGGAACATGAAATACCTGTTGAGAAGAAGAGGGGAAATAAATCACCTTATTCTATGGACGCAAACTTGCTCCATATTTCTTATGAGGGGGATATTCTCGAAGACCCTGCCACGGAGCCTGAAGAGCCGATGTGGGAGTGGACCGTATCTCCGGAAGCCGCTCCAGATGAACCACTATATTTAGACCTCGAGTATGAGAAAGGTGATATCGTCGCGCTTAATGGTGAAAAGCTATCGCCTGCAACTTTACTGGAGTCTCTAAATAAGATGGCAGGATCTAATGGTGTCGGCAGAACCGATATAGTAGAAAACCGTTATGTCGGGATGAAATCTCGCGGATGCTATGAGACTCCGGGCGGAACAGTGATGCTTAAAGCGCATCGCGCTATCGAATCTATAACTTTAGATCGTGAGCTGGCGCATTTGAAAGATGACTTGATGCCACGATATGCATCGCTTGTTTATAATGGTTATTGGTGGTCTCCAGAGCGTCAAGCTATTCAAGATTTGATTGATAATACCCAGCAATTTGTGAATGGCAAGGTGCGCTTAAAATTGTATAAAGGGAATGTAATTGTAATAGGCAGGGAGTCAGAAAATTCTTTGTTTTCTGAGGATATTGCAACGTTTGAGGACGATAAGGGTGCTTACGACCAGCGCGACGCGGAGGGTTTTATTAAGTTAAATGCTTTGCTGATGAGGATTGCGGCTCTTAACAGGAACTAATATTCCAGATTTTTACGTGCTACTGTTCAGTAACTTTTTTGCTTTGTTTCTACAAATATTGCTAACGGTTAAATGTCTGATCGCATTTAATTTTTTCACATTCAGGCGCTCGGTTTGATTTTTGGTATCATTCTCGACTTCGAGGAAATATTTCCGGTTATTTATTTTTACTCGCCGCAATAAGAATCTCTTTCTCTCATTAGTGGTCATGTTCTTTTGTCGATTTCAGACCGTTAGGTTTAACCAGTCGCCTATGCTTTGTGTTGCAAGAAGATTGAAAGCTGATTATTCTTCGAATAGACCTGGAGAATGTGCTGAAGGGATTCGGTATTGGTCTAAAATCGATGGACCACTCTTTATCGCTTCCGAGTGATTAATAACCATTTGATAACCGTTTTTATTTTCAAAAACAACGTTGGCTTGGGCATTATTTTTTAATTGTGCAGAGAAGTGGCTAAAATTTTTAACCTGTTCACCATTAATTGAGTCAACAACCCAATTTCTCCAATCGTGGTAACCCAAATTTACATCCGCTGCTAGTACTTGCAAAGCCACCACAATTTCACTTCGCTCTGGTGAGGTCCATTCATTCCTCATTTGCAGTAACGCCACGGGTGCAGATCGTCGCCAATCGTTCCCCCATCTTTTTAGTAGGTTCATATTTAATGGGACGAATAAAACGCCGCCATATATATAATATCGCGGAATTTGATCAAACTGATCACCCTTGACAAGGCTGTAGCTTTCTAGCGCCTTCTCAGCTTTTAATACAATCGTGTTTTCAACTCCATTTCGTGAATAACTCACTACGATATCTTCATCGATATGGTGCATGTCGATAGCATGTTTATAATCAGTTAACAGATCCTCTGAAAGTTTAATCGTGCCGTCTTCGGCAATGTCATAGTCATCGACCTTGAGAATGACATCGTTTTCTTCGAAAACATCTGCGGCTGGAGAGTCTTCAAACACTTTAATGACGAGAACACCGTCTTGATTTCCCTTTAGCCCATAAGCAGTTTTTGCTGAAGGGCTGTCTAATGTCTGAGTACGAAATCCAAGGTCAGGAAATCCATCACTAATACCATCAATGCTATCGGTCAGTACATGTCTAATAATACTTGGAGGTACAAAGTAACCCAAGTTTTCAGCGCGACCACCAGCATTTGCTTGCATTACAACGCCGACGATTTGTTGATCTACTATTACCGGCCCGCCACTATTTCCCGGATTGATAGCTGCATCTATTTGACCAGCTAGCAAGTAAGCTCCAGCATGTGCATAGATCTGTTGTTCAACGCGCGATAGGATGCCTCTTGTAATACTTAAAGTTTTGCCACCTATTGGATATCCGTAGACTGATACTTCTTGTAATGGATCAGGCAGATCGCCAATAGGTAGAGATTTCAGATCACTAAAAAACCCTGGCTCATCAACAGTAATTATCGCGAGATCTGCTTCGTGGGAGACGAAAGTAACGCGCGCTTGGTAACGCTGAGGGTCATTATGCTTTTGTGCTTGCACGTAGCTAGCATTGGCTACAACATGAGCATTGGTAAGAATCCGATTTCCAGCAATTACTGAGCCTGATCCGCTGCTTTGTCTTGGAGTTAAGAGTCTCCAGGGAGTGAAATAGTCTGGTGCGGCCTGAGTTGTATAGATTTTTACTACAGAGTCTTCAATATTATCCAGCACATCAATTTGACTTTTAGCAGCCCCTGCTAAGGTCGCTGAATAGGCAAAAAGCAAAGCAATAACTATTCTTCTGCAGGAAGTTAGCCTGTAGGAAACGCCAGTAGTGATCTTCATAAGTGCCTAAACCTTGGTTACTTTTTCGAAACTATACTAAAACCTTTCTCAATCCAAGCTTATTACTTTACTTTGCCTCGCGCTAGTATTTGCGTAATCCTTAAATTCACCAAACAATTATTTATTTACGACGATTTTGAGCAATTGCCTATATAGTTGAGAGTTATTTCAAGTTATGCGCATCCCTGGGGTTGCGCCGTTGTGAGGTTCAATTAACCAAATATCCTTTCCTCCCGGTCCGGCAGCCAAAATCATTCCCTCGGATACTCCGAATTTCATTTTCCGAGGTTTTAGATTGACTACTACCACTGTAAGTTTGTCTTTTAAACCATCTGGGTCGTACGCAGATTTTATCCCAGAAAATACTTTTCGAGATAAAGCGTTACCCGCAGAGTCGAATCCTAAATCTAAGGTTAGTTGTAATAATTTATCTGCACCTTCTACGCGTTCTGCGAGGATAATTCTAGCAACCCGCAGATCAATTTTTTTGAAATCATCAAACTCTATTTGTGGCTCGAATTCTTCTAAATTATTCATCTTTTTTTTATGCTCTAATTTGTCTTTCGGCTTAAATATTTCCTTCGTGACCGCAATTATATTCTGCACCTTCTCTGACTCCACTCTAGTGATGAGAGGCGTAAATTTGCCAATCGAGTGGCCTAACAGAAGCGAATCAATATCTTCCCATATTAATGGTTGTATCTTTAAAAATATTTCAACTTTTTTAGCGGTCTCCGGTAACACTGGTTTTAGATAAATAATTAAGAGTCGGAACGCATTAATTCCAATAGAGCATATTTCTTGTAATTCGGGCGATGCTTTGTCTTTTTTCCCAATCACCCAAGGCTCTTTATCATTAATGTAATGATTGGCTTTGTCAGCTAATGCCATAATGATTCGAACCGCTTTCCCGTATTCTCGATTTTCGTAATGTGATGTAATTTCATCCTTTTTCGACTGGATTTCCATAAGCAATTCGGGCGTATCAATTTTTGAACTAAGTTCTCCATTAAATCCTTTGTTGATAAATCCTGCGCAGCGGCTTGCAATATTGATAACCTTTCCCACCAGATCTGAGTTTACTCGTTGAACAAAGTCTTCAAGATTTAGATCAAGATCATCGATCCCCGAAGATAACTTTGCGGCTAGGTAATAACGCAGATACTCAGGGTTTAAATTCTCTAGATAAGTGCGAGCATTAATGAAGGTTCCGCGAGATTTAGACATTTTTGTGCCATCTACAGTTAAGAAACCATGTACAAAGACGGCAGTGGGTGTACGATAATTGGCGCTAGTTAGCATGGCTGGCCAGAACAATGTATGGAAATTTATAATGTCTTTTCCAATAAAATGATATAGCTCCGTTTCTGAATTTTTCTCCCAATATTCTTCGAATTTGTAGGTGGTTTTCGAGCAATAGTTTTTGAAACTTGCCATGTATCCAATTGGAGCATCTAACCAGACGTAGAAATATTTATCAGAATGCCCAGGGATTTCAAAACCGAAGTAGGGTGCATCTCTACTTATATCCCATTCTTGTAGTCCTTCCTCCAGCCATTCGTTTATTTTATTGGCCACTGAATCCTGTAAAGTGCCGCTCCGAGTCCATGTTTTAAGCATCTCATTAAAAGCAGGTAATTTAAAAAAGAAATGTTCTGATTCTTTTTCTGTCGGGACGGCTCCCGAGATAGCCGATTTAGGATTTATTAACTCTGAAGGGCTGTAGGTAGACCCACAAACTTCGCAATTATCTCCGTATTGACCATTGGATTTGCAATTAGGGCAAGTCCCAATAACATATCTGTCTGCAAGGAAAAGTTGTTTTTCTGGGTCATATAGTTGCAGTATTGTCCGTTTAGCAATATGTTGATTAGCTTTTAATGCAAGATAAATTTCCTCAGAGAAAGATTTATTCTCTTCTGAATGTGTGGTGTGGAAGTTATCAAAGCCGATCAAAAATTCTTTGAAATCTTGTTCGTGTTGACGCTTTACTTTGTTAATTAATTCTTCAGGAGTGATTCCCTGCGCTTCTGCACTAAGCATAATGCTAGTGCCGTGAGCATCGTCTGCGCAAACGTAAACGCAATCATGTCCCCGTAATTTCTGCAGCCTAACCCAGATATCGGTTTGCGTCACTTCCATAATATGCCCTAGGTGAATATCGCCGTTGGCATAAGGTAGCGCGCTCGTTACAAGTATCTTTCTTTGGTTCACATTACTATCCTTGGTGAATACAAAAATCTTAGCTTCCTTATTATCGCGCTTTAGATATCAAATGGGAATGAGCGTTAATGGGGTTTCCTACATTTCGGTCATTTCGAACTCTTCTTTTCCTACGCCGCAGTCCGGACATAACCAGTCATCTGGAATTTCATTCCAGCGAGTCCCTGGCGAGATACCTTCGTCAGGCAGTCCTAGCTCTTCGTCATAGATAAAGCCACATACTATGCATTGCCATTTTTTCATGAGTATTTTCCTATTTTATATTTCAATGCTAATCAGAAAATTTATGGGGATAGTCTGGAATTCTATCTTGAATTGAGCGGATTAATTAGTGTGTGTGGAGTCTTTTCGTATTAATTAATTATCACACTGGTTTGTCCTTAGGTTCTGCGGTAGGCGAAGCAGTTAATTTATATATCGTTAAATCATCTAAATCGCAGGGCCCATAAAAAGGGTGAATCACTTTTAGTTAAGCTTTATTATGTCAGATCTATATATGCTGTAAGTTGAGATAATATTGTCTATGAGTATTAAATCGGATCGATGGATTAAACGGATGGCCAAGAAGGAGGGAATGATAGATCCGTTTGTGGCCGAGCAGGTTAGGTTTTTGGGAGGTGATAAAGTCATTTCTTATGGGACTTCGAGCTATGGTTACGATGTTCGCTGCGCATCTGAGTTCAAAATATTTACAAATGTTCATACCACTAGTGTTGTAGATCCTAAAAATTTTGATGAAACCAGCTTTATTTCTATCGATGAACCTTATTGTATTGTTCCTCCTAATTCATTTGCGTTAGCACGAACAGTGGAGTATTTCCGAATACCTAGAGATGTTTTGACAATCTGCTTAGGTAAATCGACCTATGCTCGTTGTGGGATTATTGTCAACGTCACTCC
>JAQWTK010000071.1 GCA_029242705.1 Gammaproteobacteria bacterium | reverse complement strand
CTCATAATCGGCCTTACCCTTAAAGACCTTTCCCTCTGTTTCGTAGCTTATTACTGGGTTCTTTACGGTAAAGAACCCTACTTTAGCATCCGGGAGTTCGCTTTCAATTTTCGTGAAATTGAATTCGTTATCTACAATGCTGCCGCCATTGATCGTAAGCTTCACCGATTCTTTAAACATCGTTATGTTAGACGTGGCTGTTTCTACAGAAATAGCTCCAGACTCGCTATTGTATGTAATACCTTCTGCATCGAAATCCATCCCATCAATATTTGCAGTAAATTTTCCATCCCCAATGATTGCGTTTTTAAAGCTACCATCGGGATTAAAATTTACAGATACCTCCCCAGAACTACTGCTAATATTTCCGATATCGAAATTTAATGCGCCATCGAATCCATAAGTGCCGTCCATGACGCTAAATCGCGCTGTGGGCGACTTGATCGAAAAGGGTAGCGCAGGAAATGGAGGTTTGGGATCAAAATCCGAAGCTGTTTTTTTACCCTCACCAATTTCTTGAATTTTTGCCTCACGCTCTTTTATTCCTTGAATTTCAGCTGAGTACATCAAATTCACTGAGGGGGGGTAATCAGTCTTATGACTCTCGACCTTAGACTGAAGGGACTTATAATCTAAGACTGCCTTACTGAAATCTTCTCTATTCGCTATCGGCTCTGCGAGAAACCCATCAATTCTAGTTTCCAGCATGTCATAAAGCTGAGCGATTTTAGGGTAATTAGAATTAGTTTGCTTAAGGAACTTGTTAACCGTAAACAGCTTCTCTTTTTCATTCTGATCCTTCTCGAAGAAGTTATTTTCCACATCTTCCTTATGTTTTTCGAGCCATAGCCCAGCAAGAGATCTAAGCTCTATAATAAGTTCCTGCTTTTTTATTACATCTTGAGTGCCATTAAATTCACCAACCTTGGATAAAAATTTAGAATACGTGCTTTCCCTCCCGAAGAATCCTTTGACCCTTGCGGTACGAGTTAATCCTGCCTTACCCGTATCGATTTGTGCATCTTCTCCCTTCTTCCCTTCCACCCCCTCCAGTTCTTCACGGGTCATAGGGCTAGGCCCGTCTTCTTGCTCAGGAGCAACTTTCTCGACATTCTGTTGAACTAATTGGAGGGGAGCCTTCGACGTCTTTCCTTGAACAGTTGGAACATCCAAGTCGGCTTGCCGTAACGTTTTAAAAGCAACAGGCTCAGCTCTATTATCTTCGAACTCGCTCCCAGTCTTAGTTCTATCTTTAGATTGAGAAGCTTGCGCGTTCGAAACAGATTTAGCTGTATCTAGTTGTTGATTACGAGCGTAATTTTTCATTAATTTTTACTTAATGGCAGGTGACGAAAGATATCTTTAATCTAGCCCTCTGTCTAATTTACGACGAGATTTATTCGGAAAACGCGATTTTATATAAACTTCTAGAAAACTATTGTGGATGGCACTAGCAACCTCATCTCCCGGCAGTGTGACACCTGCGCGCCAAGCAAGCGTAGGTTATATTGACTACTCACTTATAGTATCTTCTACGTATGAGCAAAAGAATGAACATACAAGTAATACAAGCGACCTTGCTTTTTTTCGTTTTATGTTCACCTGGCCTCGGACAAGAGGCACACGAAAATATAGTCCACTTACATTGCCTCTTGGATGAGCCGATAGTAGAAGGGTCGGCATTTTATGATGAAATGTTTCTCCACCTAGATACCGTCAATCAGAACTGGTCGTCTTCTAACATAGCCAAGATTGAGGCAGAGGGTACCTCCGAGGCGGGGGAAGAAGAAATTAAGGCATGGGAAAATGAAAGGGATAGAATTGACGAGCCCTACGGTCATACAAGCTTTATCGTCAATTACGAAACTTACATACTGGAGAGCCTTCTCGGAGAGATAGTCCTAAACAGGATCGATGGGGCGGTTCGAAGGCTAGAAACACCGAACCCTTCTATTCCAACTTTTTCGGGAAAATGCAACGTCATATCTCACGCTGAAGCAATCGATATTTATGATGCGACTATTAATGCCATAAAGTCTAACAGCGACAGCAGAACTCAATTATTTTAAAACTAATATTCTCTCGTTAGTCGTAGATCCATCAAGGATGCAGAAGCACATCTATTGATAATAGTGTTAGCTCAAGCTTATTAGCATCAGTCAGCTTAAATTCTATTTGGAAAATATCTTTGCCCAGGAGAACGATGTCAGAATAAATACCGGAATTTATCTCGAAGGAACCACTGCAGTCAGGCTGTTCAGAAAATTTATTGAGCATATTGCTAGAATTAAAGCGCCTTGATTTTGTAACTCGAATCTTTCCTTCCTCCGAAGAAGAAATTTCAAACCCGATATCAAATCGACTATTGCCGTTTATCTCACTTAACTCCCCATCTTGTAGAGCGCGAATGCAAGTATAAATAATTCCATCGCGCTCATTAAAACTTCCAATATTATTAACGTCTAAACCTAGATGGCTAGGCGGGGTAATTCCATTATACTTTGATGGCCAGCGAAATTTAGCTTTTGCGATCAACAAATCAACAACTTCCTCTCTATTGGAAATTAAGACAGGCCTGCCAAGACCATGACCTCCTCCCCTAATACTCCATGATTCTGCAGAGCCTTCTTGCAAGCAGCCTTTGTGATATTTCCTCACTTCAGTCTCGGGGCCCGGAATGCTTGGCATTAGGTCTTTATAATTTATCTCCGCATCGATCCCAGAACACTGATTGTAACTGGCCCATTGATTGGTCGAAGCCTGCACGCCTGGATAAATCGCGCCCTGAATCGTTTCCCCTTCGTATAAAATCGAAGTATCGTTCGTACCCTGAACCTGAGGAACATGCACACCTGCTTTGGGCGGCCTACGTGTTTCGAAATGGGAAGCCCCAGCACTACGTACAACCGCTGTAATAATTTCAGAAAATCGATATGCGAACTCTAACGCCATGAATCCTCCATTAGAGTCACCAACCACATATACTCGATTAGCATCAATATTATAATCAGCTTTGATCGCTTTAATTAGCTCATACAAAAAAGAAAGATCATCTGCATTAGAATTGTAGAAGTTGCAACAAGCATCGGTAGCATTCCAAAATGGACTGTTCGTAGAGTCAACGGATCCGGTAGGAGTTGCGTAAATGAAATTATACTTGTCTACTATTTCGGTAAACCCCCACATCGATTCGGCAACTCCACCATCGAAACCATAGCCATGGAGGAGCAATAGCAAAGGGTAACTCTATGAGTCAACATAGTCAGTAGGGATATATACCGGGACTTCACCCCGGGTTGTTGATATCTCTTTAGCAGAAATAGTTCCAGCCAAGACAAATAGAGAGATCAAGAAATTAATCCTAAGAAGCCGTTTCCACATATACTGTACAAAAATTTAATTAATACCTAAAAAGACAACGCCAAAAGATTTTTCTATTCTTGATAATATAACTGATAATGATGACAAACGTATCGCTCTAAATAACTCAATACTTGTCAATGATTAGGAGATGTATATGTATAGATTTTTGATTTTATTCTCGGCACCATGGTTACTATTCCATCAAATAGCCATACCTTACCCTTCTGTATTCCCAACAGGCACAACAATCTTCGACCCAGAAAAAACATGGAGCGGATATACAATTCATGATGCGCCTATCCCACATGGGGCAATACTAATTGATATGAATGGAAATGTAGTCAAGCAATGGAAGCAAATTTCTTCCGTTCCTAGCCCATTCCGTATTTTACCTGGGGGACACATAATTGGCGGAGATGAACCCCGAAATCCACACCAGGAAGCAATAGCCTTATTGCAGTTAGACTGGGATGGCAATGAGGTATGGCGATTCGATCAACTAGAGCAGGTTACAACCGAACAAATACAAGCCGAAGCTGGAGAGCTTACTGAAGAAAATATAATTTGGTCTTCTCGACAACATCACGATTGGCAGCGAGAAGGCAATCCAGTCGGGTATTATGCCCCTAATATGGAACCAAAAAGTGTAGCCGCTAAAACTTTAATACTTGCACATAAAAATGTAACGGCACCAGAAATCTCACCAAAACGATTGGAAGACGATTATATATATGAAGTTAATTGGGAGGGAGAAATTATATGGGAATGGCTCGCAAGCGACCATGTTGATGAATTTGGCTTTTCCGAAGAAGCGAGAAATGCAATTCATCGTTCAGTTCAGTGGAATGAGAGGAGACAAAGTGCTGACTGGCTGCATATTAATTCTGCATCATACGTAGGTGAAAATAAATGGTATGACGATGGAGACGAAAGATTTCATCCCGACAATATTATTATAAGTGCGCGCGAAGCCAATATTACGGCGATTATTAATCGGGCCGGGAACATAGTCTGGCGAATAGGACCCGATTTCTCAAAGACAAAAGAACAAGCGGAACTCGGACAAATAATTGGACAACACAATCCACATATCATACCTAAAGGGCTCCCAGGTGCTGGAAATATGTTGGTATTCGACAATGGCGGTTCGGGAGGATATGGATTTTCTAATCCTGCTGCGCCGGCGGGTGTAAGTGCAGTGAGAAGAGACTATTCACGAATAATAGAGTTTGACCCTGTTACTCTTGAAATTATCTGGGAATATTCAATAGGGGCCACAGAAAAATTTCAATTCTTTAGCCACTATGTAAGCAATGCACAAAGACTTCCCAACGGGAACACCTTTGTTAACGAGGGCTCTGATGGAAGACTATTTGAACTCACCCCTGATAAGACAATAGTCTGGGAGTATATGAGTCCTTTTATTGGAACAGAAGAACCTATCTCACGCCGTATATTTAGAGCTTATCGACTACCCTATGATTGGGTTCCTCAGGCTGATAGGGCACCGGAAACCGCGGTGATTCCTCCGGATATTTCGACATTTCGTGTGCCCCAATAATAAAATTAAGATGACAGAAATAACACGACCAGAAAATTTGGGGAAACTTGGTTATTTTCAAGATAAATTAATTTTCTAATAAAATACTTATATGTGACATATGGCTTTATTACTAGATGAAATCTAAAGCCATAAAATATACTGGAGCGACTCATGAATTATTCAACAATCCTTTACGAAATAAAAGATAACATCCTTACTATTACGTTGAATCGCCCAGAGATACTAAACGCTTTTAATCGGGACATGATGTCTGAGATGATTGATGCTTTCGATAAGGCTGATAGCGACGATAGTGTGCGTGCAATAATCGTTACGGGTGCTGGTCGAGGCTTTTGCGCCGGCGCAGATTTATCAGCTGGAGGTGATACCTTCAATGCCGAAGCTCGTGAAGACCGCGAAGGAGGAGTGCACCCAGATGGCGGTGGTCGCCTGACTCTTCGAATATTTGAATGCAAGAAACCAATTATCGCCGCCATCAATGGTGCAGCTGTTGGTATAGGCGCAACTATGACATTACCTATGGATATTCGACTCTGCTCCACGAAAGCCAAAGTCGGTTTCGTATTTTCACGCAGAGGCGTAGTACCAGAAGCTTGCTCCAGTTACTTTTTACCGAGATTGGTTGGTATAAGCCAAGCATTAGAATGGTGTTTTAGCGGTCGCGTTTTTCTTGCTGACGAAGCACTAGCTGGGGGCTTGGCGCGAAGTATTCATGAGCCGGATGATTTGCTAGAAGCAGCCAATGCCATTGCGCGAGAAATAGCTGACAATACGTCTGCTGTGTCGGTAGCTTTAATACGTCAGATGATCTGGAAAATGTTGGGGGCAGATCATCCTATGGAAGCACACAAAATTGACTCTCGCGGTATTTACTTTACTGGGAAAGCAGCGGATGCAAAAGAAGGGGTAGAATCTTTTCTTGAGAAACGACCTGCCAAATTTCCGCTTAAGGTTAGTGAAGATATGCCAGATTTTTATCCTTGGTGGGAAGATCGCAAATTTTCCTGAATATTGGGACACGGAACTATCGACCATCAAAAAAAATCTAAGTATTCTTCTGACAAAGACCTAGTTCAAAAATCAGGATTCAATTGATGCATCCAAGTCATTATGCTAAGACCACGCCTGATAAGCCTGCTTTTATTATGGCAGGCAGCGGTGAGCCAGTGACCTACGTGCAATTAGATCAACGATCTAATCAAATCGCCCACCTATTTCGCTCATTAGGTTTAAAACCCGATGATCATGTGGCCATTCACATGGAAAATAATCGCCATTTTATGGAAATCGTTTGGGGCGCTCAGCGCGCTGGGGTCATTTATACCGCAATCAGCACACATCTGCGTGAAGAAGAGATTGCCTACATTGTCGATAATTGTGAAGCTAAAGTGCTGATAAGCTCAACCGAGTTGGGCGACTTGGCCGGCAATATTCGCAACCGCTGCAAACACCTTCAAGATTGCTTTATGGTTGGTGGCACGCAACAAGGTTATTTGTCTTGGGAAAAAACAACCGAGACACAACCAGATACGCCCATCAATGACGAAGAACGCGGTGTACAAATGCTGTATTCATCGGGCACCACAGGTCGACCTAAAGGCGTGCTCCCGATGCGAAATCCGGGCGAATCTATTCAAATTATGACTCCATCGGCGGACACGCTGCGGCGCAAATTTGGTTTCGATGAAAGCTCCGTGTATTTGTCACCAGCCCCGCTTTACCATGCCGCCCCTCTCACCTATAACACGATTACTATGCATGCCGGTGGTACGAGCATCATTATGGAACGCTTTGACGCCCAGCGAAGTTTGGAGCTGATAGAGCAATATAAGGTTACTCATTCTCAATGGGTACCTACTATGTTTGTAAGATTCTT
>JAQWTK010000109.1 GCA_029242705.1 Gammaproteobacteria bacterium | reverse complement strand
TTTCTATAATTTTTCAAATCATTCTGATTTTGTCTCTCTTCCTAGTAATTGCAAAGCAAGTGTGTTCGCCGATACTGATGCTTTTCGAAAATTAGGGGAAATCACCTGCTCTATTGATCCAGTACCTGCTAATTCGAATGTAAGTTTGACCATGAAAAGTCACCTAAAGATAGACTTAACATTAGATGACATGCAATACGGTGCTCTTTCCTATCCTTCTAGTATTTTAAGGGAATCGGGTAGTGATCGATCCGCATATGGCAGTTATAGTGGTTATTTCTCAGGACCGATACCGATTCTTGATGTATTGAAGGATACCGATGCTGACGGAATAAGCGATTTCAATGAGAATATTCTGGGATTTGATGCGGCCGATAAGAGCTCCGGCGCTCATAAGGATGTCGTGATCGATGTAGTTGTTTTTTACACAAAAAATTTTAAAGAAGACATCGTTGTTGACCCGGAGACAAAAATTAACAACGCGTTCACTATAGTTAATGAAATTTATTCGGGTAGTAATACCGGAATACAATTCAATATCGTTCACTATGAATTACTAAATTATAAAAATAACTGCTCTGCAGAAAGGTGCACGCCTGGCCAAAGATGGAACGACACACAAACTGTCTTGGCGGAGTATGGCGAGAAAGGAAAGAACCAATGGCGGTTCAGCGAAAAGATCAGGGCTTTGAAAGGCGCAGATTATGTGACGATACTTGATGGAAAAGCAGGGGATGATCCTACCGCTGGCCAGGCAGAGTCCGGAACAAATAACAGAGGGTATTTCGGATTTAATAAGGATAAGAGAACCGCCTTTGTACACTATGGGGGTTGGGGTTATGGCATAGATGAAGAAACCATTTCGCATGAGCTTGGTCATTTGCTCGGAATGAGTCACTCCCGAAAACAGTCGCTAGACGTTTTTGGAGATGACGCGAAAACTGCAGGTACTTTCCCATGGGCCACCGGCCATGCTGTGTTCGATAAATTTGGGACAATCATGACCTACCCATCAAAGTTTGGAAGAGCTGTGGGGATAAAAAGATTTTCGGATGCCTCTCGCTCTGATTGTGAATACTCTGATCCGGTTACTTTCGAGAAAATATATAACGTTTTTTGTGGAGTGGACCGATCTGATTCGGAAAACGGCGCTGATGCAGTTGGAGCAATGAAGATCACCCGATACCAACATGAAAATTTCTCACCCAGTCGCCCTATCCTCCCAACAAAATCATCTGATGGGAAATCTTACCCAGCCAAATTTTTAGCAGGAACAATAAAAGATACAGAGTTAGGATTCAAAACAAAGTTCAAGCCAAGTGACGCAATTACCGCAGAGGGCACCATCAATGTAGCACGAGAACACATTGGGAAAACAGGAACAACCCACATAATAGTTGATGGGGGGCCATTAGGAGCCTTTCAAGTAAACTCTGAAAATGAATTCGTTGCTTTAGATTTAACCGCCCCTGTTCTAGTGGGCTCTATCGTACCAAGGCCGCTTAAAGGCATCGAAAATCTCTCGGTCCTTAACGATTTTGTCGCCGGACCTTTAGGGGTGACTGCAGCGACGCTAAACGTTTACTTTGGGTATACGGTAGTTGATACCAATCTATTAGTATATTCCGCCAGCCCACTCACTGTTCAAATTGCCGAATAGGTTTCGCATAGCTCGGGAAAAATTATGATTGAGGAAAAAATTGAAAGCGATTTTCCAGAACCAAAAATTGCTTGGACAACATTAAGTATTTTATTTTTAGCTTACATTTCTTCCTTCGTCGATAGACAAATAATCGGCTTACTTGTAGAACCGATCAAAGCAGATTTTCAAATTTCTGACACCGAGGTTAGTCTTTTACTGGGCCTCTCGTTCGCAATTTTCTATTGTCTGGTCGCTCTGCCAATAGGAAGATTGGTAGACACACACTCAAGAAAAAAAATAGTTGCTGTAGGTATAACACTCTGGAGCTTTATGACCGCGCTGTGCGGCTTGGCTCAAAACTATGCGCAACTTTTTTTAGCGAGAATCGGTGTTGGCGTTGGCGAAGCAACCCTCGGACCCGCGGCATATTCAATGCTTGCAGATAGCTTCCCACCAAAAAAGCTGGGTCTAGCGATGGGTATCTTTAACATGGGCACCGCCGTCGGCGCAGGGCTCGCTCTTATTATCGGGGGTTCGATAATTTCTTTCGTCACAGAAAATAACGTAGGGCGAATTTCATTATTTGGTATTGAATTTTTATCGGGCTGGCAATGGGTTTTTATTCTAGTGGGACTACCTGGCTTATTCATTGCCGCTTTAACTATGCTTATAAAAGAACCTGAAAGAATAATTACTCAAACAACAAATACTCATGGAAGTCAGCCTGTCCCAATAACAGAAGTTAAAACCTTTTTCTTAGAGAATTTAGATTTCCATTTGCCGCATCACTCGGCGGTCAGTTTCAGTAATCTCGCCCTAGTTGGAATCAATTCTTGGGTTTCTGTTTACTTCATAAGAATACATGGTTGGTCTCTGAGTGAAGCAGGTTTTTATATCGGCATTTCAATAATACTTGGGGGGTTAATGGGCTTGGTTGCAGGCGGGTGGCTTAGTGACAAGCTGTCTATTCGCTTCATCGGCGGTAAAGCTATCTTTTGTCTATTTTGTGCCCTACTTGCAATTCCTTTCGCCGCACTTTTTACTCTTACCGAGAATCCCTTTAATGCCTTAATCTTTTTTGGATTGAGTTACGGATTTATGGTTGCCCCGATACCTTCGGCGGCAGCAATGTTGCAAGAAACAACTCCTAATCGAATGAGAGGGACGCTATCAGCATTCTACCTTTTAGTAATTAGTATTATTGGTTTAGCCCTCGGTGCGACTATAGTCGCAATACTTAATGACACTTTCTTTGGTGGTGATACAGGGATACGGCAGGCCTTGTTGATAGCGATACCAGCTTTTAACCTGCTAGCGGCTTTTTTCTATTTCAAACTGTTAAAGCCCTATAAAAAAAGATGCTCTTAATAGGTTAACAACTTATGCTCAAATCTTTACTTCAAACCGAAAAAACAATCCTGGTCCCAGGGGTATTTGATGCACTCTCCGCCTTAATCGCAAAACAGGCGGGATTCAAAGTCTTATATATGACAGGTTTTGGTGTCGCAGGTTCGTTATTGGCCAAACCAGACATTGGCTTAGTCACTGCATCGGAAATGGTCACAAGGGCATCGCAAATTGTTGATGCTATCGGGGACACGCCATTAATCGCCGATGGAGATAATGGCTATGGAGGTGTTCATAATGTAAGCCGACTCGTAAATGCCTACGAAAAGATCGGCGTACAATGCATACAACTAGAGGATCAGGTAATACCAAAGCGATGCGGTCATATGAACAACAAAGAGATAGTCGATCTTGAAGAAGCAACAGCAAAAATTCGCTCAGGTGTTCAGTCTCGAGATTCGGATAATTTTTTAATCGCAGCGCGAACAGATAGCAGAGCCACACATGATTTAGATGAAGCATTAAGGCGTGGCGACGCATTTTTAAATGCTGGAGCAGATATACTTTTCATTGAAGCTCCTCAGTCTATCGATGAGATGAGAATAATAAAAAACGAATTCCCTGACGCTAATTTAATCGCAAATATAGTGGAAGGCGGGAAGACGCCGGAACTTGATTTTGAAGAAGTAGCCCAAATTGGATTTAAGATTGTCTTACGACCAGTATCAGCACTACTCGCCATATCAAGCACTTTACAAGATTGCTATTCGACGTTATTGCGTTCAAATAGCGACCAAGAAAAACCCACAAAGATTAGCTTTGACGAGTACAACAAATTGATCGGTCTTGATAACTTCTACTAAGTTAAAATAGCTTTATAGGGAAATATTCACTTATCTTTCCAAGCTGATCCTGCCCAGTCTGCAACATCACCATCCTCTGGGATAGGGATTTCTCTGATTCGCTCAGGAACGTCATCAAATTCCAACTTTAAGGCTTTACAAAGAACAGCGTGTAAATTGTAACCCATGACATGATAAGTTAGCTCCAGGATGTCCTCCTCAGAGAGGCAAGAATGTAATGCATCAAACAACTCGTCAGATGCGCGACCTCCCTGTAATACCAAGGCATCAGTCCATGCAAGTATTGTTTTCTCTTTCTCATCAAAATGCGCTGACACCTGCCAGTGCGGAATTGCTTTAATTTTTTCATCGCTTAACCCAAATTTCCTAGCTGCCTTGCAGTGTTGCGAAAATACAAACTGACTCCCTTGGGTAAAACCTGCTCGCAATATGCCAAGCTCACGCGTTTTTGGATCCAACTTACTTACGCTTTTATCCGAGAACATGCCAAACATCCCAAAATGGCTCGTCGCATGATCAAAGATATAGGGAACCCTAGCGAATATGGTCCACCAATTCCCCGGGGTTCCAGTAGCCGTGCCCGGCTCTTCTACAGGATCTCTATCACCAAAAAGGGCTTGGTAATATTGCGCAATTGTTCCACTAGTATCTTTTTTGGAAACACCTTTAAGTCTGGGCATAAATTTCTCACTGTAATCGGCAACAAACTTTAAATATAACAGAAAAGAAAGCTCTTGACTTTAATCTCAGATAGTCAATCATAACGACTGACAAAAGTATTATTGAAGCGTTAATTTTTTAACACTAAAAATATAACAAGAGGAATTCGGTTTGCCCAAAAACGAAAAATTTGATATTCAAGGTCTCAATCACCTAGCCCTTGTGTGCAAAAATATGGAGAAGACTGTTGAGTTTTATTCTGAAATTTTGGGGATGCCGCTGATCAAAACAATCGAACTTCCAAACAATATGGGGCAACATTTCTTCTTCGATATTGGCAAAGGAAACTCATTAGCATTCTTCTGGTTCCCTGACGCACCAGAAAGCCAACCTGGAGTTAGTCATCCAGTTTCAATAGTTGGAAGAGGATCAATCACCTCGGCTCACGCTTCTATGAATCACGTGGCTTTCGATGTTCCCAAGGAAAAAATCGATGAGTATCAAAAGAAATTAGAGGATGCCGGGATTGATGTAACTTCAGTCGTTAATCATGACGATTCGGAACACGGCGCTAGTCCCACAATAACTGATACCACTTTTGTCAGATCTCTCTACTTTACCGACCCTGACGGAATTATGTTGGAGTTCGCGGCATGGACCCGAGAATTTGACGCAAGTGATGTAAGGCATGAACCCGCACAGGCTGTTTAATAAAATCCATCGACCGGAATTTTTAGAAAAAAAAATATCTGCTGGTATTAGTTGATGATTGCGATCAGTTTTTTAAAGCATCCACTATTTTTGTTTTCAATAATAGGGTCATTCTTATTTTTACTGGACTCTTGGTCTGTAACCGACCGCCAAGAAATCAATGTTACTTCTGCGCAGCAACAAAGACTAGCCACGCTATGGGAGACACAAACGGGTTTCACTGTAACACCTGAGCAGCTAGATTCACTGATTGCAAACTGGGTTGAAGAAGAAATTCTATATCAGGAAGCACTGCGGCTAGGCCTGGATGAACAGGACTCAATCGTCCGTAGGCGCTTAGTGCAAAAACTAGGCTTCATTGCAGAATCCGAATCTTCTGAATCCATAGAGACATCAACCTTACAAACCTTTTATCGCGACAACATAAGCAATTACACATTACCTGAGCGCTACACCTTTCGACAACTATATTTTCGAGCAGAAGCGGAGGCAAATAATGCCCTATTAGAAGTTAATGGCGTAGAAGACACCAACGACTTAGGCGAATCCTCAATGCTAAATTCTGAATATGCTTACCTTAGCAAGCTTGAGATTAATGCGACTTTTGGAGCTGGTTTTTCCGATCAAATTACTAATATAGCACTTGATTCATGGCAAGGCCCCTTCTTGAGCGGATTTGGTTTTCACTTAATCCAGCTAATCGCAGTCCATAGAGAGGAAATTACACCATTCCAATCTGTTCAAGACCAGGTATTTATGGATTACGAGAGGCATCAAGAACAAAATGCGCGGAGTGATTTCATCAAGGACTTAACTGACAAATATGCAGTGACAATTGAACCCAAATGACTCGATATCTTTTCTTACTCTTCATTTTTATATGCAGCTTAAGTCAAGCCCACGAAATACGACCAGCCTTCTTACAGATCACTCAAAATGATAGTTCAAATTTTTATGAAGCTACATTTCGTCAACCGCAAATAGCTGGACGATTTCTCGGATTATCACTTTCCACAAACTGCCGCCAAGAGCTCATATCGTCGAGCGTAAACACTTCAGCTCTGACGGAAATCTTCGAATTAGATTGTAGCAATGAAGCATTAAATGAAATTGGAATTGTGGGCTTAGATCGAACCATGATCGATACGCTTGTAAGAATAACTAGCAGCGGTGCAGAAGGAGAAAATAATTCGACATTACTGATCACTGGTGACGAGCCCATAATTAGCCTTAGCGAGGAAAATTTAGGTCTACCTGTTTACTTATCTATCGGCTTTGAACATCTATTGAATGGCTACGATCATATTTTATTTGTGTTGATGTTAATATATTTAGTGAATAAGCCATTAGATATCATCAAAATCGTTACTATTTTTACAATCGCACACTCGATTACGTTAGCTCTATCAGTATTCGGTATTGTCAGAATCTCGCAAGCTCCAGTGGAAGCAATTATTGCTGGAAGCATCGTTTTGTTAGCTTATGAAAATATTAGTTCAACCGAAATTAAAAAATTATGGCACATAGGCTTTGTCACGCTTGTTTTCGGCCTATTACACGGACTTGGCTTCGCAGGTGCTTTAACTGAAATAGGGTTACCGGCTTCGAGCCAACTAAGCGCCCTGTTTTTGTTTAATATTGGATTAGAATTAGGTCAATTAATGGTAATTATGCTTTTTCTAATCGTCGCGACAATCACAAGGATAAAAAGGAACAGGTTTATTTTTGTAACTCCGATCTACCTTAGTGGCGGAATCGCCTCTTACTGGTTCTTTGATCGCAGCTGGCAAATCGTGTCGCCTTTTATTTATTAAAACAAGTTTTATAGACTATATCGCTGTTACGTCCTATTCTGTAAATAAATATAGAAAACAAGTAGGTAAAAGCATGCTCAGGTTATTTTTTATTGTTGGGGTTTTAATTTTTACGACCTCGTGTACCGAAACTGATGAATCCGTGGAAATAGAAACAGACAATGAAAGTAGTAGTTCCCTAGCTGATGCTCGCAGGCATAATGACGAGCGAAATGCCTATTTCGGAGACTTACACGTTCATTCGATGTACTCCTATGATGCTTTCATTTTTGGGGGTATAGCCTCCCCAAATGACGCATATGAGTTTGCAAAAGGTGGAACCATTCGTCACCCCGCTGGATTTGACATGCAGCTTGACCTGCCAATGGATTTTTATGGGGTAAGTGACCACGCCTATTATTTGGGCATCATTAGAGAAATGGCTCTAGGTGATTCACCCCTTTCTCAACACCCAGTCGCTGAGGGCCTAGATGCCTTAGATGAAGACGTAAATCTGCGTCGATCTGTTTTCCGCCGGTTTGCCGATTTTGCTAGCGCAGGTAACGGTAGCGAGGTTATGGATGACCGAGTGGTAAAGAATGCGTGGGACGACATAATTGCAAGCGCTAACAGACACTATGAACCAGGTAAATTTACAACTTTTATAGCTTACGAATACACGGGTACGGGACCAGAAGAAGAAGTACTGCACCGGAACGTCATTTTTAGAGACTCAGTAGCACCAGAAATACCTTTTTCACGAATCGACTCCGATAATCCTCAAGACCTTTGGTCCTGGATGGATAACAACCGTGCGGCCGGAATTGAAAGCTTAGCCATTCCTCACAATTCAAACCTATCCGACGGGCTTATGTTTGCGCTTTCAGATTACCAAGGAAGACCTTTAGATTCTGCTTACGCTAATCAACGCATTAGAAATGAGCCATTAGTCGAGATAAGTCAGGTGAAGGGAACTTCTGAAACTCATCCTGCCTTGTCAACAAATGATGAATTAGCTGGATTCGAAGTTTTGCCATTTAAGATTGGAAGCTCGATCCCGACCCAACCACAGGGAAGCTACGTACGAAAAGCACTGCTAGACGGAATAAAGCTCCAAGCAGATCAAGGTTTTAATCCGTTTAAATTTGGCGTTATCGGATCCAGTGATAATCACAATTCCACCCACGTAGGTAACGAAGATGATTACTATGGTGTTTCTGGCCTGTTAGATAGCGACGGTCAAAAAAGAGGCTCTTTGCCTCTAGACCCAACCCCAGGAAATGACGATGTTTATTTCGACCGATACGCAAGGTTTAGCGCTTCCGGTTTGGCAGGGGTTTGGGCCGAACAAAATACACGGGAATCTATTTATGACGCCCTAAGAAGAAAAGAGACATTTGGCACTTCTGGACCAAGGATAAAAATAAGATTCTTTGCCGGAAGTAACTTACCTGACGCCAATGATAGAGAATTAATCGAAAAATCTTACGCAAACGGCGTAAGCATGGGCGGAAATTTCATCGCCACCAATAATCAACCTGCAACCTTCCTTGCCTGGGCAGCAAAGGACCCGAACAGCGCACCCCTTCAACGTCTCCAGATCATTAAAGGCTGGGTTCAGGATGGACAAATTTACGAAAAGGTCTACGACGTTGCTTGCGCAGACAACATGGAAATTGACCCCGTCAACCATCGCTGCGCTGATAATAGCGCTAGCGTTGATTTGGAGGAGTGCAGTGTTAGCCCCGGGCTTGGTGCGGCCGAATTAAAGTCACGATGGGTGGATCCAGAATACGATTCTGCCCAACATGCGTTTTATTATGTTCGCGCAATCGAAAACCCTAGCTGCCGTTGGTCTACCTGGGATGCAATTCGAGCCGGAGTCGAACCGAGGTCTGATCTGCCCGCAACTATTCAAGAACGGGGGTGGTCGTCGCCGATTTGGTTTATTCCGCCGCAATAATAAAAATTTGATTTAGCAGTTACGCTAAACCTTACGACAATTAGAGGAAAAGGCTAATAGTCTAAGGTATCTCGATACAGTGTGCGGTGCTTGATTTTCCAACCAGCGTCAGTTTTAACAAACTTATCTTCATAATAACCAGAAGAGATAACGTCAGGTGGGCGCACAGTAACATCTATCAAGAGGTAGTAAGTTCTCGCTTCTGCGCCTTCTGTTGTGGGTGTAATCAAATAGCTACCATTGATGTGCCGCCGGCCAACATCACCAGTTTTGCCCTGATATCTCCGCGCCCTGTCCGATCTCAGTTCTTCCATACCGACAATATTTCCACCTTCTCGCGCCATCACGGCATCTTCTGCAAATGCCGATAGAAATAATTCGGTGTCACGAAAATCGCTGCCTTGGTTGTAACGTGCATATAACTCCTTTATCTGCTCATAATCGTGAGCAGACAGAGTTTTAGTTTCACCATGGTGCTCTGCTAACGCAGTTTTGTATACACTGGACATCGCGAACGCAACGATTATGAAAGAAAGCCCTATGAGGCCTACTATCTTTTTCCTCTCAAACTTCGCAGTCACCCATTCGCTCACATTATTTTCTAGTGGATTACAATTATCTCGAATATTTCTCTAACTATTGTAAAATTTGCCTGACATTCTCAACGGCTTCTTGACCTTGTCTGGCTAATTGATCCCGCTGCGCAACCGTTAGACATACCCACTGCCTAATATTTGATCCAATAACCCTTTCCCTCTCGCAAATGAGTTTCTCGTCCTCGGAGCTTACCGTTGCATTGTACGCATCCACATCCCTCTGACTACGGATTCTCGGTATCCCATCATCATTAGCCTCATAGAGGCTTTCGCAGCCCGGCAGCAAAAATGCAAGCAAAATCATAATAATTGTTTTATTCATATCACATCGCACTCCACTGAAAGATAAGATTTCGTAATGCTAACATACCAGCATGGTGCGAACAGAGTTTAGTAATGGTTTATCCCAAATACTATCGCAAAACATGCCTCTCCAGCATACGCCTGCGTACCACGGCCCCGTATACGTTACCATTATGATCAACACCAACGCCTTCCGCCCCTGAATGATCATCTCGCAAGGGCTCCATATCCTCGATAAAGACATCGACACTGCCGTCGACCGCTGAACCTATTCGAATCCCTTTCATAATATTCATCAACTCGCCGGCGCCAGTATCTGGGCCTGACTCTGAATCGGCAACATAAATACGATCATCAGGAGTAATAAAGATCCCGCTAGGCCGCCCAAACTGGCGCCATTCATCAAGAAACTCACCATTTTGTGTAAATATTTGTATGCGATTGTTTTCACGATCACCGACAAATAACCTTCTACGCGAATCCATTGCAATAGTATGTGGTTCACTAATTTGGCCTTGCTGAGAGCCCTTTGAACCCCACTCTTTTATAAAAACGCCGTTCGCATCGTAGTGGACGATACGATTGTTTAGTCCGCGACGATGACTGTCTACAACAAATATGTCTCCGTCGTTTGGATCAATGACAACATCATTTGGTGAATGTAATAAATTTGGTCCTGAACCACCCACACCCTTCTGGCCTAGGGTCATCAAAATCTCACCCTCTTGATCGAACTTGATAACTTGATGACCAATTTCATCATTTCCACGAGCGTCAGCTACCCACAAATTACCCTCATGGTCTACCGTCGCACCATGGGGAAACACGAAAAGCCCAGCGCCAAAGGCGCGAACCAAATTGCCGGCATAATCAAACTTTAAAATAGGTGGTTCTGGGCGGTTTTCGCAAGAATTCTCGAAACATCTATGGATGACATAGATATAGTCCCCATCAGGTGATGGCTCCACCGCTGTTACTGCCGCCCAAGCCTCTGTGCCGTCAGGCAACATGCCCCAGTCTCTTTCCGTAACGTAGGGTCGAGGCAAATCATTTCGAACACCGTGCGCAATAGGTTGAATAGACTGGGCGCAGATAGTTGTTCCAAAAAGACCACAAATCACTAGTACCAATGGGAGTTTTGGGCTTTTCATAATTTCTATGCCTTTAATAGTCATTTTTTTAAATAATCCTAGCATTCCAGAACCCGTGCTACAGGGGCTTCATAAGCAATATTGAGGTTGAGAATTATTGCTCAGTAGCCATTTTACTTGACTATAGCTATACGTCCCAGTTTAATCAGCACTTAAGTACAAAAGTACAGGCAATTCAAGCCGAAACTAATAGTTATGGTTCGAAAAATTCATAAACCCAGATTACCTGAGAAAATAATTATGAAAAACTTCAGCAGATTTTTAAGCTTACCGCTTTTTGTTTTACTAACAGGATTAACCCAAGCTCAAGATGCAGAACGAGAATTAACCTACAACGGCGAAATTGGGCGAATAATTAATGAGAATTGCGTAGTTTGTCATCAAGAAGGTGGCATCGGTCCGATGCAATTTCAAACCTATGATCAGGTGCGCCCTTGGGCTCCACTGATTCAATTAAAGGTAGCTTCGCGCGAGATGCCTCCTTACGCCTATGATCACGGTATTGGTTTGCAAGACCTTATAGGCGACTGGCGTTTAGAACAAGAAGAAATTGACCAAATCGTTTCCTGGGTAGAGCAAGGAGCGCCCCTAGGCGACACTGATATGTCACCCCCTCCTTATGACTTGAAAGACCCCGCTGAATGGAATTTTGCTGCTGAATTAGGACAACCTGACTTAATCGTACCTTCGAGTTCGTATGATATCCCGTCAAGTGGTAATGACCTGTGGAGTAGGGAATTTGTAGATCCAGGCCTTACAGCAAACCGCTGTATTAAAGCCGTTCAAGTCAAGCCAAGGGGCGATGCTTCTGCAGTGGTTCATCATGCTAATTCCTCCGTGTGGCTGCCGAATGAGGACGAAGTATTAGAAAACTACGGCATGCTGACAGAATACGCGATGGGTAAGTGGGGAGAGATGGTCCCTGATGGAGTATGTCGAACTATTCCAGCCGGGGCTCAAATTCAATGGAACATCCACATGTACCCAGGCGGAGTTGGCGCAATAGCGCAAGGCGAAATTATTGAAGATAATGTCGTAGAAATTGGCCTCTGGTTCCATGAAGAAGGTTATGAGTCAGGAGGTGGAATATATAAGCAAGACTTGGCTCAATATAATATCCAATTTGAAGGTGCTAACCAACGAAATGCTAAAATGGTAATACCACCCAATGGATATGGAATGACCCAAGGTTTTCATTCCTTCGATCATCCTGTCCGGATAGACAGCTTCCAACCTCATGGACACCTTCGAATGAATGCAGCCTCTTTCGAAATCTTTTATCCAGAAACGGGTCGCACGGAACAAATAAGCCAGATATCAAATTGGAGTGCTACTTGGCACCATAGTCATATCTATGAACCTGAAGTTGCACCCCTAGTGCCTACTGGTGCAGTCCTTGTTCTAAAACAATGGTATGACAATACGGCCAACAACCCGAACAACCCCGACCCTGACCAATGGGTATATGGAGGTAGCAGAACAGGAGACGAAATGTCTCACGCCTGG
This sequence comes from Gammaproteobacteria bacterium, assembly GCA_029242705.1. Lineage (GTDB taxonomy): Bacteria > Pseudomonadota > Gammaproteobacteria > Pseudomonadales > Pseudohongiellaceae > UBA9145. The sequence continues at coordinate 7,414 of JAQWTK010000109.1, read as the reverse complement.
ATCGCGGTAACTCACCTCGATGAAGAGGGTTTTGAAAAAATCGTAGCCGAGAGAAAAGAACGTGAAGTGAACTCTCTCGCAGGAAATGATTAAAAACTAACCGAAGACTCTGGTTTAATAAAAAGCCCTGCCTCTCTAGGCAGGGCTTTTTATTGGAAATAACTAAAAGACTAGCGAACTGGGACTATGTAAATGAGCCAGCATAGCAGTATAAACTACCAAGAGATTTATGATTCATTTACTTGGGATAAACCATCTTATTACAATTTTGCTACTGATGTTATTGACCGCTGGGCAAGCCAAGATCCGGATAAGCTCGCAATCTTTTGGATAGATGACGAAGCCAACAAAAAAACACGCAACTTCGCTCAAATTTCTGACCATTCAAAAAGATTTGCTAATTCACTAAGCGCCGAAAACGTAAACCGAGGTGACGTAATAATACTAATGCTTGGCAGAGAGATTGAATGGTGGGAAGCTTTTACCGCATCACTTCGAATGGGCGCAGTTATTTCCCCCGGCACTACGCAATTGTCTTCTAAAGACATCGAATATCGCATTAATGCAGCTTCCTCAACTTGCATAATCACTAATTTAGCAAATGCCGCTAAAGTGGACGAAGTCCAATCTAACTGCCCTACCCTACATACCAAAATATTAATCGATGGAGAGAAAGAAGGCTGGCTCAGTTATCAAACATTAGTCGGAGAAGCCTCAAATATTTTCGATTCCCAAAACACAGCAGCAGACGAGGAATCGATGTGCTACTTCACATCTGGAACGACTGGCTACCCAAAGATGACAATACATCGACATGACTACGCAATCGCGCATCAGGTTACAGGTCCTTATTGGTTAAATCTCTCCGAAGACGATTTGCACTGGAACATCAGCGATACTGGCTGGGCTAAAGCAGCATGGAGCAGTTATTACGGTCCGTGGACATGTGGTGCGGCTCTATTCGTTCACCACAGCAATAGTTTTAATCCGGAAAAAACCCTCTCAATAATTGAAAAATATCCTATAACAACGATGTGCGGAGCACCTACCATCTATCGCATGTTAGTTCTTGAAGATCTATCCAAATACGATTTCTCAAGCCTACGCCATTGCGTGGGAGCAGGTGAACCTCTTAATCCAGAAATTATCGAAAAGTGGCAAAGGGCAACCGGACTAATTATTCGCGATGGCTATGGCCAGACAGAGACGTCAATCTTATGTGGTAATTTCCATTTTGTTGAACCCAAGTTTGGTTCTATGGGAAAGCCTGCACCAGGAATTGACCTATCAGTAATAGATGACGACGGCAATGAGGTTGCCGTAAACATTGAAGGTGATATCGCCGTGCTTGTTGAGCCCAATCGACCACAAGGAATGTTTAAAGAATACAGAAATGATGAAAAGAAGACTGCGGACACTCGCAAAGGGAAATGGTATATCACTGGCGATCGCGCTTATACAGATGAAGATGGATACTTCTGGTTCGTGTCTCGTTCTGATGATGTAATTCTCTCAGCCGGTTATAGAATTGGGCCATTCGAAGTTGAAAGCGCACTAATTGAACATCCGGCCGTTGCAGAATCAGCAGTAGTTTCAAGCCCTGACGAAATACGCGGGGAGGTAGTTAAAGCCTTTGTAATTTTAGCTCGAGGATTTGACGCAAGTGAAGCTCTAAAAAAAGAATTACAAGATCATGTTAAACAAGTTGCTGCACCATACAAGTATCCCCGCAAAATAGACTTTACCGAGTCATTACCCAAAACTGTTAGCGGCAAAATACGCCGAATAGAATTAAGAGAAAAAGAGTGGAGTACTTAATCTTGACTCAGCGATTATTATTAATTTTAGTTCACCTGACTTTTCCCTGTCTCTCTCTTGGGGCGACAGTTGATGAAAATATGGTAATTCTTGCTATGGAAAAAGAAGGTCGGCTCGAAGAAGACATAACACGCGATCAGCGCAGCAAGCCAGAAGCTGTTATTCCTTTGTTAAATCTTCACGTAGGCGATCGTGCAATCGACATTTTTGCTGGCGGCGGATATTACACAGAATTATTAGCTACCGTTTTAGGCGAGAATGGTGAAGCTATCCTGCATAATAATGATGGCTTTGAAGCTTGGGGAATCAATGGACTCTCCGATCGTTTTTCCTCGGCACGAGATCCTGGCAATATTGTTCGCCATACTCGCAACGGCATTAATCTAGACTTAGAGGCCGAGAGCCTTGATGCAGCGATAATTGTAATGGCCTATCACGATCTCTATGCGATACCCAAACGGTATGATGGGGAAAAATATGTCCCCGTTGGCAGCCCAGCAAATACCAAACTTTTTTTAGATCAAGTTTTAATCGCATTAAAGCCTGGCGGACGATTTGTTGTAGTAGACCATTCAGGAGACGCCGATATGGAACATGAAAAAATAGCCGATCTGCATCGAATCGAGGAGGAATTTACGCGTTACGAAATAGAGGCTGCGGGATTTAAATTTGTTGCCTCGTCTGAAGCGCTTCGCAATCCGGAGGACGACCGCAGTGCGATAGTTTTTGACTTGGATGCCCAAGGCAAAACTGATCGATTTATTTTTGCTTTCGAAAAACCTTCTTTATAACCTAATGGATATTAGGTTTCTTCTAACTAAAATAAGCATTATTAACACCGAAAACTGGCTTAAATTTCATTTCTAGCTAAAAAGTTTCAATTATTATGGTAGGCTATAAATACAAAAGTAGTTGACTACAAAACATATATAGAAAGCCAATACTCCGCTCCTTCCGTATTAGTTTTAGGTTACGAAAACCCTGCTCATTAGGATATAAAAATGCAGAAGTTTGGTATTGGACAACCAACCACGAGATTTGAAGATGACCGGTTGCTTTCCGGAGAGGGTCGCTACGTTGATGATATTAATGTAGCCAGGCAAAGCTTTGCTGCCTTCGTTCGCTCGCCTCATGCACATGCGACAATACTCTCAGTCGACTTAAGTGATGCTAGCTCAATGCCTGGTGTTCTCGGGATTTATACAGTTGCCGATCTCAAAGACGATGGTGTTGGTGATATCCCCTGTATGGCGCCTACAACTAACAAAGATGGCAGCCCATGTGCTATGCCCCCTCGACCGGCATTGGCCGAAAATAAAGTACGCTACGTTGGTGATGCTATCGCGGTTGTCATCGCCGAAACTCGAGAGCAAGCAATAGATGCTGCAGAAAACGTTTGGGTTGACTACGAAGTAATGCCGGCCGTCGTCGAAACAAACTGCGCAATGACTAATGATGCAGTCCAAATCTGGGAGACCCTAGACAATAACCAATGCTTCAATTGGGAAGCGGGTGATGCTGAAACCACAGAGAAAGCCTTCTCTGAAGCAAAGCACATAGTAGAACTAGACTTAATAAATAACCGCGTTGTTCCTACATCAATGGAAACTCGCGGAGCAATCGCCTCTGTGGAAAAAGATGGTAGATTAGCATTGCATGTATCCTGCCAGGGAGTACACGTAATGCGTCGGCTGCTGACTACCCAAATCTTCAATGTCGAAGAAGATCAAATCCTCGTTACCTGTGACGATGTAGGAGGAGGATTTGGTATGAAGATATTTTTGTTCCCCGAATACGTTGCTATTCTCTTTGCAGCAAAAAGAATAGGCCGTCCAATAAAATGGATATCAGACAGGAGTGAAGCTTTTCTCTCCGATAGCCATGGAAGAGATCACGTTAGCAACCTTAAGCTTGCTGTTGGCGAAAATGCAAAAATACTCGGACTAAAAGTTAGTACTGTTGCTAATTTGGGTGCCTACCTATCTAATTTTGCGCCATTTGTAGCAACAGACGCGGGTGTTTCAATGTTGGTTGGCTGTTACGCCATCCCAACAGCTTACGTTGAAGTTCAAGGAGTATTTACTAATACAGCCCCAGTAGATGCTTATCGAGGAGCTGGCAGACCGGAAGCTATTTACGCAATTGAAAGATTACTGGATGCAGCCGCACACGATATCGGCGTCTCTCCAATAGAAATCCGAAAACAGAATTTTATCTCAAGTGACGCAATGCCCTTTTCAACGGTGCTCGGTTCAAATTACGACTCTGGAGAATTTCAAAAAAACCTCGAAGATGCAGTAGCCCATTCAAATTGGAAAGAGTTTGATTCCAGAAAAATAGCTGCCAAACAGCGCGGAAAGTTGTTAGGTATTGGAATGGCCAGCTATATCGAACGTTGTGCCGGCGGCTCGCCCGAAGAAGCTAGACTAAAGATTTCTAAAAAGGGTCATGTAACCCTTTATATTGGGACAATGTCCAATGGTCAGGGACATGAAACTGCTTTCAGACAAATACTGTGTGAAAATTTGGGAATTGGTTTTGATGATATATCTATCGTACAAGGTAATTCGGATCTCATCGAGACGGGCGGTGGGACCATGGGTTCTCGATCTGTGCCCATTGGAGGATCTGCAATAGGCGCTGCTTCAAAAAGAATCATTGAAAAAGCCAAAGAAACCGCGGCAGAAATACTAGAGAGTGCGATTAGTGATATCGAGTTTGACAGTGGAGAATATCGAATTGTAGGCACAGACCGTGCAGTCAACTTTCAAAGGATCGCAAAAGCAGCCGCCAAAGGAAGTGATGTTGCCTTTGATGAAAAAGAGTCTTTCGCACCGGAAGAGGCAACCTATCCTAATGGCACCCACGTCTGTGAGTTAGAGATAGACGAGGCTACTGGCGAGATAAAACTCGTTGATTACACTGTAGTCGATGACTTTGGAAAGGTAATCAACCCTTTGTTGTTAGAAGGCCAGGTGCATGGAGGGATAGCACAAGGTTTAGGTCAGGCCCTTTTGGAGAGTTGTCAGTACGATTCAGAATCGGGCCAATTACTTTCCGCCAGCTTTATGGATTACACCATGCCACGCGCTGATGATTTCCCACCAATCCGTTTTGATAGGAATGAAGTTCCCTGCCAAACTAATCCACTAGGAATCAAAGGGGCAGGCGAAGCAGGGGCAATCGGTGCCCCACCTGCGATTGTAAACGCGGTAGTGAATGCGTTAGCAGATCGTGGTGTGAGGCATGTAGATATGCCAATCACCCCTAACAAATTATGGAGTCTAATGCAGGAAAAATCTGCGAAATAAACGGGAATTTTTACCCCTGCAGTTAGTTTAACCACGAATAAAATTGAATCCTTAACCACCGAATTTAATTAATCCCAGATAACTTTTTGCAAACAAAGGTTTTTTCCCGCTGGGGTATCCGTTTACCGATAGCACCCAAGCTAATAACTCTAGATACTGAATATCACTGAGTGACCTGGGATTATCTGCAGGCATAGTTCCGCGTAACCGATACCAATAGTCAAGCACACTCATTTCAGCCCAACTAATTTCAATGTCCTGGTAGAAATCCTGAGAATGACAATGGGAGCAGTGAGCTTTGTATAGGTCTCCTCCAGAATTTGCTTGTTTTTGGGTAAAAATTCCATCAGAAAGAGAAGATGGTTGGCCAAAAACATTTGGCAAGCCAATAGATTGCCAATAAAAAAGCAAAAACCAAACAATAGCTCTTGCTTTTTTATTAGAAGAAATTTGCATTAAAACTAACGATGAATAAATTTATGCAAATCAGGTTTTATGGTATCAGCGATATAAATAACTCCACCTGGTGCTAAGGTCATATAATGAGCTTCTCCAAATTCACCAAGTTTCTTACCCGGCTCGCCCGCCGCCGCAACAACTTTGCCCTGATTATCCAACTTTAATATTTCGCCAGCAAACCCGCTTACCATCCAAAGTGTTCCATCTTCGTCAAAGTGCAGACCACAAGGTAATCCTTTATAATGCCACTCCTTAATATAGGTACCTTCATCATCAAAGATCTGTATGCGACGATTCTGCCTATCTGCCACGTAAATAAGTCCGTCTCCATCGACTACGATTGAATGAGGAGTATCAAACTGCCCCGGGGCCGTTCCCGGACCTCCCCACTTTTTCATGAATCGTCCCATCCTATCAAATTTAAGGAGTTGCGGTGTGCCCCGACCATGCCCTACCAGCACAAAAACTTCACCCTCATCATTTATTGTGAGGTCTGTCGGCTCATTCAATAATCCATCTTCCGGCTCCCCAGGTTCTCCCATTTTCCCAATGGTTAGTAATACTCTACCATCGAGACCCATTTTTCTAACCGTGTGACCATTGACGTCAGTAGTCCAGATGTTTCCTTGCGGATCTAAGCGCATTCCATGAGGCCGGATGTAATCCCCCTGCCCCCAAACCTTTAATAAGCGACCTCTCGGATCAAACTCCATCAATGGATTTGGGCCTCGATTAAACAAAATTAAATGATCCTCTTCTGTCCAAACAACACTGGAGGCTGCACCCAACTCAACATCATTGGGAATTTTTAGTCCATGTGGCACAGGCACATAACCAAGGTCAGGTGCAACTTCCATTTGCAAGGGGTCAGGTCCCGGCAACGCTTGCCCCAGAGTCACAGTTGAAAATAAAGTAGTCATAAACCACATAAAAATTAATGTCTTAAAATTTTTATATTCCATTGATTAGAACTCCTGAACCTTTAAACGTTTTTAGTCTTCTCTTGCGGTACCATCACCATTCATACCCATAGATTCATACCGACGCCAACCAGCCAAAATACCAACCATTCCATGATTTCCTTCATGGCACGCGTATTCATAAATTGGATAGTCGATATGCCTGAGAGGAAACCGTGCAGACCAAGAGACATTCCACGATTTAGGGTCTTCAATAGTAAAATCATACTCGAGAGTATCTCCGTCCACTCGCTTTATTCTTTCTTCAAGTATCATTTCGTCCGAGGAACCACGACCGTTATCGTGATGATAAAAATGGCGTGTATTTATCACCAAAGTGTCGCCTTCAAATCTCGCTATTGAATCGCCGTCCCATTTAACATGTCGAGTCTGATGAGCATCATCAATACGAATGACGCGCGCCCTATGGATCATCTCACTTAAAATCATAATGTGATCTTTCGTTTGAACGATCTGAATATTGTTATTATAGGCACCTGGGACTAGTGGTGGACCGGCACCCCCACTCATAAGACATCTGTCCGCCAAAGTTCTGCCTTCTGGGCCTATACTTAAACGCCGGTTTTCTGATCTGATTTGTGCACGCTGTCGACCAATACTATTTAAACTAGGCATTCGACCGTTTGACGGGTCATAAATCAACGAAGTTCTGCGATCGGCTACGGTATTCTCTCCACGCTCATACCAGAAATTATTGTAAGAAATTACGCCCGGGGGGTATCCAGCACCACCCACGGAATCGATAATGAGATCACGATTTTGGCGGCGTAGTTCAAATTCTTCCCACTCCGCCGCTTGCTCTGGCGTAAGTGTTTCGAGATGTTCTAATTCTCTTGGTCTATTCAG
>JAQWTK010000040.1 GCA_029242705.1 Gammaproteobacteria bacterium | reverse complement strand
GGAATAACGGGAAGTTTCTCCGCATTGTGGTTGGGCATACTGTTAATGATTGTAGGCTTATTACTTATTAAGAAACGTGCTTCATTTAACGATCCAGCCCCACTCCACGAAAGCGAGATCTGACCGTAAAAATAGCGCCAATATCTAAAAATGGTCTTGGCGGTATCCATTTCGCTGGAACAGATTCAAGGCAATCGGAAACCAAAGAAGATTGGCCCCCGCTTGCATATTCAGCAAGCGCATAACCAAACGCGCTACCTTTACTCACACCAGAACCGTTGTAGCCACCAGCAAAATATATCTTGTCCGTTTGTTTCCCGAAAAAATTGGTGCTGTTACGACTGATACCCTCCACACCAGACCAGGCGCATTCAAAAGGAACATCCATCAACTGTGGGAAGCGCTTTTCAAAACTAGCCCGATGCATAGCTTGATGGTGCTTTAACTTTTTCTCGGAAAGCAAACGACCTCCATTAAATTCCGCCGTATTACGAAGACTTATACGCCCGTCTACAGTCAGTCGCACTGTAGCACCGCCGCTATGCAAAGAAAGAACACCCCACTCTTTCAACTCACCAAGCATGGCCAATTCTTGCTCATTCAATTTACGCGTAAAGCTCCCCGATAGGGTGCTACCTGTTAAGCGTCTGACAGAAAACCCAATTTACCTGCCTCGTAATTCGTTGCCAGAACAAGGCGGTCAGTTATTATCTCACCATCGCTTAAAGAGAGTTTAATAGACCTCCCTTCTTCAACTTTTAAGACAGGGCGCTGCTCTATTAGCTCAATATTGCTTGGTAACTTAGAGGCAAGTCCGCGCACTAAAGCCGCGGGTTGCACTAAAGCGCCCGCATGCACATGAACTCCAACTTTATATAAAGCTGTACCAAGTCGATTGTCCATTTCATCTTTATTAAGTGGAGTATGAGCAATCTCCATTGCATTCAAGTATTCAAGAAAGTTATCACACTCATATATAGAGTCTGCGTCAGCAGCTGCGTGATGAAAACCTCCATCATCCCACTGACAATCAATTGACAGTGTTTTAACCTCGCGATCTAAAATTTCTACACCAGCCTGGTTTATTCGATTGACCCGGGCAAAGTTTCCTTTCTGCTCCGGAATATATTTTCCAGGAAAATGGCTAACAGCAACCGCGAAACCAGAGTTTCGACCAGACGCTCCCTGGCCGACAAGACGAGCATCTACAAGGATGATTTCATCATTTGGGTGCAACTCTGCCAAACGCCGCGCACAAGCCAGGCCAGTAAAGCCGGCCCCCACGATTACCCACGGCACACGAACACTACCCCGAAAATTACTGGCACTGCTTCTCTCTGATAAAAGTTCACTCCAGCCACGATTGTCGGTGGAGAAATCGCCGATTGATAAATTCATATTTGTCTATGCTAGTTGAATTTAGTTAGCAGTCACCTCTTTAGAGCTTACCAGCTTCAGAATCAGATTCGTGGAATCAATCAAGCTCCATACCGTTTCAAGAACGCTACTGTTAACTTGAATTATATCCGTATACAAACCTGTCGTTGTTTCAAATATACCGCTGCAATCAGGAGCCTGAACCTTTTCGTTAAGCGCACCAATGCAGTTGACAACAAAAATACAAATGCAATGGTAAAGGCTTTTACAATCTTAAACCTCGGATTAAGACTTTGCTCAAGCGCTTCTTCACCGACCACAATCTCTATAGTTAGACTCGAAACATCTTGTAGCCATTTTTTGAGCTCGTGCGAGCTGCGCACGGGTTAACTCGTCTGCAACAACATCCCGGTTAGCCATCGCCTGCTCATTGCCCTGCGCAGCGGCGACTGATGACCAGACATAGGCCCTAATAAAGTTTTTTGGTAAACCCCTGCCAATGCCATACATCATCCCTAGATTGTTTTGGGCAACCGCATTGCCCTGTTTAGCCGCCATCCGATACCACTTAACAGCTTCCGTAAAATTCTGCGGAACACCCTCTCCAACATAATACTTGTTGCCAAGATTCATTTGGGCAATAACATTACCTTGTTCCGCAAGCCGTTTAGTCTCATCAAATTCAGATTGCGCGTAAGACACACTAGCCAGCGAAATGAAGAAAATAACTATGCCTATAAAGTCGAGCAGCCTCATCGTAACTCTCAAAAATACTTAACTGTCCATGCAAAATAACATGACAAAGTCCGCGATGGAACTAGATAGTAGAAGTGGGATTCTTCGATGGAGACATTGGTTATACAGATCTATAACCTTGCACTACGCAGATAAGTGCAACTAATAGCAATCGTAGCCGCGATAGCTCCAATGCGTAATACGATTGGCTGGATTAACCTCAAACATAGTCTCACAAGAAAAACCCAAAGTTTCACCGTCGGCAGTATCGGAATACATTACAGAAATATATTCCGGCAGGGCTGTGAAACCAACTTTACTCTTGAAAGTTGATGAAGAAATGTAATCAAATTGATACGGGAGCGGCTTAAAAATACGATCGTATCGCTTTTCATTTGTTACAAGATTTCCTGGGCGCTGAAATACATGGAGTGTATTGCCATTAAGCGTTTCAAGAACGCTGGTTGGGTAACCCCAACGACGCACAAGCCCATCGATATCGTAGCCTAACCATGAATCTAAGACCTTTTGATAATCTTTACCGGTTGTAACGAAGTCAGAATTTAACAAAGAGCCTAAAGCTCTTCTATAATCTTGACCGGCTGTGCAACCAACTAAAAAAACTAGAAGTCCACTCGTGATCAATATTTTATACATTTTTGCACGCCCTTAAGATGAATATAACCTCTAGATTTTCCATTTTTTTAATTAGCAATATAGCTGGATACCAGGAAAAAATACTGCTCTTCTCCATTAGCATAAACCATTTTGTAATCACCATATCCATCCTGATTAAGGTCAATAGTTTCTCTAAAACCTACCATGCTCAAAGTAAAGTTAGGAACTTTTCTAATTTTATAATCAGCAAAAATTGTAAGCTTAATCGTTTGGAGCGAACCTTCGGGAGGTGTATAAGGAATATCTAATGTGACTATTCCCGAATTTAATTGTTTGGGATTATTCACGGATACTTTACATACTCCAACAAGAATAACCGCGCATCTATTAACACCATTACTCTCCAATTCTTGAATAAGTTCTGGGCCATTGATTGGCGCCGAGCTCAAAATTTGCCTACGGTATTTAGCGCTATCCAAATAAACTACTGAAACAACGACCTCTTTAGGATCAAGTGGGTGAGGAACTAAAGAATATCCTTCCTTTGTCGCAGTGGTTAAAGTCGAAATCATTGAAGGCCTTAAATTCCACCTATCGTAAAACTTGTAGTTCACAATTACGTTATTCAATGCATCTCTTTCAAACGGAGGAGCACCCTGATCAGCCTGAATTGTGATATTTCCAGTATCCGTAATAACTAGATCCGGTAAGAAAATGGCTGCAAGTGCTTTCTGAAGAACTGTCAGGCCCTTCGTTGCCAGTGCCGGTTGTGCCTCCAGAGTCCATCCCTGACTTGTTGTGAACGTAGAGTTAATATCATCCCGCACGTTGATTACGGGCGTCGCGGAACTAGCTGCCCTTTTGATATATACCGGCCGCAAATAAACTCGGTCGGTTTCAACGTCAATTGTCATTAATCCATCTGTGTCTTGCTTAGCCGTAATGCCCGTAAGAGTGAGAATTGGGATTGTATTTACTAAGTCCAATACTTTCTTTGTTGAATCTAGTAATGAGTTCTGAGCAAGATCAACTAACTGAGACTGCGTAATATTTGCAACATTTTTTGTAAGCAGCTTTAAAGTGCTTGTAAAATCTGAATCAGTGTCTTTAATTTCAATATTTGAAGTCGTTATTGCTCCAAGAGTAGAACCACTTGGGGTTGACAACGTAGCCTGCAGAAATTCGGAAAATTCTGCGACGTTGTCATTCTTTAAAGGAATTGCAAAGGTTTTACTGCTTTCGCCATCTGCGAAAGACAAAGTAGTATCTACTGCAGTGTAATCAAGATCTTTAGTCGCCTTATCTGGTGGAGGAGTAACTTCTACAGTTTTAAGCTTAACTGTCGCCGGCCCCGCTGTACCTGAAACACGAGTAACAGTAACATTTGCTTGTAAACTGTCCTCTTGGCCAGAAAAAGAAGCTGAAGAAAATTGTAATTTCCCTTCTTCATAATCTGTGATATTAACTACTGCATCGCCGCCAGTACCATCCCCCACTGCTGAAGTAAATTTAAGAGAAAATATTTCAGTACCCTCAAAAAGACTATCGTCTTTCAAAGTGATAGTAAGTGTCTTGATGCCTGCATCTGCCACACCCCAGGTTAAAGCCTGGGACACGGCGTTAAAATCATCTGCCCCAGCAGTACCAGGGGTAGAAATAACGGTCACACTCGCGGTAGCGCTAGTAGAACCAGTGCGAATAACCGAAACCGTAAGGGTAGGGGAATGCTCCGACACGGTATAAGTAGGAGACGAGAAGCTCAATGAGCCAGCAGACACTGAGCCACTAAAAACCCAGCAAACTGATAAAACAAGCCAGTATGGGCTACGCACTAGAGTTTCTCCTTTAGTTCATAATAAAACATAATCGATCAAAATCGTTGAAATTAACCAGGAACCCCAACATTTTTCCCCAATCGTCACTTCTGAGTAATAATTTAATAGATTCAAGCTTATGAAAAGGAAATATTGCCTTATTAATGAAATAACACCAATCAGATATGACCCTAAATACGCAGAAACTGGCGCATAAAAGCTAACATAGTAATACTAACAAACTTGAATTTAAAAAAGACGTCACATAAAAAGCCTCTGCCGATTCGTCATATGCGACCGAAGTCGGTGTATCTTGTAGTGAAAACTGCTGAATCACAGAGAAATCATCAACGGACAATAACGAGAGAGATTTAGTTTCTCTTTTTATAACTCCAACAATACCAATATCTTCAGCGACTACTATCGTGGAGGAGTTTTTTTGAATAGCCAAACTATCGGATGAAAATATTAGAGTCGAAAGAATGATAAAAACAAACAGATTTAAACGCCAAGAAGAGTAATCAATAAAAGGCATGAATACATATGGAATATTTATTCGCAGAGTTTTATACATCTTTATGACGATAACGTATTCCGTTACTAAGTTCGTAATTTAATTTCTAACTATCAGAAATTACTGCCTATTGCGATTCGCGATCTCTTGATTGAGCGTTCTTACGTGCTCAGCAATAGCGCTAATCTCACTAGAAGTGAGCAGACCATTAAAAGAAGGCATATTATTTAAGCCAGAAGTGATTATTCTCGAAACATAGTTAGTAGGAAATTCAGCCAATCCTTCAAGAGGCATTCCATTGTGGCCACCTTCACCGCGCCTTCCATGACAAAAGACACAATTTTGCCCGTAAAGACTCTGGCCTTCAAAAGTTGAAAGCGGTGGCGTTACCTCTTCTAACGTAAGACTCCGCTGAACACCGTCTGAATTTAATCCAAACAGCCAAACACTATCACCACGCTTCGAACCTGCGAGCAAATTACCAGCTGAAAGTACCGCGACATATTGCTCACCCTCATGTTCAAAAGTTGCAGGGGGGGCGTTAACTCCAGCATCTGTCATAAACTCCCAAAGTTTCTTACCATCACTAGAGTCCATCGCGGTAAATCTTCCATCATTACGACCCGCAAATACCAACCCCCCCGCAGAAGCTACTAAGCCACTGTAGCACCGACTCGACCACCGCTGTGACCATACCACTTTATTATCACGTAAATTTACTGCAGCTATAACGCCGGTAGTTGGGACAGGTGCGAACCTCATTGCGCCTCCGGTATAGCGATCCCCGGAGGACGCTTCGTCGGTATCTATTTGAGTTGAATAGGCAGCCTGCCTCTCTCCTGCACAGACATACATAATGCCGCTATCTGGATCAACTGTGCTAGGAGGCCAATTAGCTTCGCCTCGCTTTAACAGAATTGGCTCGTCCCAAAACGGAGTAAAAATCCTACCTTCGTTAGTTAAATTAAATCCCTCTGGTGGTATATCAAGTGTCTGAGTAACAAAAGGGTCACCTATAGGGAAAGGCTGGGTAGCAGCAGTTGCTTGTCTAGGTTCTTGCGGAACTGGCCTTTCCTCTATACCTACCAGAGGCTCGCCAGTAACTCTGTCTAGAATATAAACCCAACCAGTCTTTCCCGCTTGCGCTAACCCTTTACGTTCAACACCCCCATAATCTAAATCAAATAGAACAACTGGATTGGGCGCATCATAGTCCCAAATATCATGATGAACCTGCTGGAAGTGCCAACGATACTGTCCAGTGTAGGCGTCAATTGCAACTATAGAAGCGGTAAATAGATTATCTCCTGGTCTAATCGCTCCATTGTAATCTGGACCAGGATTGCCTGTAGAAAAATAAAGTAACCCCAGATCTGGATCGACTGCCGGCGTATGCCAAACGGTCCCCCCGCCGGTTTGCCAAGAATTATTATCTGATGGCCAGGTATCATGCCCAAATTCTCCCGGTCCGGGAACAGTGAAAAATGTCCAGACGAGAGAACCATCAGATGCATCATAAGCCTTTACTCTGCCTCTCGCTGCAAATTCAGCACCAGCAAACCCACTAATCACTAGACCTTCGAAATACAAAGGCGCACTCGTTATCGTGTACCCCTCCTTCCAGTCTTCAGCTTGCGTCTCCCAAATAGTGCGTCCCGACTCCTTATCGATCGCTTTAAGAAGGCCATCAAGCTGGCCTATAAAAACTTTATCCTCTCCTATAGCAACTCCTCGATTGGTCCACCCACAGCAAACTGTTGAAATTTCATCTGAAAGATTGGCAAGGTTACGCCAAAGAATTTCTCCTGTTTCAACACTCAATGCAAAAACGTCATCTGCACCTGTGACAATATACATAGTCCCCTCATGGACAACCGGTTGGGCCTCTCCAGAGAATCGCGCCTCGAGTCCCGAGCCGTCTAGATGAGTCCGCCAAATAGGAATCATCTCACCAACATTTTCCGTATTTATCTGGCTTAATTGTGAGTAGTTTCGATTATAGAAATCCCCACCATTCTTCAACCAGTCTTCCGCTGGCAATTCCATAAATTCGTCTGAGCCAGGTCTGATTTGAGAAAATTCCGCGGCGTGCAAGGAAGTTGGAGGTGCCGCAGCCCATAGAAGAAAAAGAATAGCACCGAGAACCGTTCTAATTTTCTTGTCTTGCATAGCCAATCCTCCAGATAATTATTCAGAGTATAAACCACCAAGGGGGAGTTTTCCGACTTCTTATTTCAACGATAAAAACTGGAGATGTTTTAATAGGGCTATATCGTTTGCAACCAAGGCTAAACCTTATCAAAACAAAGAGAACTACAGGTGTGTATGGTTAAAAACTTAGCCCTTGTGAAGGGTCGTCTGACATCAGCTCGAATACAACCCTTTTTCCATCCGACTGGCGGGTCGCTGTAATAGTAATCATTTGCTCACTGATGTTTTTACCATACAAATTATTAGTATAAATCAGCTGCTGATTAGGCTGATGCACACTAAATTTACCTAAAATAACGAGTTGAGAAATAGAAGTATCTGACGAATCATGAGCGACCTCTGGCGAGAGCATGATGCCCTCCAAAGAAATATTATTCTCAAAATTACTCAAAGTTATTTTATTCGTGATGGATTCAATAATCGTTGAGCGCTGATTGTTAAACTCCATCATGGATAACTTTCCGTCATTATTTTCGTCGATATCATCGAAGGCCGAAGCAGGGAGCGACAGCACCATGTAAATCCCATCTTCAAAAATATTTAGTGTTCCATGCTGGGCTTTCATTAGATGTGCTTGAGCTAATGGCGATACTAGCGCCAGCACTACTAGACTTAGCGTCATGACAGTAAAATTTTTAAAGATATATTTCATAAAGCACAGTCTATTTTTTAGCTTAATTATAATTAGCAGCGAGATCTAAATTGTATTGTGATAATTTATCCACTGGTAAAGGGTACCTTAGACACTAAAATAGCTTCCTTACATGCGTCGTGTCCTTCAGGATGTGTTTCTTTTAAGTAATTATTAAACCCATCGCTTGTCACGTGACATAGCAAATAGAGTCCTGCTTCTTCTAAAAACTTCATAACATCATGGTGAATATCCTGGCCACGAGGATTTTTTACTAGATCAAAAATTCCTTCGGTTCCGTAATAATTATCCTTCGGTGTTCTTCCTTCAAGAAATGTTTTGTTTTTTATACCTCTCTTTGTAAGTTCTTCTACCAGAAGGGACCACGCATCTTTTGACAAATTTTTGACGTTATACATTAGTGCATTCCTAATAGGGAACATAATTGTCATAACTTTATGAAAAGATTTCTCATCTTCTGACATTTTTTCCTTCGACATTTTAATTAGAGTGTCTCCGTCAAAAGCGGGTGTTCCTTTAGCTTCCAATATTTCACCAGATTTATTTACTGCAACTGCCTCGTTAAGATTAAAAACAAACTCACCTTTGAGGTTTACTATTTTATCTGTACCGGGCTCTAGAATTAACTGATGAGGATCCCCTGTAAAAAGACAAAATCCATCCGAGTTAATTTCACAAGCATACCTATCCACTTGTTTTCCTGTTGTATTCGAGGAAGATCGCGACGCATCACCGCCTGGAGGACCACCACCTGGAGGACCACCAGCACCTTCTAATGCTTCTACCGAACCTTTAACGCATCGCTGAAAATAGGGGTAACTGTCTGTCGCATAGTAGTGATAAATGCCCTGCGGGAATTCTGGCGTCACACCCCAACGTCCATTGCATTCATCTAAATCACCTAGGCCTTCAATATATTCCCAATCCTGTTTAAAAGTCCCCAAGGAATACATTGATGTTGGGGGTCTCGAATCACTTACCGTACCGACCAATCGATAACTACCTTCCATAGACTTAAGGTTTGACGAGGTATCGTCAGCATCACTGTACCCGTAGCGAGCGTAGATCGGAAAACCATCTACCGCCCAGCCTATGATAGTCATCGTAGAACTATTACCCCCTTGTTTAGCAACAAAACCTTCCGGGATACCGTGATAATGGTAAGTTCCTCCCGGCTGAACATGGGCATGATTCTCATCATCGCCAAAATCAAAATGTGGCTGGCCCAGCGCCTCGATACCCCAGCTGCCGGTACCCCCAGCCAAGCTGCAACTATCACCCGAATCATCGCACGCTCCAGCGGTATCGGCATCAACCTTAACCCCATTAAGCACATAAGCGACAGGCCCTAACCGACCTCCTAATGTAGTTGGTGAAGATCCCTCTTCCGGTGAAAGTGGAAACTCTGCCGTCACAGACTGTTCTGAGATCGTGTTTGGATTATGAGGATTTGGAAAGACCCCAACATCATGATCAGGAATACCATTAGCCGTTAGTGTGCGATTGCCACCGACACACCCCCACTCAGACTTGCTAGTAATAGTCAGAGATTGCTGATTGTTGGGAGTACTATCGATGTAGTTACACAGAATACCATCGGTGGAATTTTGCAGAGTCGTAACGGGCTCAAGCAACCGAAAAACTTCTTCGGATTCGATATAGTCCAACTGCAGTCGGTAAGATTTGTTCGCTGATCGAAGTATCGGGATTGAGAGAACATTCCCGCTAAACACGGATTCGTTATTCGAGGTCTCAATATCCTGAATTGGATATTGGTAATACGACCAAAGTGTTAAATCTATCGGATTAGAATTTTGAACCAGGCGCAGACTTACGTTATATAGATTGCTTCCAACGACCACATACGGCAAATTAAGAATATTATTTTGAAACTTAGCAGATCCAATAGTGAGGCTTGATATTAAGCAACCACAAAGAAAAAAAGTCGTTAATAAGACGTTTCTTAACTCAGTTAGTTTGAAGCAATTTCTCAAGAGACCTCCGTGTAAATATTCAATACTTAATTATACGGGGCAAACAATAACTCCCTTCTAACTTGGTAATTAAATTTGTTATTTGAGGCCTTTTGTTATGAACATTAAATCAGTACCTTATAGCCTCTGCCCCTAAGACAGTTGCGCACTATCCGTTCCTTGTCATTAATCGCAACGATCGCGCCTCTAGCTCCTCCGATAGTTGCGCCCGCGCCGGCACCGCGCTTAGCTCTGCTCGTCCCACCGGTGGCCGCCCCTACAACGCCACCGATTACCGCTCCTGCGACCGCACCTTCAGCTGTTTTATTCATCACGCTAACATCTTGAGCGTAGACCTCACACTCAGCTAGGTCAGCATTATATTGCGCTAAATTTACACCCTTAAGGTCTACTATGGGTCTATCTTGCAAAGAACCGCAGGAAGACAAACCAATTAACGAGACTACGATTATAAAAATGGTCTTCATAAGAACCTCCGCGAATTGAGCAACGAATATTTATCTTATACGCAGTTAGACCAAGAATCCTTCCAATTGTTCATTCCTTTTATATAGAATTTTTACCAGTTATCGCGCAAGCTGCGCAAGCCGATAAACGTTTTTTGAGAATCTAAACTGTTGACGTCAACATTCAGGCTCGAAGCAATTCCTGCACGCACCTGTTTTTCATTGAGCCTAAAAAAGACATTGATTTCTCGCTCCAAACCAATATCACTTACAAAGCTTTCTGCATCGAGTCCATTTTTGAATTGCTCTCGCAATGAAAGAGCTGACTGGTTATCCGACTCTCTATCCAGTGTAAACTCCAAATTGTTTTCAATGTAGTCGTGCCCTGGAAAAATACGCACATCATCCGGTAGTGGAAAAATTTGATCAACAAAAGTTTTATGAAGAATTTTGGGCTCACCACCAAAATCACACCGCCCTACGCCAGCATTAAATAGTGTGTCGCCACAAAATAACGCAGGCTTCTCTTCTGAGTTGCCCGAAAAATACAAACAAATATGACTCATAGTATGCCCCGGCGTATCCATCACCTTAAGGACTAATTCTCCGCAGCTCAATGATTCACCAGCTTGCAACCCCCGATCTACATTAGGTATTGCCTGCATAGCCTCAGCGTGTGCAACTAGCTCAGCGCCCGTCGCAGCTATAACCGGTCCATTGCCGTCAATATGGTCGAAGTGGTGATGGGTGTTAGCCACAATTTTTATACTCCATCCCAAGTCTTTCGCTACTTGAAGGCATACGGCATGGTCCAATGGATCTATTGCTATAGCCTCCAAAGTTTGTTCACATGCCAATAGATACATGTAATTGCGCAAGTTATTTCGAATCGGTATTTGTTTTATTAGCATTTTTTATTATCCCGTTCTTGAAATTCCGAGTTACTTACAGAAATAATTTGTTTTTTTCTGCCTTCCTGCATCATAGTATAAGACACACCTACAATAAACAGGATAGAAGCAATAAACTCTCCAACGTATATGCTGCATAAAATTATCTTAGAAAAAGGTTAAGAGGCTTTATTAGATTTTCATAAGTTACATTAGGCGCCATTGCAAACTTTTAACCGATTGATTCTATAATATCTCCTATTGCTCATCTCTTTCCGAAACTAATATCCCACCAGCAGATCTGCCCTGCCCAACCAACTAGCTCTGCTCCCATATATCGAGTTGCGGCATTATGTCACTTCTTAAGAATCCCGAATTCCAGTAAGTTACCGTCCATATTTAGGATTAGAGCAGTAATGATATGGAAGATTCACGCGCTAACTCGTCTTTTTTCAGAACACTGGTAATTCTTAGCTTAATTGGCGGGGTAGCAAGCGCGGCCGAAGATGAGATAGAGGAGATCCTGATCGTTGGCGACCAACTCTTTAGAGACACAACTGACGTAAGTCCCACCAGCGTAATAACAGCTGAAGACCTTAAAGCAATAAACATGTCCACAGTTGAAGACGCGCTAATGTATGAGCCCAATCTTATTATAAGAACAAGGTTTATTGGCGACCCTAATGGTGTTATCGGAATGCGCGGATCCAACATGTTTCAAGGCTCTCGAACCATGGTTTTTACGGATGGCATACCTTTACACTATCACCTGCAAACGCGCTGGTCAGGTTCCCCCAGGTGGTCCCTAGTATCTCCAAGCGAGATCGAAGCAGCTGAAGTTATCTACGGACCCTATTCAGCGGAGTATGGCGGAAATGCAATGGGGGGAGTCGTCAACTTGTATACCAGAAATCCAACCGAAAGGAAGATAAATATAGAAACTGGTTTTTTCAGTCAATCATACGACATTCTAAAAACCGATGAGTCTTACACAGGAAACAAGCTCTTCGCCTCGATAGAGGATAGGGTTGGAAATACGAGTTACTTTCTTTCCTTTAATAGATTAGACAATGAAGGGCAGCCCCAAACACAGCACCGCTCATCTTCCTCTCGACGATCAGCTTCTGTTACCGGTGCATCAGGTGCTCTATCCGGGCTTGATGAAAGGGGTAGGGATATCATCTATTTTGGAGACTCTGGGCCAGAGGAATCACTAACCGAACTCGTTAAATTAAAAATTATTCATGACATTGGCGATTTCCAGTTGAGAGGCAATATCGCTTATGAGCAAAGAGAGCGGGACGAATCAAACCCCAATAACTATCTCAGAGATTCCGCTGGTAACGCTTTTTATGATCGAAATTTTAGTCTAGCTACTGACCCTTCTACGGTTTATGACACAACAAGCTGGGGCACCAGCGTGTTTCAAAACAGGATGCAAGAAAGAGACAGCCTTCTAGTTGGGCTCGGTATCGGCGGACCACTAAACGATAATGGATGGCTGTTCGATGCTTATTTTAGCAACTTTGAAATTCTAGACGATATAGAGATTCGAACGGGACGACATCCGAATGCTTCAGATTACCAATCTGCAAATGCTAGGTTTGCTGGCAGAATAACTGAGTTCGATGACACAGGATGGCAGATTTTTGATTTTAAAGCAGGAACAGAGACTTTATTCGGAAATGACGATATGCGCTTATCATTGGGCTTTCACAGCGATAATTATGAGCTGAACGTTGATCCCTTCAGGTACGATGCCTTTAATAGAATTAAGGGCTCTTCGAGAGGCGCGAGCGGTGGCGAAGTCTCAACTAAAGCTTTGTATGCACAATGGGGCATGGTACTCAGTGATCAGTGGGATCTATCACTAGGATTGCGATATGAAGATTGGGAAAGTTCTGGCGGTTATTTCGGAGAAGAATCCAATGCTGCAGATCGTCACATAGACAGGGATGAGAATGGTGTTTCTCCTAAACTCTCTTTAGCCTACTTCGTGGATGACTCAATCACTATAAGGTATTCCGCTGCACGCGCGATCAGGTTCCCGATAATTGAAGAACTCTATCGAAATGAGAGCAGTGGAGTTAGGCAGTTTGCTGGCAATGCTTTGCTAGAACCTGAAGACGGACTCCATCACAACATATCAATAGAGAAATTAACGGGAAGTGGATCCGTATCTGTTAATTTCTATAAAGAGACTATTGATGACGTGATATTTAATTTTACAGAGATCACCAACAACACGAATATTTCTACAGCGTTGCCTGTTGACGAGGTTGATACTCAAGGCGTGGAGCTTGTCTACAACAATAAAGAGCTAATTGACTCCAATTTAAGCCTCCGCTTTAATATAAACTACGCCGATGCCGAAATTACTAAGAGCGTTCTGAATCCAGGCATTGAAGGTAATGAATTCCCTCGAATGCCGGAATGGCGAGCGAATGCATTATTTAGCTATTCACTGCTTAATGATGTAAACGTTGGCCTTGGATTGAGGTATGCAAGCAATAGCTATGGCCGACTGGATAATCTAGATAAAGAAAGTAATATTTTTGGCGCACAAGACGATTTTTTACTAACAAATATAAGGGTTAACTGGCAAATTTCAGAAGAATTTTCTGTGTCTTCCGGAATGAATAATGTTACTAATGAGGAGGTTTATGTGCATCATCCGTGGCCTTCTCAGACATTTTTCCTCGAGGGAAAATATAGCTTCTAAGTGAGAGAGAACCGTGTATAAAAAACTAATTTTCGTTATCGCTATACAAGTAGCTTTCGTAGGCACCGAAACTTATGCTAGTTGCGGCACAGAAAAAGCTCAAACGATGGAAAATTCAGTCCATTGCGGGAGCACTCCAAGCGCCACGCTTGATTCAGAAGGAAGGCTATGGGTTGCATTCGTTCAAAACGAATTTGTCTATGTAAGCCAGTCAAACGATCTCGGCAAATCTTATAGCGACCCGGTAGCCGTAAACTCAGTAGCTGAGGACGCCGAGCATAATGGTGAGAATCGTCCAAAAATAATTGTTGATGAATCGGGAACAATTTTTGTTTCGTGGACACTTAAAACTTCACCTAGGTTTACAGGTGAGATCCGGTTCAGCCGATCAATCGATAATGGAAAATCTTTCGAAGCCCCTCGAACTATTAATGACGACAACTTATTTACGGGCCACCGGTTCGAAACTTTATTTTTATCTGAGTCAGGGCACCTTTATCTAACATGGATAGACAAAAGAGACCTCGAAGCCAAACTTGAGAAGGGCGAAGAATATATCGGAGCAGCTGTCTATTATGCTGTATCCGATGACAAAGGGGCGTCGTTCTCAAAAAATTATCGCGTGGCCAACAATAGCTGCGAATGCTGCCGGATAGCGATCGCGCCTAAGGGGCCAGAAAATATCGCTATACTCTGGAGACAGGTATTTGGGGAAGACGTAAGAGATCATGCTATAGCGGAACTAACCCCGACAGGCGAAACGCTTGTGACAAATAGAGCAAGTTTTGACGAATGGCATATCAATGCCTGCCCCCATCATGGACCAACGATGGCACTTTCAAGCTTATCCGGCGACTACCATATGAGTTGGTTTACGAATGGAGACGTCAATCAGGGTATCTATTACGCGCGTTATTCTTTTGATGAGCAAAAATCTAACTCCCTATTTCAAGTCGATGGTCAACCTGGGGCGGGGCACCCTTACCTTGCCGAATTTGATCAAAAACTGTATCTGGTCTGGAAAGGCTTTAACGGGAAAGAGACACTATTGAATTTGATTACCAGCTCAGATGATGGCATCTCTTGGTCCTCACCAAAAACTTTACTTATAACAGATAAGGGGTCTGACCACCCATTATTGATAAAAGATACTGAATCTCTCTACCTAAGTTGGCTCTCAGATGAGTTCGGTTACATTTTTCTGAAACTAAATGATAACACCAGGCAGTTGTCAAATAATGGAAATTAATACTCCGTTGGGGTTAAACCGATTTTATCGGGGCATAACGCTATTTTTCGCAATCGCGATGTCTCAAGGAGCGTTCGGAAATAATTTTCGCTCTTTTACATTCGATTCTTTTTCAGAGATAAAAGCCGAATACGAGGGTCAAGAATTTTTATTGGGCCTTTGGTCAGTTGACTGCCCGCCCTGTCTAGTTGAACTCAGCATGATGGGAGAGTTACTTGAACTGAACCCAGATTTACCATTCGTGCTTATCTCAACGGATTCAATCGACACCAGCGAGGATGCAATTGAATTCTTGTCAGACTTTAATCTGGCACAAAGAGAGTCCTGGATGTTCGCGGATAGCTTTGTTGAAAGGTTACGCTACACTATTGATCCAAGCTGGTACGGAGAACTCCCTCGCAGCTATTTTTTTGATAAAGACCATAACATGCAATCCCACAGCGGAATTATGACAAAAGAACTATTACAAGAGTGGTTTGTGCGAGAGGTCAACTTCCCATAATACACTCCACTTCTGCTAGCCATCGCCATCAATGTAGACCTAAAATTAACAATATTAATTTTATAAAATGTTCTATACTCGCTAGCAGCCTCCAACAATAATATAAAGGGGTGCCGGCATGTTAAGAAGCTTTTTTCTACTCACTGCTCTACTTATACCCACAAGAATTTTCGCGATACCTGAAATTTCTGGAATGTGGCTGCTTAATGGCCCAGGGAATGAAAGCGAAATCAAATTAACTACTGAAGGTCTTCGCATCCAGAGTGAATATGATCTTTTAGTAGATGATCCTAGTCTATCCTGCACGCCAGCAAGCACTTCGCGAATATGGGCAAATCCAGGGGCTAGAATCCTTATCGAACAAACTCAAGAAAACATTTTGATTAGTTATGAGTTATTTGACTTACGACGGGAAATCCCCATTGGAGACGAATCTGACCTCACGGGAGTACCAAGTACCAGAAACACACAGGGATCTTATTTTTCGGAAATGGGCTCCTCTTTCGCAAGATACGATAGCGATGCATTGATTATCGAATCTAAAAATCACACCTCCGGGTATATTAGAACTTCTCGAGGTATACCTCAGTCGGAAAATACCGAAACGATTGAAGAGCTGAGAATTGAAGAAAACGTATTACGTATTACGCACACCTACATTGATGAAACACTTTACGAAGAACCTTTTGTCCTTAATTATTTTTATAGAAAAATAGATGAGACAGAAATCGTGCCCTACCAATGCACTGAGGCCGACTACGACTGGTTTAATGAACTGAATGCAGCAGAATAGGATCACTAAAATGAAAAAATATATCCCCCTTTTGTTTTTTTGTTGTGTTACAAATTTTACTACCGCCCATCATTCGACTAACGCTAACTTCACACAAGAAATCATTTCGGTAGAAGGCTTGATTGAGCAAGTTCGTTTTCAGAATCCACATGCGTCTGTTTTAATAAAGAACGTCGACGAAGCAGGGTCCGAAACGTTTTGGTTAATTGAATCTAGCTCGCGAACCACATTACAGAGGCAAGGTGTAACGTTTGAACGCCTAGAAGTCGGAAAAAAGATCGTGGCTACAGGTCGAAAAGGTCGCCGAGATTACACAATGTACCTGCAGGCAATTGAGTTTGAGGACGGTACTACTTTCACTCCAGAGCCAGACGTTTACTCTAATAGGTAATAAACAGCTTTAAATCAAGACACGATTGATTTAAACAGGCTTCCCCGATCACGAAGTCCTGGGGACAGCACGATGGGCAATATTTTTTAGAGTGAAATTCGCTGGCAATGTCCCGAATTGGTTACCCCAATCATTACCAAGCCGACTCGCTATATACGCTTCTGCCACAGTTTGTTCACCTCGATTTACGAGTAAAGCAGAAGACCACAGTTTTGCCATCAGTTCCACCAGTCTTCGCGCGTCGGCTTCTTCTATTTGCTGCGAAAGTAACCTCTTAAGTTCGTTAAGTTTTCTATTGATCTCTGGGTGACCGTCAGCCAACTCCGACACCTCAACAACAAATGACTCCATGGTATTTGGAACACGTTTTAAAGCGCGCAAAACATCAAGCGCAATAACATTGCCGGCTCCCTCCCATATAGAGTTTAAAGGAGCTTCCCGATAAAGGCGTGGAAGAATTGATTCTTCTACATAACCATTTCCACCGACACATTCAAGAGCTTCAGAAACAACTGATATTGATCGTTTTGACAACCAATATTTAGCTATTGCAGAACCTATTCGCGCCAGAGCAGCTTCTTGCTCTCCCATAGTCGATCGCTCATAAATTCCCGCCAACCGAAAAATCAAATGAGAGGCCGCCTCAACCTCGATCTCCAAATCAGCGACAACATTTTCCATTAATGGTTGGTCTATGAGGGCCCTTCCAAATGCGGAACGGTTTGCAACATGCCATCCCGCTTGCGCCACCGCTTGCCGCATTAAGGCCACCGCCCATGTTGTGCAGTCGATCCTTGTGGCATTAACCATCTTTATAATTGTTGGAACTCCTCGACCTTCTTCACCAACTATCCAGCCCATTGCATTACTGTATTCGATCTCACTCGAAGCATTTGATCTATTACCAAGCTTGTCTTTCAAACGCATAAGAGCTACTGAGTTTCGAGTTCCATCTGGAAGTACCCTGGGAACCAAAAAGCACGAGAGTCCGCGGGGCGAATTAGCTAAAAGTAGAAATGCATCGCACATGGGAGCCGAAGTAAACCACTTATGTCCGCTTAAATGATAACAACCTTCCCCGCCATCAGGAGCAGGAATAGCAATTGATGAGTTCGCACGAACATCGCTCCCGCCCTGCCGTTCCGTTAGACCCATTCCTAATAAACAACCAGATTTTTCCGAAGGATTAATCATCCGATAATCATAAGAATTTGTCCTAATACGGGGCTCCCAAATCTCAGAGAGTGACGGCTCCTCACGCAACGCTGGCAATACCGCCCCGGTCATAGAAATAGAACAACCATGCCCTACTTCGACCTGAGCCATCATAAACATTCGCGCCATTCGGGCCACATAACCCCCGTCTCCAGGGCTACTATCATAATGAGAACAGTGAAGCCCGGACTCAATAGATAAATTCATTAGAGAGTGGTAAGACGGATGATAATGAACCTCATCGACTCGGTCGCCAAAGCGATCATGGGTTATCAATTCAGGAGAATGACGGTTTGACAGGTACCCCCCACTCGAATGTTTCGGCAGAGCCTACTCTCGCGCCAAAACCCTTCAGGCCATCAATCTCGCTACCAGCGCCTTCCAAAAGTAAAGCCCCACGAAGCACAGGATCTGTTGTGAACAGGTTGTATGGCTCCAACAAGCCGGGCTGATTAGCTTCGGTAAAATTCATTTTATTATTATGACATAATATACGCATGGCCAAGGTCTAATTTTTCTTTAAAAAAGCAATTTTCTAAATCCGGGGTTAAGAATTAGTGATTAATCTTTTACGACAATTATTCTGGCTTGGGTTCTTTTTTATTTCAGGATTTACTTTTGCCGACCCTGTCTGGGAGTTCGTTAATGAGTTAGAATACTCAGAGATACTCTCCTCAATAGAAACCCCAGAAAATTCCTTTGCAGCATTACCGATCGAAATTTCTTTACCTTATCTAATTTCGCTCCAACGTGAAGATGAAATTGAAATAAAGATAACTAGAGATATCTCGATTAGTTTCTTGGTTGCAGATATTTTAAGTTTTCCAAATGGTGATACGGGCTGGAACGCGGCTTACAACCTCACTACCGAACTGCAAACAATTTCCATGACAGCAGGCAACGTTTACTTTTTAGCCTCAATTGTCGCTGATGAAAGTTCTTATCAAGTGATCGCTAAAAAACAGTCAAATCAGGACTCATATATCGGCTGGATATATAGTGAAGTTAGACAAGATCCCCCGCCTATTAATGATGACTTCCATGATGAAGAGACAAACGAATTTTTCAAGGATGTATCAATTCTACCCCTAGAAGAGCCGGCTTTAACTTTGACTACGTCCGCAAAACTAGTGGATACATACTACACGATTATTGGTGAGGATTTGGAGTGGACATTCACTATCACGAATCCTTTTGGTACCGCAACAAAAGCACTAACATTGATTATAGGTGGTACGTATGCAGAAGCGGAAACGGAAACTTTGTATGGAGGTTTCTATAATTTTTCAAATCATTCTGATTTTGTCTCTCTTCCTAGTAATTGCAAAGCAAGTGTGTTCGCCGATACTGATGCTTTTCGAAAATTAGGGGAAATCACCTGCTCTATTGATCCAGTACCTGCTAATTCGAATGT
>JAQWTK010000032.1 GCA_029242705.1 Gammaproteobacteria bacterium | reverse complement strand
CCCTGAATTAAAAAAATCGGCACTGAACGGGTAACTTCGCTCTAGCCCGTGCAGGCTAACGATAACTTCTGGCAAGAATATGTGACGCTCTTGATCCTCCGTTACTTTAAAAATATAGTTAGTGCTTACTCCCGGGTGATGGTTTTCTAGTTGGTTTGAGAACTCATTAACCCACTCTTGCATATTGGGCTCTGACTTAAGTGCATTTTCTTCCAGAGGCTTGCTAAAAATAAGTGCTTCAAGCACTTCTGGAGGATACAAACGCCCAAGACGAGATATTATTGCATATGCCTCATTATACTGTTTGACTATTGATTCAAGCGAATCCCCCTTGATTCCCGGCGAGTCTGCATTTACATGCACGCTCGCTCCCTCCAGAGCAATCTGCGTTTGATAGTTCGCCAGCTCAGTGTCGTCTTTGAGATATTGCTCTTGTTTGCCTTTACGAATTTTATAAAGTGGAGGCTGTGCGATATATATATGCCCTCGCTCCACTAATTCGCGCATTTGACGAAAGAAAAATGTGAGCAATAAGGTCCGAATGTGAGAACCATCTACATCTGCATCTGTCATGATAATAATTCTATGATATCGCAGGCTTTCGGGCGTAAACTCTTCATTGCCGATGCCGCAACCAAGTGCTTTAATCAGTGTTCCTATTTCCACAGAACTTAACATTTTGTCGAATCGAGCTTTTTCAACGTTTAAAATCTTACCCTTTAAGGGCAGTATCGCTTGGTTTTTTCGATTTCTACCCTGCTTTGCAGAGCCTCCAGCCGAATCGCCCTCCACAATATAGATCTCCGATAAAGCGGGATCTTTTTCTTGGCAGTCTGCTAGTTTTCCCGGCAAGCCAGCAATGTCTAGCGCCCCTTTCCTTCGAGTCATTTCTCTAGCTTTTCGCGCCGCCTCTCGTGCGAACGCCGCATCAATCATCTTGCCTACAATTAGTTTGGCGTCCTGAGGATTTTCCATTAAAAAATCATTTAAATGGGCCGCCATTTCTTGTTCTACAACGCCCTTAACTTCAGAAGAAACTAATTTATCTTTGGTCTGGGAAGAAAATTTTGGATCTGGAACCTTAACGGAGATGATGGCGGTGAGACCTTCTCTTGCGTCGTCACCAGTTGTGACAACTTCTTTCCCTTTTTTGTTTGACAATTCCTTGTCAATATAACTCTTCAGCACCCTAGTTAGCGCCCCTCGAAAACCGGCCAAGTGGGTGCCTCCATCACGCTGTGGTATGTTGTTAGTATAAGGAAAAATAGCCTCTTGGTATGAATCATTCCACTGCAAGGCAACCTCAACGGTAATTCCATCTTCTTCTCTTGTGGAGACAAAATGGAAAAGCTTATTAACTGTATTTTTATTTGTGTTGAGGTAGTCAACGAAGGCCTTAAGCCCTCCCTCGTATTTATAAAGCTCTTCTTTTCCAGAGCGCTCATCTTTAAGTCTTATAGCTGCTCCAGCGTTAAGAAACGCTAGCTCACGTAATTTTTTTGCCAAAATATCATAGTGAAACTCAACATTAGAAAATGTGTCTGCGGAGGGCCTGAAGTGACACTCAGTGCCGGTAGTATTTGTATCTCCGACGATAGATAAAGGGGCCTTGGGCACACCGTGCTCGTAGAGCTGTTCATGGACCTTCCCTTCCCTTCGTATGGTAAGTTTTAGCTCCTCTGACAGCGCATTAACAACTGACACACCTACCCCATGAAGTCCGCCCGACACCTTATAGCTATTGTCATCAAACTTCCCGCCGGCATGAAGGACAGTCATAATAACTTCTGCTGCGGACACGCCTTCTTTATGCATTTCCGTGGGTATTCCACGGCCATTATCTGATACGGTGATTGTTTCACCTATATGAATGGTTACCTGAATCTCGTCGCAAAAGCCCGCCAATGCCTCGTCGATAGAGTTATCTACCAACTCAAAAACCATATGATGCAACCCCGTTCCATCGTCCGTGTCACCGATATACATTCCAGGCCGCTTTCGAACGGCATCAAGGCCTTTTAGAACTTTGATACTTTCTGAATTGTAATCAGATTTAGGCTCATTCGTCATGAAATAACTCCAGAGTAAAAAGAATCGTGGTGCGTAAATACTTTATGCCAAAATTAGATAAAGTAATTATAAATCAAGCCTTTATTTTACCATGTTCCACGTGGAACGTCCGCGTTTTTGGTATGCTTTCAGCAAAATCTTTAGTTGAATCCAAGTCGATGCTGGTTATAAATAGCTGGCATTCTAGTTTAAAAATTTTAGCAATTATCTTGTCTCGATTTTCATTGTCCAACTCCGCCGGCAAATCATCTAACAAATATATGCATTCATCGCCAATAAGTCTTGAATAAACTATTCCTTGCGCAATTTTCAATGCGCTCACCAAAACTTTTTGTTGCCCTCTAGATAAAACCTCAATAGCAGGCTGGCTACCATATCTAACATGAATATCGGCTCGATGGGGGCCGCTTTGGGTGGATCCATATTTTTGATCTCTATCTCTAGATGCGCTCAAAACCTCGCGTAAAGGCTCACCATCTGGCCAGCCTCGCCAATAAGATATAGATATTGGGTTCTCTCCAGCTAATGATTTATAAATATCTTTGAAAACAGGCTCAAATAAGCCAAAATATTCTGCTCTCGCTAAGTCAACTTTTTCTGAGGATTGACTAAGCTCTATATCCCAAGCCCTAAATTGGTCATTATCAAGCCCTCCGGCCCTGAGCAGAGCGTTGCGATTAGCTATACATTTCCTGGTCGAACGCCAATCGCTAACAAAATGTTGTTTCACGTGAAACACGCCCCAATCCAAAAAGCGCCGTCTCGCTTTCGGCCCGCCTTCTAGGAGAAGAAATGAATTGGAATCTATAACTTGAACCGGGAGGTTTCGCGCTACAGAGTCCCAGTTCTTTTGAAGCGTCGAATCAAGTTTAAGCTGATGTTTTTGGCGATTTGCTTTAGAGAAGCCAATTTTACAATTAGCTCCGGTTTCTCCATAAATCGCTAAACCAGGATCATATTCAGTAATTAGAGAGTTGGTTTTCGAAGTCCTAAAAGAACGCCCCATTGCTAGCAAATGAACTGATTCCAGTATGCTAGTTTTGCCACTACCATTATTGCCATAAATAAGGTTCAATTTTGGGCTTAGCTCTAGCTCTGCATACTCTATATTCCTTACAGAGTTGATTTTGAGAGTCTTTAAAAAGCTCATCTATAAAAGGATAACAATATAAAGCCTACAATCGCATAGGCATAACGACATATAACGCTTCGGAGCCTTCATCAGCTTCCAATAGAGCACTACTATTTGCATCCGATAATGTAATTTTTACTTTTTGGCTTTGTAGCGTAGATAAAACATCAATCAAATAGCTTACATTAAAGCCCATTTCTAATGCTTCTGAGTCGTAAGAAACAGCAACAACTTCCTCCGCCTCTTCCTGCTCGGGGTTATTAGCTAAAATTTTGAGCTCATTCTCAGATAGAATTATTCGCACACCATGGTATTTCTCGTTAGAAAGGATAGATGCCCGAGAAAAAGCTTGTCTCAACTCTTCTCGATCATTTGTTAATACACGGTCTCCGCCTTTTGGTAAAACTCTATTATAATCTGGGAACTTGCCATCAACGAGCTTAGAGGTAAAAGTAAATTCTGGGATCGCTACTCTGATATGATTTGCTCCGAAAGTTAACTTGATCTCTTCGCCATCATCAGCAAGGAGACGAGTCAACTCCATTATTCCTTTTCTAGGAAGTATTAATTGCTGAGTTTCAGCTACAGTGCTTTCTAATCTAACCGTTTCCATTGCCAGTCTATGGCCATCTGTAGAAACAACCCTAAGGTAGTCCTCACCAACCTCGAACAACATTCCATTAAGATAATATCTTACATCCTGCTGTGCCATAGCAAAGCTTGTAGCATCAAGTAATTCTTTAAGTTTCGCCTGCGTAATATTTAATGAGAAAGAGCCAGGCTCTTCATCGACCTTCGGGAATTCAGAAGCAGCAAGAGACGCTAACATGAATCTAGATCGCCCTGATTTAAGCAATACCTTGTTATCCACAACCGATATATCTATAAGCGAGCCTTCTGGTAGAGACTTACAAATATCTAATAGCTTTCGGGCTGGCAAAGTCGTTTCGCCGTCCAGCTTTGCGCTATCGACCTGGGCTCGACCAACTAATTCAACTTCTAGATCTGTGCCTGTAAGTGATAGCTCACTATCGCTCAATTGAAGAAGAACGTTCGACAAAACTGGCAGTGTTTGTCGTCGCTCCACAACACCACTAACCACTTGCAATGGCTTCAAAAATGATTCTCTTGAAATAGAAAATTGCATACGGTTTTCCCTTATTAATCAGATAGTTGCTAGCTAGAAAGTGAGCGAAGCAAATTATTATAATCTTCTTTGATATCTATAGAACTATGGCGCAACTTGTTAATTTGCTTGCAAGCATGTAATACAGTTGTATGATCTCGGCCACCAAATGCATCTCCAATTTCTGGCAAACTATGGTTCGTCAACTCCTTAGATAAGGTCATGGCTACCTGCCTCGGTCTAGCAATAGAGCGATTTCTCCGCTTAGATAGCATATCCGCCATCTTAATTTTGTAGTATTCAGCAACAGATCGCTGAATGTTATCTATGCTTACCAGTTTATCTTGCAGCGCAAAGAGATCTCTTAAAGCTTCTTTTATTAGCTCAACGCTAATTCTCTCGCCTTTAAAGTTCGCATGAGCAATAACTCTTTTCAGAGCGCCTTCTAACTCTCTTACATTAGACCGGAGTCTTTGAGCAATAAATAACGCGGCGTCATATGGCAGAACAACATTAGAGAGTTCCGCCTTGTTCATTAATATTGCAGCTCGAGTTTCTAATTCGGGGGGCTCTACCGCAACAGTTAAACCCCAAGCAAACCTTGATTTTAAGCGTTCTTCAAGGCCATTTATTTCCTTATGAAAACGGTCGCAAGTCAATATGATTTGATGCCCCCCTTCTAACAAGGCGTTGAAAGTATGGAAAAACTCTTCTTGCGAGCGCTCTTTTCCTGCAAAAAACTGTATATCGTCGATTAACAAGGCGTCTACCGACCGATAAAACCGTTTAAATTCATTTATCGCATTCAGTTGCAAAGCTGAAACCATGGTCG
Organism: Gammaproteobacteria bacterium; assembly: GCA_029242705.1. Taxonomy (GTDB): domain Bacteria; phylum Pseudomonadota; class Gammaproteobacteria; order Pseudomonadales; family Pseudohongiellaceae; genus UBA9145. The sequence goes on along the minus strand of JAQWTK010000032.1, from coordinate 33,235 downwards.
CCACAAACGTTTCAGAATGCAGATAAACCACTTTAGCATTTGGCTTTTTTGCAACCAAATAATTACCAATCGCATGCATTAAATGGGTTTTTCCTAGGCCAACACCCCCGTAAATAAATAATGGGTTGTATGCGTGCCCAGGGTTTTCTGCAACCTGCATTGCCGCCGCCCTAGCCAATTGATTAGACTTTCCAATAACGAAATTATCAAAATTATTTTCACCATTTAGCGCACCACGATGATGCAGTTTTCCGGCTACAACGATATCCTTTTCTAATTTTAGTTCTGGCTTAGTAGGCTTTTTTTGGCCTAGCGGTGGCTTGCTATGCAAATCCCTTGCAGGGCGATTGGAACTAAGGGCAGCACTATCGACAGTCCCGGGGTATAGGGGTTTTTGTGTCGGTTCATTTAGAAATGGACCATCATTCGCCAAAACCTCCAAGCTTATTCGCAAATTTTCGTCAATAGATTCAGCAACGATTTCCTCAATTCGCTGAAGAAACTTTCCCTTAACCCAGTCTAAAATAAATCGATTAGGAGCAAAAACGCGAAGTAAATTCGGCTCAAACTCTGCCTTAAGTGGAGCAATCCATATATTAAACTGTTGGACAGGAACTTCCGCTTTTAAACGATCAATACAATATTGCCATTGTTCTGAAGTCACTTTTTTGCCCTGAATACACATTTAAATTTTGATAGCAATTCTAGCCATTGAAAGCGAAGTTATCCACCGGCCAAGAACCAAAAAAGCAGTTTTTTCATCACAAATTAAATCCTTATTTTTCAATATTTTATAGAGTTTTTACTAATAAAAACCGGGTAAAAAGTAGGGTTTATTTCGTTAAAAAACACTTGGCTGTTGATAAATAAATTGTGGATAACTTGTTATTAAGTTTTGGTTAAATCAAAACAGCCTGTTAAACCTGAAATTTTCTCAATATCTGTTATCGAACAAATAAATTAGGCTTTTGTTTGCATTGAAACTTAACAGCAAACCATCTAGAATTCGCCCTCTTTTTCGAATCCAATCAAATGTTCGATTAAAGTACCATTGGAATTTCTATTATGAAGAGAACTTTTCAACCCAGCGTTTTGAAACGAGCACGTACTCACGGCTTCAGGGCGAGGATGGCAACTAAGGGCGGGCGTCTCGTTCTTAAAAGAAGGCGGGCTAAAGGCCGCGCTAAATTATCTGCCTGATTAATCTTTTACCTTAACATTTAGAGAGTGTTTGTGGCTGAGCTTGGTTTTCCTAAAGATTCTCGGCTTCAAACTAGTGCCGATTATAAGGCTGTATTCGAAAATGCAGGTTATAAGGTTTCTTGTCGATATTTTCTAATGCTGGCAAAAAATAATAACATGGCTCGCGGAAGACTAGGTATGGTCATTGCTAAAAAGAATGTGGCTAAAGCTGTTCACCGTAATAGAATAAAACGATTGATAAGATATTCTTTCCGACATGCAGCACAACAACTTTCGGGGCTGGATATTATCGTCTTAGCTCGCAGAGACGCAGATAGCCTTGGCAATACCAAGGTAATGCATAAATTAAATTCGCTTTGGGCCGACCTCCAAAGTAAGGCTGCTAGACAATTAGCGGCCGTCGATCAACAAGGAAGATCTTTTAATGATTAAGCTAATTTTTATAAAACTTATTAGCTTGTATCAGCTAACCCTGAGTTTTCTAATCGGCAATCAATGTCGATTCCACCCTACTTGTTCTCAGTACACTAAACAAGCGATTGAAAAGCATGGCGTTATAAAAGGGGCCTTCTTAGGCACAAAGCGCATCTGTAGTTGCCATCCCTGGCACCAAGGTGGTCACGACCCTGTCCCCGAAACTCAGGACAACGCATAGGTGGGCCAAATGGATTTAACAAAGTTTGCGCTATACACATCTCTTGCTGTTATTACCTATCTAATGTTGTTGGCATGGCAAGATGATTATCCTCCTATAGTAGAAGACAGCACCACAAGAATCGCAACCACCCAAATTTCTGAGCCCCCAGTCCAGAGGGATGCTGATATTCCAACCCAACTGCCGGGAAACTCTTCCGTTAATAATACAGATATCATTGCTGCCGAAGTTGCTAGCGCCAGGACGGGGCAACTGATCAATGTACAAACCGATACGCTGGCGATTGTTATTGACTTGAGCGGTGGGGATATTATTGAGCTAGCGCTGCCCGAGTATTTAAAACAATTAAATGTTCCAGATGACCCCTTTGTTATCCTTGAATCTTCCGTAGGCAGAACTTATGTTGCACAAAGCGGCTTAATTGGTCAAGATGGTGTGGATAATTCTGGTAGAGCCGTTTATCAGTCTCAGCTTAATTCCTATCAATTAGAAGATGGAGAACAATCGTTAATTGTAGATCTAGTAACGTCGCCAACCACTGACGTTACAGTGACGAAACGTTATACATTTTATAGAAACAACTATCTGATTGACGTTGAATTTTTAATAGACAACCGCTCTTCTTCTCCCTGGCAAGCAAATGCATACGGACAAATAAAGAGAAGCGGTTTTGACGACCCTAGCAATGCTGGCGGCCTTGGACGAACTTTTCTAGGTTTTGTGGCTACCTCTGATGATGACCCCTACATAAAAATAGATTTTGAAGATATAGACGAACGCAGTAATACCATAGAGAAAATTGGCGGCTGGATTGGATTCAGTCAACATTACTTCATATCTGCTTGGGTGCCAGACCCAAACCAAACAAACCGTTTTACAACGAGGAAGAATGACAGCAACGAGTATTTAGGGGAATTTACTAGCGCCTCTTTCTCTGTGCCTGCACAGACAGAGGGAGAACATAAAATTCAATTCTATGCCGGGCCAAAAGACCAATACTCTCTAGCTGATATCTCGCCAAATCTCGATTTAACAATCGATTATGGGTTCTTATGGTTTCTCGCAGCACCTATCTATTGGCTACTAACAAGAATCGATTTAGCTATGAGCAACTACGGCGTATCAATTATATTCCTTACGCTTACGGTTAAGGCTTTCTTCTACAAATTGTCCGAGAGTCAATACAAGTCGATGGCAGGTATGCGACGATTAATGCCAAAAATGCAACAAATTAAGGATAGATATGGCGATGACAAAATGGGCTTACAAAAAGCCACCATGGATTTATATAAGAAAGAGAAAATAAACCCGTTTGGTGGTTGTTTGCCAATGCTCGTACAGATGCCTGTTTTCATAGCGCTGTATTGGGTCCTATTAGAAAGCGTAGAATTAAGGCACGCTCCTTTTTTTGGTTGGCTTACTGATTTGTCGGTTCGTGATCCGTATTTCATACTTCCGCTTTTAATGGGCGCAACCATGTTTTTACAAACAAAACTTAGCCCCACGCCCGCCGACCCAATGCAAGCCAGGGTCATGCAAATTATGCCTATTATGATGTCGGTAATTTTTCTATGGTTTCCGGCCGGACTAGTCCTTTACTGGTTAACTAATGGTTTACTAGGTATTCTCCAACAATGGTATATAACTCGTAAGATTGAAGCCGCGTATGAAGCTGGCAAAAAATAACTGATAAATGCATAAATAGATTTGCATTGTCCGAAATGCTGACTAATGTTTAGTGCCGATCATAACGATACTATCTGCGCTATCGCTACAGGTACTAGCCGTGGCGGTATTGGTGTCGTTCGAGTTTCTGGAAGTAATGCCCTAAATATAAGTAAACAAATTCTAGGGTTTAACCCCGACCCTCGTTATGCTCATTCTTGTGATTTCTTTGGAGCCAATGGGGTTCCAATAGACAACGGCATTGCTATATTTTTTGAAGGCCCCAATTCCTTTACTGGGGAAGACATTCTCGAACTGCAAGGCCATGGCGGAATCCAGGTACTAACTGAGGTTCTTGAAAGGGTAATTTCACTGAATGCACGCCTCGCAAATCCTGGAGAGTTTACAGAACGATCGTTCCTTAATGGAAAAATTGATTTAACACAGGCCGAGGCTATAGCCGATTTAATTGATGCGAGTTCGCAACAGCAAGTGCGCTCGGCAGCGCGAACTTTGCGTGGCGAATTTTCTGCTCGTATTAAAGAATTACAAGACAAGCTAACCGCTATAAGAATTAACGTAGAAGCGACTATAGATTTCTCTGATGAAGATATCAGTATAATTTCAGACTCTAATCTAAAAGAAGCATTAACAAGCGCGATTGAAGATCTAGACCGTATTTTTATAGAAGTAAAGCAAGGCATTATTCTTAAGGAAGGAACCCAATCAGCTATAGTCGGTAAACCAAATGTTGGTAAATCAAGCCTCCTTAATGCATTGGCAGGAGAAGACAGTGCAATTGTTACGGATATCCCTGGAACCACACGTGATGTTTTAAAAGCTCAAATAATGGTAGGAGGTATTCCTATACATTTGTCGGATACCGCTGGCATTCGCCCAAGCAGTGATCCGGTCGAGAAAGAAGGCATTATCAGAGCAAAAAGTACCATAGAAAATACAGACCATATTCTTTTAATAATAGACTCCGTATCTCTTCGGAAAGACACCGATGGTTGGGTACAAAGGCTTAAAGAATCTATTGATGAATTGTCCTTAGCCCCCGCTAGGTTAGAAAATTTAACAATAATACTTAATAAAATTGATCTTATAGAAGAACACGAAAGCGGAAATTCTTCTGTGTTAATAGGGGAAAAAAATATCCCTATTATTAGCCTTTCGGTTAAAACGGCAGATGGTATGCAAGCACTGAAAGTCCACCTGAAAAATATCAGCGGATACCAGCCTTTAGAGGGTGGTGACTATAGCGCAAGGAAAAGACACTTAATAGCATTAGAGAAGACCAAAGACCGCATAATTGATGCAGAACTAAGAGTGTGTGAGCACTCACATCTAGAGCTAATAGCAGAAGATTTGAGGTTAGCACATAGGGCACTCGGTGAAATTACTGGAGAGTTCAGCAGCGATGATCTGTTAGGAGAGATTTTTTCTAGTTTTTGCGTTGGTAAATAATAAAATGACAACATGGTGTTAGTTAATTTAGTGGATAACTTATGTAGAAATTAGAATTAATGTTGTACAACTTATTTTATGATTCCTTAGTCTTTTTTTATTCACAAATAGCTACCTGCTTTTCTAAAGCTTAATCAGCTGTTTTTAACCGAGTTATATTTCTGTAAACGATTGATTTAATTTGAATTAAATTGCTTATGCACAGAAATCTTAGTGCACTATAATAACAACATATATACTTATATATATTTACTTATATATATATTATTAAAAATAGTATGGTGTTAATTTCAAGCTAATTCACATTTTCAAAGATAACTATATACTTCCAGCCTCTCCTCCTATTAAAAGTTGAGTTAAAGCAAGATGGAGCACTCTAAGTACTTTGACGTCATAGTCGTTGGTGGTGGTCATGCTGGCACAGAAGCAGCATTGGCATCAGCTCGACAAGGCGCTGAAACAATTCTGGTTACTCACAGCATTGAAACTCTGGGTCAAATGTCATGCAATCCCGCTATAGGAGGTATTGGTAAAAGCCACCTTGTTAAAGAGATTGATGCGCTTGGCGGAGCTATGGGATTGGCTGTAGATAAAGCAGGCATTCAGTTTAGAGTTCTCAACGCTAGCAAGGGGCCAGCAGTGCGAGCTACCCGAGCGCAGGCGGACAGAGGCCTCTACAAGTCAGCTATCCGCAATATTCTTGAAAACCAAGAGCGCCTAACCTTGTTTCAAGGAGCCGTCGATGACCTAGTGCTAGAGCAAGAAGAAGTCCAAGGCGTTAGGACACAGATGGGCCTAACGATTAAAGGCCAAAAAGTGGTTCTTACTACAGGGACCTTTCTTGGCGGAAAGATTCACGTAGGAATGAAAAGCACATCCGGTGGCCGGGCCGGTGATCCGCCATCCATTAGTTTAGCTAATAGGTTGAGGGAGCTACCATTTAAAGTAGAACGCCTAAAAACAGGGACGCCGCCGCGCATAGATGCTAGGTCGGTAGATTTTTCTGTTATGAAAATACAAGAAGGAGACACTCCACTGCCAGTGATGTCTTTTTTAGGATCTCCAGAAGACCACCCGACGCAAGTTAATTGCCATATTACTTCGACTAACGAAGCTTGCCATGAAGTAATTAAAAAAGGGCTGGATCGATCGCCAATGTTTGCTGGGGTTATTGAAGGTGTTGGTCCGCGCTACTGTCCATCCATAGAGGACAAAGTTACTCGGTTTGCAGATAAAAGCTCGCATCAAATTTTTGTTGAGCCAGAGGGCTTGGATACACATGAACTTTACCCGAATGGAATATCGACAAGCTTGCCGTATGACGTGCAAGTAGAAATGGTTCACCTTATTAAAGGGTTTGAGAGCGCCCACATAATTAGACCGGGTTACGCAATAGAATACGATTTCTTTGATCCTAGGGATTTAAATTATTCACTAGAAACTAAGTTTATAAAGGGCCTTTATTTTGCGGGGCAGATTAATGGCACTACTGGATATGAAGAAGCTGCGGCTCAAGGCCTATTAGCAGGTTTAAATGCTGGACTAGCAACCCGTGGACTAGAGCCATGGTGCCCCCGGAGAGATCAAGCTTACATAGGGGTACTAGTAGACGATTTGATAACATTGGGGACTAAAGAGCCATATCGAATGTTTACCTCCAGGGCAGAATATCGGCTGACACTTAGGGAAGACAACGCAGATCTCCGGCTTACAGAAATCGGTAGATCTATGGGGCTCGTTTGTGATCGCCGTTGGCGATTACTTAACGACAAAGCAGATAAAATCGAAAAAAGCTTACAAAAATTAAGAACAACGTGGATACAACCAGACACAGAACAAGCCTCACGAGTGAACCCATTATTAGAAAGGCCGATTTCCCGTGAGTACAATTTAGCTGATTTGTTAACAAGGCCTGGTGTCGAATACGATAGCCTATTGGCTGCGGTGACTGGAACCGAAAACAACGTAAGTATTAATTCTCTAAAGGGGCAGGCCGACCAGCAAGTTGAAATACAAATTAAGTACCAGGGCTATATTGAAAGGCAAACCGTAGAAATAGAGAAGTTGAAGAAACAGGAAAATACCGTGTTGCCCGAGGGTATTCAGTATCAAGATATGCAAGGACTATCCAATGAGTTAAAGCAGAAACTCATATTGGCGAAACCAAAGAATATTGGCCGCGCTTCTAGAATACCGGGAATGACACCGGCGGCCATTTCATTGCTGCTGATCTATTTAAAAAAACAAAAAACTATTGTTGATAGAGCAGTATAGAAGTATCAACTTGTCTATTCATGAGAATAACTTCAAGCAGATAATTACGTCTGGTATTGCCGGACTTAACTTAGATGCAAGTCAAACCCAAATCGATCAAACATTAGATTATTTGTCTTTGTTACAGAAATGGAACCAAAGCTTTAATTTAGTTTCTAGTAGAAATAATCTCGATATGGTTGAGAGACATATTTTGGATAGCCTGTCGGTGAATGAATACATTGATGGAGAATATATTCTTGATATGGGTTCTGGGGCTGGTCTCCCAGGGATACCGCTGGCTATTTTTAATCCAGATAAAAAGTTCATTTTGCTGGACAGCAACGGCAAAAAAACGCGTTTCTTACAGCAGGTAAAAACGGCTTTGAACTTACAATCTATCGAAATAGAAAATAGTCGTGTGGAAAGCTATCAAACCAAGCATCAAATTGATATGGTGGTTTGCAGAGCATTTTCTTCACTTGCGGAAATTGCAAAGAAAGCACAGCATTTGCTTTCTCGAGATTGTAAAATCTTAGCGATGAAAGGGAAGTTCCCTGAAGAAGAAATCAGCGAGCTCTCGGAAGAAGTTAAGGTTTCAAACATTGTTGAACTTAAAGTGCCTGGCATAAATTCTGAAAGGCACCTTATAGAATTAAGTAAAGGTTAAAGAAGAACTAAAATAGCTGCGTAGTTATATTTATAACCGCACTTCGCGATTTAAAAATCTGAGCTAGCGTATTATTGGAATATTCTTGTGGGTAAAGTCTTAGCAATTGCTAATCAAAAAGGCGGCGTGGGCAAGACCACGACCTCTGTTAATCTAGCCGCTTCCTTGGCGTTCACTAAAAAGAAAGTACTATTAATTGACCTGGACCCCCAAGGCAATGCCACGACAGGGTCTGGGACAGACAAGTCAGAATTGTCCTTATCTGTTTATCACTTACTTACAGAGTCTGAAGAAATTGAAAAAGTGGTGATTAGTCAAGAAGCTGGATACGATTTGTTGCCAGCAAACGGAGACCTTGTCGCTGCGGAAGTGGAGTTAATGAGAGGCGAGGATAGAGAAACCAGGCTAAGCAAAATTGTTGCCCAGGTCCGCGAGTCATATGACTTTATTGTGGTCGATTGCCCTCCCTCCCTAAATATGCTGACCGTTAATGCCTTGGTGGCGGCGGAGGGGGTGGTTATCCCGATGCAATGCGAATATTACGCGCTGGAAGGTTTGTCAGCATTGATGGATACGATTAATACTATCAGAGAAAACTTAAATCCAAGTTTAAAGATAGAGGGGATATTGAGGACTATGTATGACCCTCGCAGTAAGCTAACAAGCGAAGTTAATGGGCAGCTATTTAACTACTTCGGGGATGTGGTTTATCGAACTGTCGTGCCTCGAAATATTAGATTGGCAGAAGCGCCTAGTTATGGGCAGCCCATTATAAAGTATGACAAGCAATCTCGCGGGGCGGTAGCTTACCTAGCTTTGGCGGGGGAGTTGTTGAGAAGGAATGATGAAGCGGCAGCAAATGCAGCTGGATAGAAACCAATAGGCCTGGATGAAAAATGAATGATAAAAAGAAGCTAGGCAAAGGCCTGGGAGCTCTCTTGTCCGGAGGCAACAGTCAAACAGTAGCTAGTTTGTTAAACCCTATCCAAAGTGGTGAAGATTCAAGCTCGAAAACCCTAGCTCGTGAGAGCGATCTAAAAAACATTCCTATAGATGTAATACAGCGAGGGAAATATCAGCCGCGGGCTGACATGCATGAAGAGACGCTGGAGGAGTTGGCTTCATCGATTAAGGCCCAAGGAGTAATGCAGCCAATTGTTATAAGGCCAATCTCGTCTGAGAAATATGAGATTATTGCGGGAGAGCGGCGCTGGCGCGCCTCTCAAATTGCTGGCCTAGAGACTATACCCGCGATTATTAAATCGGTCGGGGATGAAGCTGCGATCGCAATGTCGTTGATCGAAAATATTCAAAGAGAAAACCTCAATCCAATTGAAGAGGCCATGGCCCTAAAGAGGCTACAGGATGAGTTCGAGCTCACCCAGCAAGAAGTAGCCAACGCGGTTGGAAAATCGCGAGCAGCGGTAACGAACCTTATGAGATTAATGGGCCTGCATGCAGATGTGCAGAGCATGTTAATTAAAGGCGAACTCGAAATGGGGCATGCGAGGGCGCTACTTTCTCTGCCCGAGGTAGCTCAAACAAATACCGGCAGGCAGGTAGCAAAAAGAGGGCTCTCCGTTCGACAGACGGAATCGCTTGTTAGAAGAATGTCCGAACAAAGCAGGCCAACATCGAAGAAAGCCATCGACCCAGATATAAAAAATCTAGAGGAAAAGTTATCGGACACACTCGGTGCGAAAGTTTTAATCCAGCACACAGCGAAAGGAAAGGGGCGCGTTGTCGTGAAATACAACAGCCTGGATGAGCTAGAGGGCATCCTCTCTCACATTAAGTAATAGACTATTCTGCAAAACTTAAAAAATTAAGCACATTTGCGGATAAAAGCGAGACCGCTTGTTGGTCAGGCGCAGTTGATACTGCTTTGCAAAGCCCCTATAATGCGCCTGCTTTGATGACTGCTGCGATGCAGGAATATGTACTTTGGAGGATTTAATCTCTAACGAGAAGCTGATCTTGAAAGCAAAATTCGTGACGAACTTGAAAACACCTCCAGTTTACAAGGTTATAGTCGCACAAATTATTGCGACATCCATTTTGGCCACAGCTTCTCTACTGTTACTAGATGAGGTTGTTGCTTTTTCAGCGCTTATAGGAGGGCTGATTAGCGTCTTGCCAAATAGCTACTTTGTATTCCAGGCGTTCAGGTATCAAGGCGCAAGAAATGCCGACAAAGTTGTAAAAGGCTTTGTACGAGGAGAGCTTGGAAAGATAGGAATTACTATAGTCCTTTTCGCACTAAGCTTTACTCTGGTCGATAACTTAAACGAAATTTCGTTGATAATAGGATTTGTAGTAGTTCACTTTGCCGGGGTTATAATGTCCGGGTTTGTAGGCTACAGTCCTGCTGGCAACAATACCTAAATAACATTTTTTTAGAGAGTTAGAGCTAATACTACATGGCTGACGCATCACACGCCGCTGCTGAATTAACCGTTCAGGAATACATTACTCACCACTTATCTTTTCTTACCTTTGGCCGGATTGATGGGCATTGGGGCTTTGCACATACGCCAGAAGAGGCGGCAGAAATGGGGTTCTGGGCAATCAATGTGGATACGTTCGGTTGGTCTCTGTTTTTGGGTGCGGGGTTTCTTTGGTTTTTCTATAGAGTTGGAAAAAACGCATCAATTGATAATCCCTCTGGAATACAAAACTTTGTTGAATATGTGGTGGAATTCGTTGATGCGAGGGTGTCCGAATCCTTTAAGTACAAAAACGAATTAATCGGCCCGCTATGTCTTACGCTTTTGTTCTGGATACTATTGATGAACACAATGGATTTGGTGCCTGTTGATTTGCTCACAAGTTTTGGTTTTGAAAAGCTTGCGTCGGTAGTTTTTAATTTTGAACACGCTCCTTTTAAGATTGTGCCAACGACCGACCCTAATATTACGATGGGGATGTCAACGTTGGTATTTTTTATGATCATTTATTACAGTATAAAAAATAAGGGACTTGGTGGTTTTTTAGGAGAGCTGGCATTTCACCCGTTTGGGAAATGGATGCTCCCGTTCAATTTGATTATCGAAGTTCCAACGTTATTGGCAAAACCGATTTCACTTGGGCTGCGATTGTTCGGAAATCTTTATGCAGGCGAACTATTGTTCTTACTTATTGCAGCGATGCTCGGGGCTTGGCAATTGCCGGCTCACTTCGTCTGGGCTGTTTTCCACTTGTTGGTAATTCCGCTTCAGGCTTTCGTGTTTATGATGTTGACGATTGTTTATCTCAACGCAGCGCACGAGAAACCGCACCACTAATTTGCTTAACATTCTGAACTGAAGAAACATTGAAGAAACACTGGAGGAAAAAATGGAAATAATTTTGGCGAACACGGTACTTGGCGTATTGCTCGTGCTGGGTATGGGCGCATTAGGCACTGCTATTGGCTTTGGTATTCTGGGGGGAAAATTCCTCGAGGGTTCTGCTCGCCAGCCGGAGCTTGCCCCTAAATTACAGGGCTCTATGTTCCTTGTCGCGGGTCTCATTGATGCCGTTACGATGATCGGTATTGGCATAGGGATGTGGTTTACTTTTGCTAACCCGTTCACTGCTGCGCTTGGCGGCTAAGGCCTTATAAGCCGGAGAAAACACCGTGAATATTAATGCAACATTTTTAGGCCAAATGATCGCAATGGCCTTCTTTGTTTGGTTTTGTGCCAAATATGTTTGGCCTCCTTTTGTTGGAATTATGGAGGAGCGCAAAAAGAGAATAGCCGATGGGTTAGAGGCAGCTTCTCGCGCTCAAAAAGATTTGGAGTCCGCACAGGCAAGATCAGAAGAGCAGCTTAAAGACGCGAAAGCAGATGCAGCCGCAATTATTGATCAGGCAAACAAGCGGGCGGCACAAATTGTTGATGAGGCAAAAGAACAGGCTCGGGAAGAGGGCCAGCGAATCATTTCTGGTGCAAATGCTGAAATTGAACAAGAAGTAAATCGTGCTAAGGAAGCGCTTAGGTCTCAAGTATCTGCTATTGCTATTGCCGGAGCGGAAAAAATCCTGGAAGGCTCCATTGATGAGGCTGCTAACGAAGAGATGTTAAATAAACTAGCCACTGAGCTGTGATCTACATATAAAAATTATGGCTGAAACAACAACACTTGCGAGACCCTATGCCAGAGCTGCTTTTGAAGTAGCTATGCAGGACAGCGCCCTCGAGGCCTGGTCCAGATTATTAGCATTGGCTGCTGCGGTGTCGAGCCAGCCAGTTGTGAGCTCGGTTTTAAGGGACCCTTCTCTCTCTTCCGAACAAATAGCAGAGTCTTTTATTGGGGTTTGTGGCGATGAAGTTGAGGGAAAGGGGAACAATTTTGTTCGCTTGCTCGCAGAGAACAAACGGCTGGTTTTGCTCCCAGAAATTGCGGACCTATATGAAGCTCTTAAAGCAAATCAGGAGCGCTCCATAGATGTTGAGGTCACAACAGCTTTTAAAATAAGTTCAGAGATTGTGGAAAGGCTGGCGAACTCTCTTAAAATTCGACTAGAAAGAGACGTCAATCTAGAGACAAGTGTTGATCAATCACTTATTGGCGGGGCAGTTATTCGTGCGGGGGATATGGTGATAGACAGTTCCGTACGAGGAAAGTTAACCAAATTAGTTGAATCAATTAATTCCTGAAAGGTTCAGGAAATAGGACTTAAAGATGCAACAACTGAATCCATCTGAAATCAGTGAAATCATAAAACAGCGGATCGATAGCCTCGATGTGTCTGTACAGGCAAAGAATGAAGGCACCATTGTTAGTGTGATGGACGGAATTATCCGCATACATGGCCTCGCCGATGTTATGTATGGCGAAATGATAGAATTTGAACGCGGTATTTACGGCATGGCCTTAAACCTAGAAAGGGATTCCGTTGGCGCGGTAGTTCTCGGCGACTATCTGCAGCTTAAGGAAGGCCAGACATGTAAATGTACCGGCAGAATTCTAGAGGTCCCAGTCGGCCCTGAGCTAGAGGGGCGTGTGGTAGATGCCTTGGGCAAGCCCATCGATGGCAAAGGCCCTATTGAAGCAAAATTAACAGACGCGATTGAAAAAGTTGCCCCTGGCGTAATCGCTCGGCAGTCCGTTTCGCAGCCGGTGCAGACAGGGTTGAAATCTATTGATGCAATGACCCCAATTGGCCGTGGACAGCGAGAGCTTATTATCGGCGACCGAGAGGTGGGGAAAACAGCGGTTGCAATCGATACGATAATTAACCAAAAGGGCAAGGGCGTAAAATGTGTTTATGTCGCTGTTGGCCAAAAGGCGAGCTCTATATCCAATGTAGTGCAGAAGCTTGAGGAGCATGGGGCGATGGAATATACAGTCGTTGTTTCTGCCTCGGCGTCTGATCCGGCATCGATGCAATTTATAGCGCCATACTCTGGGTGTTCAATGGGCGAATACTATAGAGATCGAGGCGAAGATGCGTTGATCATTTATGATGATTTGACTAAACAGGCCTGGGCTTATCGTCAGATCTCGTTGTTACTTCGTCGACCCCCGGGGCGAGAGGCCTATCCGGGCGATGTTTTCTATTTGCACTCTCGTCTTTTAGAGAGAGCAGCGAGAGTAAGCGCTAACTACGTCGAAAAATTCACTGAGGGCGCGGTTAAGGGTAAAACTGGGTCGCTTACAGCGTTACCTATTATTGAAACACAAGCGGGGGATGTTTCCGCTTTTGTGCCCACGAACGTAATTTCGATTACTGATGGCCAAATTTTCCTGGAGACCGACCTGTTTAATTCTGGCATCCGGCCTGCAATGAATCCGGGTATTTCAGTATCTCGAGTGGGCGGTGCGGCGCAAACAAAAATTATTAAGAAGTTAGGTGGGGGCATCCGTATCGCGCTTGCTCAATATCGTGAGCTAGCGGCCTTTGCGGCGTTCGCCTCTGACCTTGATGACGCAACTCGGGCTCAGTTAGAGCATGGCCAGCGAGTCACCGAATTGATGAAGCAAAAGCAGTACTCACCTCTGTCGATTGCCGAGATGGGCGTCTCCTTGTTCGCGGCTAACGAGGGTTTTCTCGGAGACATTGAACTGAACAAAGTCTTAGATTTTGAGGCGGCACTTTTGTCTTATATGAATAATGAACATGGCGACTTGTTGAACAAAATTAATGAAACGGGCGACTATGATGATGAGACAGAGGCGCAGTTTAAGTCAGCACTAGAAAAATTCAAATCAACACAAACCTGGTAACGTGCCAGGTCTAACTTGTTAAAAAGCTAAAGGTAGTTATAAGAGATGGCAGGTGGAAAAGAAATACGCACAAAGATCGCGAGTATTAAAAATACTCAGAAGATCACTAAAGCCATGGAAATGGTTTCAGCAAGTAAGATGCGTAAAGTCCAAGACCGAATGAAGCTAGGCAAGCCCTATGCGCATCGTATTCGATCGGTCATCGGCCATGTTGCAAACTCACATTCTGAATACCAACATCAGTACCTTAATAATCGAGAGGTAAAGCGAGTCGGTTACATTGTTGTATCGACGGATCGCGGACTCTGCGGCGGGTTAAATATTAATGCGTTTAAAGCAACCGTCGCGTCTATGAAAGAATGGGCGGATAACAATATTGAAATTGATATTTGTGCAGTTGGAGCCAGGGCGACGACATTCTTTAACAACTTTGGCGGCAATGTTGTAGCAGCAGTAAGAGATCTTGGAGATGCTCCAGAGGTTGCTGACATTATTGGTGCTGTGAAAATAATGTTAGATAAATTTGATAGCGGAAACATTGATAAGCTGATGATCGTAAGCAACGACTTCGTTAATACAATGACCCATCAACCCGCGGTTAATCAATTACTCCCTTTATTGCCTTCTGACGAGGAAGATTTGCAACGCCACTGGGACTATTTGTATGAGCCAGATGCCAAAGAGTTATTAGATAGTTTATTGCTTCGCTTTGTCGAGTCTCAAGTATATCAGGCGGTCGTTGAAAACAACGCTTGCGAACAAGCGGCAAGAATGATTGCTATGAAAAGTGCTTCTGATAATGCAGGAGAGTTAATTGAGCAGCTGGGTCTTGTTTATAACAAAGCGCGACAAGCAGCAATAACACAAGAGTTATCTGAAATAGCGGGTGGTGCAGCAGCCGTTTAAGAGCTAGTAAACATTGTTTTTTATATATTTTATTTGAAGAGATTGAGGAACCGAACATGAGCAGCGGTCGAATCGTAGAAATTATTGGGGCGGTTATTGATGTGGAATTTGAGCGCGATAGTGTGCCTCAGGTTTATGATGCGCTTACTGTCGACGGCACTGAGATTACCTTAGAAGTACAGCAGCAACTTGGAGATGGGGTAGTTCGCACCATTGCGCTAGGAAGCACTGAAGGTTTGAGCAGAGGCTTGGCAGTAGAAGATACCGGTGCGCCAGTATCGGTGCCAGTTGGCACAGAAACACTTGGAAGAATCATGGACGTGCTTGGCAGGCCTATAGATGAGCGAGGCCCGGTAGGCGAGAAAGAACGCATGCCGATCCATCGAAAAGCGCCCACTTACGAAGAGCTAGCTACGACCAATGAGCTGTTGGAAACCGGAATCAAAGTGATTGATTTGGTTTGCCCGTTTGCCAAGGGCGGTAAGGTTGGTTTATTTGGCGGCGCCGGTGTTGGAAAGACGGTTAACATGATGGAGTTGATTAATAATATTGCGACTGAGCATAGTGGCCTTTCTGTCTTCGCTGGTGTTGGTGAGCGCACACGAGAAGGTAACGACTTTTATCATGAAATGCAGGAATCAAAAGTTATCGATTTAGAAGGCGAATCTAAGGTCTCCATGGTATATGGGCAAATGAATGAGCCTCCTGGAAATAGATTAAGAGTTGCGTTAACTGGCCTTACCATAGCAGAGAAATTTAGAGACGAAGGCCGAGACGTCTTATTGTTTATTGACAATATTTATCGTTACACACTGGCAGGTACAGAGGTGTCGGCTCTACTAGGGCGTATGCCATCGGCGGTTGGGTACCAGCCTACGTTGGCGGAAGAAATGGGAGCCCTGCAAGAAAGGATTACTTCTACTAAGGCTGGTTCAATTACCTCTATCCAGGCGGTATATGTTCCAGCGGATGATTTAACCGACCCTTCTCCGGCAACTACATTTGCGCACTTGGATGCAAAAGTCGTGCTTTCTCGCGAGATTGCGTCGCTGGGAATTTATCCGGCGGTAGATCCATTAGATTCTAGTTCTCGACAACTGGACCCGCTGGTTGTTGGGCAGGAGCACTATGATGTTGCTAATGGCGTCCAGACAGTATTACAGCGCTATAAAGAGCTTAAAGATATCATTGCGATTCTAGGTATGGATGAACTGTCTGATGAAGACAAGCAGACAGTCTATAGGGCTCGACGGATTTCTCAGTTCTTGTCACAACCATTTACAGTAGCAGAAGTATTTACGAATGCTCCAGGAAAATACGTATCGCTTAAAGATACTATTGCCGGTTTTAAGGGCATTCTTGATGGGGATTACGATGAGCTGCCAGAGCAGGCGTTCACAATGGTTGGCACGATAGAAGAGGCCATAGAAAAAGCGAAAACGCTTCAGTAAGAAAACAGCTCCTGTGGGGCAAATAAACTTAAAGCTCAATAGAATGTTTAATTGCTTTTTATAACGAATGAGCATTTAAGATCGGAGGGATCGAAAAATGGCCACTACAATGCACTGTGACATAGTTTCCGCTGAGAAAAGTATATTCTCTGGAGCGGTGCAAATGGTGGTTGCTGCCGGATCTCAGGGCGATCTCGGCGTAAGTTTTGGCCATGCGCCACTTCTTACAGCCTTAATTCCTGGCCCTGTTCGTTTAATCTTGGATGATGGAAAAGAAGAGGTTTTTTATGTCTCTGGTGGTTTTCTGGAAGTACAGCGTGACGTTGTTACTTTGCTTGCTGATACAGCGGCTAGAGCGGATGACTTAGACGAGGCAGCGGCAGCGAAGGCAATGGAGCATGCAGAGAAAGCTATCGCAAACCAAGGCGCTGAGTTTGATTATAGTGTGGCGGCGAAAGAGCTAGCCGAAGCAGCGGCTCAGCTGCGTGCGCTAAGGCAGATAAAGAAATAAAAATTAATAATTGTTAGATAGAAAAAGGTAGCACTTGCTACCTTTTTTTTTGGTACTCTTTTCCAACATTATCCTAACAGTGGCTAAGGAAAGGTTATGGAAGTTATTATTCTGGCAGCAGGTAAAGGCACCAGAATGTCTTCAAATAAACCAAAAGTGCTGCATACGATTGCCGGCAAACCAATGGTGGAGCACGTTTTAGATAGCGTTTTAGCTCTTGGTCCGAGCAAGGTTCATGTTGTTATAGGCTACGGTTCTGATGAAATTTATAGCTTTTTTGAAAAAACCCAGTCTGGACAAGAAATATTCTGGGCTTTGCAAGAAGAGCAGTTGGGGACTGCGCATGCCGTGCAACAGGCGTCTTCAGCGATTGACGCTGACGTAAAGGACAATCAAGTTCTTATACTTTATGGCGACGTTCCCTTAATACAGCCAGATACACTAAGAAAGTTGTTAAGCGGAGCCAACGACAAAAATATCTCGCTAATAACCTTAACTACGAATAATAACAAGGGCTTAGGCCGGATACTAAGAAATGAGTCTGGCCAGGTCACAGGCATTATTGAAGAAAGAGATGCAGATAAAGCACAAAGGGAGATTACTGAAGTAAATAGTGGCATCATGGCCATACCAGCAGTGCGGTTAAAATCTTGGCTAGACCGAGTAAAAAACACGAATAAACAATCGGAATATTATCTGACCGACGTAGTCGGGCTAGCAGTTGCCGATGGCTATGAAGTTAATACAGTAACCACCGCAGATACACTAGAAGTGCAAGGTGTTAATGATAAAGCACAGCTAGCACTAATGGAGCGGCATTATCAGATGAAAAATAATAACAAACTACTTGAACAGGGTGTCACCATGAGTGATCCGGGCAGGGTTGATGTTAGAGGCACGCTAAACTGTGGAAAAGATGTGATAATCGATGTGAATGTCATTTTCGAAGGTGCTGTTAATCTTGGTGATAATGTGACAATTGCTCCTAATGTTATTATAAAAAATAGCACTATAGCTGAAGGCTCAAATATATTAGCCGGTTCTATCATCGAAGACTCAAAAATAGGAAGAGAAACAAATATTGGGCCTTACGCAAGAGTAAGACCTGGCACTATAATAAAAAATAAAGCTAAAGTTGGAAATTTTGTAGAAATAAAAAAATCGACTTTAGGCGAAGGCACCAAAGCAAATCATTTGGCTTATATCGGTGATGCAGAAATTGGTGATAATTGTAATATTGGAGCAGGTACAATATTTTGTAACTACGATGGTGCGGACAAACATAAAACGATTCTGGGCGATAATGTTTTCATTGGGTCGAATAGTGTTCTTGTTGCACCGATAAAGCTCTCAGATAATGCATTTGTCGCGGCTGGTTCTACTGTTAATGTAGATGTCCCAGAGGAGAATTTAGCTGTCGGCCGTGCCAAGCAAAGGAATGTCAGTGGGTGGAAGCGGCCCGTCAAGAAAACCGGCGAATAATCAATATGTGCGGAATAGTTGGGGCAATAGCTGAAAGAAACGTATCAAAGATTCTACTAGAGGGGCTGAGGAGACTAGAGTATCGAGGCTATGATTCGGCAGGAATTGCCCTCCTTGCCGCTAATGGTGGAAAACTTAACCACCTTAGGACCGTAGGCAAGGTTAAAAAACTTGTTGAATCTGCTGCTAAATCAAAGATCCGAGGTAATTTGGGCATAGCACACACTCGTTGGGCTACCCATGGCAAGCCTACTATAAAAAATGCTCATCCACACTGCTCCTCGAGCGAAGTTGCAATCGTGCACAATGGAATTATTGAGAACTATGAATACCTTCAGGAAAACTTAATTAAAGATGGCTATAAAATAAAAACGGAAACAGATAGCGAGACTATTGCCCACCTAATACACAAGGAAAGGAAAGAAGGAAAGATCTCGTTACTTAACGCCGTAACACGTGCTGTAAAAAGGTTAAACGGTGCCTATGGTATTTGCGTGATTGATAAATCACAGCCAGATGAAATTATTGTTGCGCGAAGTGGTTCGCCCTTGGTCATCGGCATTGGCATTGGGGAAAATTTTATTGCTTCAGATCCGCTTGCATTGGGCCACGTTACTGATCAGTTTATTTACCTGGACGAAGGAGATATAGCTAGAATTACCCTAAATGATATTGAAATTTGGCATGGATCTAAGAAAGTTTTGCGACATGTTACGACCTTAAAAGCGACTATGAACGAAGCTGGAAAGGATGGATATAAACATTTCATGCTTAAGGAGATTTACGAACAGGCATCTACAATAAAAGATACTCTTGATGGGCGGATTAGCAAAAATAGGGTTTTAGAGGAGGCATTCGGTGTACATGCAAACAAAATTTTTGATCAGGTTAAAAGTGTACAAATAGTTGCATGTGGTACTAGTTATCATGCTGGGCTAATTGCTAAATACTGGTTAGAAACAATTGCTAAAATAACTTGTCAGGTGGATATAGCCAGCGATTACAGATACAGAGATATCATCGTTCAGCCGGGAACCTTGCTCGTAACTATATCTCAATCTGGCGAAACCGCCGATACCTTGGCTGCGTTGCGTTACGCTAAAAAACAAAACTATGTAGCAAGCCTTGCTATTTGTAATGTGGCAACTAGCTCTCTTGTCCGAGAGTCAGATTTTTGTATTCTTACAATGGCAGGCCAGGAAATTGGAGTCGCTTCGACAAAGGCATTTACAACTCAATTAGCTTTATTATTAATTCTTTCTATAGTGCTTGCTAGAAGAAATGATCTTAAGCCAGCGCAAGAATCAAAATTAGTTAAAGAAATAACTCGACTGCCACAGTTAATTGACCAGACGTTGAAATTAGGCAAAGAAATTAAGAAAGTTTCAAAACAGTTTGCGGGGAAGAACCACAGTCTGTTTTTAGGCAGGGGTATTCAATACCCAGTAGCAAAAGAGGGCGCGTTAAAGTTAAAGGAAATTTCTTATATCCACGCGGAGGCTTATCCTGCAGGTGAATTGAAACACGGTCCCTTAGCTTTAGTAGATAGTAAAATGCCCGTAATAGCGGTTGCTCCAAACAACGACCTACTTAGTAAACTTCGAGCAAACTTATCTGAAGTAAGTGCTAGAGGTGGAAAGCTTTATGTTTTTGCAGATGAAAGCATTAGGTTTCAAAGTGACAAGCGCTGCAAAGTCATAAACGTACCAAATTGTCCGGAGATCTTGGGCCCCATTATCTTTACGGTTCCCTTGCAGCTGCTGTCTTACCACGTGGCGATAATGAAGGGCACTGATGTAGATCATCCGAGAAATCTCGCTAAATCAGTCACAGTGGAATAGTTCACAACAGTGAATTAGAAAGGTAGAACATGCTTGAAATGAAAGAAGAATGTTTGGTTTGTGCTGTCAAGTTATTAAACGATTCTTTGGCATATATTTGTTCTTTTGAGTGCACGTATTGCCAATCATGTGCAGAAGGTCATAATCACGTATGTAAAAATTGTGGGAGAGAACTAAAAGAAAGACCTAAAAGAAATTAGTATTATTCACTGTTGTTGAAAATATCGTAACTACGGAGCACTTTCCGGCAGTTTAAAGGAGAAAAATTTGTCGATATACGAAGGGAAAAAAGTTTTAGTTACTGGAGCCTCTACAGGCATAGGATATGCGTTGTCTGAGGAATTGGCTAAAAGAGGGTCAGAAGTAATAATTACTGCAAGAAGGAGAGACAGACTAGAGGCTCTGGCTCAAAAAATTAAAGATGCTGGAGGGAAGGCTTACATTTTTATTGAAGATTTATCTCTGCCTGAATCGGGGGTAAAGCTATACGATCAAATTAAATCCGCAGGACTAAACATTGATATTCTTATCAATAATGCTGGTTATGGGCGTTGGGGAGAACTGACAAGCCATGAGAGGGATGATTATTTCAAAATGTTGCAACTTAATGTTACTACCCTTACCGATCTCTGTCACCTATACATTCCGGATATGGTAGTAAAAGGAGAGGGAGGCATCATTAATGTTGGATCGATGGCATCTCTATCGCCAATTCCATACGCAAGTGTCTATTCATCGTCAAAAGCATACGTTTTAATGTTTTCAGAGGCAATTCGTTACGAGTATCAAGATAAAGGAATAAAGGTCATGGCTCTTTTGCCAGGAGGTACGGAGTCAGAATTTGCAAGTATTGCTACGGAAAAGTCGGAATTGCTTACCAAAAGATACCAAGAGAGAGAAGGCTCTGCAGCTGGCACAGGTATGCAAACCTCTCTAGAAGTTGCCATTGAATGTTTAGAAGCTTTTGAGAAAAACAAACAATACATTTTGTGCGGTGGTAGAAACCGATTTTTACATATGCTAACTAAATTTATGTCGCGTCAACGAGTTCTTGCGATGACAGGCGGAATGTTTAAAAGAGTAGCGGGCTAGCTTTCAAAGTATTAAGTACTGCCGTAAAACAGTTTGTAACTCTAAAAACAGAGGCAGTGGGTTACTGCCTCTGTTTTTAGAGCATACTTTCTAGTTATCTATTTTGAAAACATATAACTGACCACCCTCAGGGATGGAAATGTCTCCTCCCGCGAAGGCGGCAATTCCTTGGAAATTACCAGAGGCAATAGCGACATATGCATCGCCATCCAGCTCATAGGCTATAGGCTGGCTACGAACACCGCCGCCGAGTCGTTTTCGCCAGACTACGTCGCCTGTCTCAGCATTTAAACCAAGGGCATGGCCGGTTTGACTGCCCGTAAAAACCAGCCCACCGGCAGTACTAAGGGTTCCTGCCATCATTGGTTGCGGGTCATAGTATCTCCAGGCTATGTCGCCAGTGTTATAGTCGACAGCCGATATATGGCCATAGGCAGGCAACTCTCCTTCTTCATCCGGCGCTGCGTCGACAGCAATAGGTAGGCCTCCAGTAAACAGGTTGCCCTCAACAAACATACTGATCCCTTTTTGCATTAACTGACAGCTTTCAATTACTGGTATAAAAGCCAAACCAAGTTGTGGGTTTAAAGACCCTGCTACGGATCCGTTCATTCCCCCTAGTGCCCCAGGGCATACTCGCATTGTGGGCTCTTCACTTGGCATTGCCGCGGGATTAATTACAGGCCTGCCATTTGGTTCCATAGAGTCAGCCCAGTTTAGTTGCTCCATGTAACTAGTTGCCCGAATGAACTCGCCATTAGAGCGGTCTATTGCGTAAAAGAAACCATTTCGGTTTGCTTGAACTAGCGCCTTAATCGTTTCTCCGTTATCTACGACATCTGCCTGGAATAAATGCGAATTACCGTCGTAGTCCCACACGTCATGTGGGGTAAATTGGTAATACCAAACTCTTTCACCCGTGTTGGGATCAATTGCAAGGACACTGTCTGAAAAAAGGTTGTCTCCTAAGCGAGCGTCTCCATTCCAATCTGGTGCGGGGTTACCTGTGGTCCAGTACACTAGATCTAGTTCCGGGTCATAGGTCCCAATCGTCCAAGCAGGAGCCCCTCCGGTTTCATAAGAGTTCCCAGACCATGTTTCGTAGCCAGGCTCTCCTTCCGCAGGGACGGTGTAATGCCTCCAAACTCGCTCACCAGTGTTTATGTTATAGGCATCGAAGAAGCCGCGAACGCCAAACTCACCGCCACCGACCCCGATAATTGCTAGGTCCTTAACTATAAGCGGCGCAGAAGTAGCACTGAAACCTCGATAATATTCAATAATTTCAGAGTCCCATAATTGGGCGCCACTGAATCTATCGAAAGCTAATATTCTCGAATCTAACGTTGCCATAAAAATTTTGTCGCCATGAATAGATGCGCCACGATTTGCAGGTCCGCAGCATAGCCTAAGGTCTGCGGGTTGCTGATGATCGTATCGCCAATACATTTCTCCAGTTCTAGCATCGAGAGCTATCAGTCGGTTATATGACGTAGTGAGATACATTATCCCATCGTAAACTAGAGGAGAGACGGCGAATTGGCCCAACGTTCCCGAAGGAAAGCCCCACTCAAATTTTAATTGATCAATATTTTCAGCTGATAGCTGCTCTATCGGGCTGTGTCTATTGTTGCTGTAATCTCCGCCATATTGGAGCCAATTTCCTGAGGAAGACTCACTTTGTTTTGCTGTAAGCATCTCTGTTGTTACGGGGCCCTGATCGTCTCCGATCGGGCTTTCATTTATCCAATGGGTTGTCGAAACCACAAGGGCTTCGGCAACATCGTTAGGGTCTAGTACGCCGCCCGAGCTAGCGCTATCGGCAATCTCAGGTGTTGATTCTTGCTCAGAGGGCGAGCAACCAAAAACAAATAATGTCGCCAGCATTACGGATAAGCTTATGCCTTTAATAGACCTCTTCATTGCTTTCATTTTCTCGTTAATCTCCAGAGTTAAAATATCGGTTTTGAATCTAAGGCAGAATAGGTTCGTTATTTCTTTGCCTACATGCGCCAGAATAAGTTATTTAATTAATCTACGAACACTGTGGCCTATTCGATTTTAAGTATGCGATTACTTTCCACAAGTCATCTTCACCTTCTGGGAAATTGGTTCCGAAGGCTGTCATTCTTGTATTTGGTACACCGGTTGTTACTGTGTTAAAGATCTGTTGATCTGACCCGCCATGTTTCCATTCACAGTCAAAAAGGTATACGGCGTCAATTACTTCAGGCGTTAGTCGGTGGCAGTATCCCGCACAAGTTCCGACGAAAATCAGCCGGCCGCGCTCCACAGCGGCGGGATCAGCTAAAAACTCATCAGCCCTAGACAGGCTTCCTTCTTGCGGACCACAACTAATCAACAAAACTGGCACCCAAAGTAATAAAAAAAGCATTTTAATCATTGTCATGTCTTACCCAGTCTTTAGTTTCGAAACAAACACACTTTGCTTTAACTAATTTAAGCCAACATTCATTTCTTGCGTAGGCGTTAGTGCTGCCTGTTTGCTGTAAATAATAATCTACAACGATGCTGGCCGCTAGGAGCAGTGGTTACCTGCTAGAATCTGAATATACGTCCACATAACCAGAACTAGATTTCTATAACTTTTAGCGGAGGAAAACTGGCTTCCCTATCAGGTTCCCGAACATAAGATATCTATTCATCAATTAATACCAGAATATTGAGGGAAGTAACAACCCTAAATTTATCTAATCATGCATATTTACTGACGTGATAGGCGAAAATTGGTGAAATAGAGGTCAATCTGGCGGAGGAGTTCGCAGTGCTCTCTGACTTTTCTCTAAGCGTTTTAAATGCTCCTTCAACAGAGGTTTGCGATGACGGGCTACTCCCGTGGCGATGACGTCAATAACCAATAAATGAGCGATCCTAGAGGAGACTGGAGTAAACCATTCAAGGTCTTCCTCTGCATTCACATAAATTGCAAGATTACACAGTTTAGAAAGAGAAGTATTTTGTGGTGCAAGCCCAATTACGTTAGCTCCCGCCTCTCTCGCAAGGTTTACGCTTTGCAAAAGGGCTTGGGTTTCACCCGACTGAGAAATAGCAACGACTACATCTTCTTTGCCAAGAGAAATGGCCGACATGTGCTGTATGTGGGGATCAGTATATGCGGCAGTGGAGAGCTGTAAGCGGAAAAACTTATGTTGCGCATCGGCTGCAACTGAGCCTGACGCGCCAAAACCGTAAAACTCTACCCTTCTAGCATTACTAATAGTATTTATTGCTTTTTCCAAAATTTCGGGGGTTATGTCATCTCTGACATTTAATAGTGAGCCGATAGTTGTATCAAATACTTTATTACGCAAATCGGTAACAGTATCACTATCATCGACGGCAAACTGGGTGTACACCGAACCAAGCCCCAATTGCTGTGCAAGCTGTAATTTAAAGGATTGGAACCCGTCATATCCTAGAGCCCTACAGAAACGAATTACAGTTGGTTCACTAACTTCTGACTTCGAAGCTAGGTCAACTATCCGCATCTTGATGACATCGTTTGCATTTGCCAGTACATAAGCTGCAACTTTGGCTTCAGATTTTCTAAGCTTTTGTTGATTGTCCGTAATGCGTCTAATGAGATTAGGTGAATTCACATGACACCTGTAACATTGATTCTTATGCCCATGCTACTTAATTTAACTGCCCCAAGCCAATAGTATTAAGATGGAAGAGTTATCAGTAATTTTTGTCGACTCTATTGAAGACATTGGTAGAGAAGAATGGAATGCCCTTTCGGGAACAGAAAACCCCTTTATCCGTTATGAGTTTCTCCACTCGCTAGAATTCACAGGATGTACCATTGAAAAAACTGGCTGGAAGCCAATGCATGTTTGGGTAACAAAACAGAAAGCGGAGGCGAAATTTGAAAAAGAAACTGTCGCAATAATGCCTCTATATTTAAAGAATAATTCATGGGGTGAATATGTTTTTGATTGGTCCTGGGCAGATGCTTACGCCAGATATGGCCTTAATTACTACCCTAAACTTGTTACATCGATTCCTTTTACTCCGTCAGTTGGCCCTAGGGTCTTTATAAAGAGTGGGATCTCTAATCTAGAAGTGATGGCACTAATTTTTAAAAACGTTAAGGCCAAAGCAGAAGTTTTAGCGGCGTCTTCTTGGCACATACTCTTTCCTTCTAAAGAGGAATACCAGTGCTTAAAAGCACTTAATATTAGCGCTAGAATAGCCACACAATTCCATTGGTACAATAAAGGCTATGCAAGCTTCGAATGTTTTTTAGAAACGCTAAATTCTAGAAAAAGAAAAGCCATAAAGAAAGAGCGGGCAGAAATTAAGAGCGAAGGCATAGTTTTTCGTAGAACAGAAGGTAGAGGAATTAGCGAAGAACAATGGGCGAATTTTTTTCTTTTTTACCAAACGACTTATTCAGCGCGTGGTATGCAAGGATATTTAGAAATAGACTTTTTTTTAAAAATTGCAGAATGTATGCCAGACCAAATTCTACTAATTAATGCTATCTGTGATGAAAAAGATATAGCTGCAGCGCTATTCTTCAAGAGCAAAGAAAAGTTATTTGGCCGATATTGGGGAAGTCGATATGAGCAACAATTTCTCCACTTCGAGACTTGCTATTATCAGGGGCAAGAATATGCCATAGAACATAACTTGAAATCTTTCGATTCCGGAGCACAAGGTGAGCATAAAATTCAGAGAGGGTTCGAACCTATTTTTACTTACTCTAACCATTGGATTGCAAACAAGAAATTTTCTGATGCTATTGATGAGTTCGTAGGAGAGGAGCGCGGCCATATTCTTCGATACCGAGAAGAGGCAGAATCCTTATTGCCATTTAAAAAAACGCAGAGCTCTTGATTTTTTAACGGGCACACAATAGGAATCAATTATGAAAAAAGCATTAGGTTATCTAGGAATAATTTCTGTATTTCTAGTATTCGGGTTATTACGCTTGGTTGGCGTTTCTCCTCAGGACCAACGTCCAGGGCTTTGGTTAAAAGGTGAATTGGTTACCTATCCTGTTAGTGATTGGTCCTTTACGAACGAAGTAAAAGAAATTTATGTGCAAACCAACACGCAATATTTTATTCCGCACTCTGTGACTACCTATAGCGCAGTTTATAATGACCATTTTTACTTGATGTCGGCTTACTATGGCGGGGGATCATTTCCAAATACTCGAAGCTGGAACAGAAACATTGTTAGAGATCCTAGAGTCCGTTTAAAAATCGATGATAGACTTTTCGATCAACAGGTTACATATGTTGACGATCCATCGATTCGTCAATCTGTTCATCAAGCGTTTGTCGCTAAATACCCTGAGTGGACAAGCCCTGGAGTTGAAAATGTTCATATGCTTTTAGTTGAGCCGGCTAATTAGTTTTATAAAAAACTAACATCTGGTTGTTTGCTGGCATAGAGTTGTCAGCTAAAAATTCAAGACCGGATTGATTAGCTAAAAAATTTATAGATTCAAAATCTCTTAGGCCACTTTTCGGATCACGAAATTTTAGCCAACTATTAAACTGTTCGTTACTTTTTGTTGTAAATTTCCCGCCGTATTTAAATGGCCCATAAACAAGCAGTAATCCATGCGCATTAAGTGTTCTCTGGACCCCACGAAAAAAATTCTTAACAGAATTTTCAGACATTATATGCAAGCTATTTGCAGTAAATATTAGATCATACGTATCCACATTCCAATTTGCGTCATCCACATCAATGGGTATTGCTTCCGGGAGATTAGATAACCCAGATGCCTGTACTCGAAGGTTTAGTATATCTACAGTTTTTGGAGTGTCAGAGCTTTGCCACAAAAGGTTAGGGAAATGCTGAGCGAAAAACTCTCCGTGCTGGCCAGATCCTCCACCGATTTCTAAAAGGGTTTTTTGCTTATCAATGTGTTTTTGAAGGATTTCTAGAATAGGCTCCTTGTTATTTTCGCAGGCTTCGCTATATGGCAGTTCTTCAGGCACAAATAATTATGTATTCTTTCGCTTAAAGACAAGTGTTTTATCTGTAGATTCCTCATTACAAAAGCGATAGCCATTAATATCGAATTCGATTAGTTCCTTGGGAGAGCTAATCTTATTCTTAATAATGTAAGCTGCCATTTCTCCTCTCGCTTTCTTTGCAAAAAAGCTAACGATACGATATTTGCCATTTGACCAATCTTTAAATTGAGGCGTAATTATTTTAGCCTCTACCTTTTCTGAATGAATTGACGAGAAATATTCGTTACTTGCTAAATTGATAAGATATTGGCTTTTTTTAGGCAGTTCTTTTAGATCGGCCTTTAGACTTAAGGTGATTTTTGACCCCCAAAATTCGTAAAGATTTTTTGATTTCTTGATGCTAAGTTGTCTACCCATTTCTAGGCGATAGGCTTGCATTAAATCTAACGGCTTTAAGACCCCGTATAATCCTGACAAAATACGCAGATGCTTTTGCGCAAAATTTAAATCAGCTGTACTAAATTGTTCTGCTTTAAGCCCAAGATATACATCGCCTTTAAAGGCAAAGATCGCTTGACGAGAATTTTCTAAACTAAAAGGTGCTTTCCATTCATTAAAGCGCTGAAAATTTTCTTGCGCGAGCTTATCGCTGATGCTCATTAAAGAAGACAGCTGGTCAGGAGACAGTTGACGAAGATTTTTTACCAAAGCCGACGCTTCAGTAATGAATTGTGGGCTCGAATGCTTTTTAGTTTTTACTTCGGAGCTAAAGTCTAAAGATTTGGCTGGGGAAATAACTGTCAACATAACGGTTTTTCTCAATTTTTATTAAACTAAAAAATTCAATTCTGAGAATCGAATTCCAACCACCATTCTAGTGGTGTTTTCCCGTCTTCAGGGTCATAGACATTACCATAATACCAAACCACCTCTGGATAATCCTTACAGGCTTCGTCGATAATGTTTTCGATAGTCTGAAACCCTATTGATACGTGAATAGCATATACTAAAGCGTGAGATGTATGAAGGTCTAAGCTACCACCAAGTTTTTCTAATTTCGAAGACAGTGCTTCCTCGATTTCGTTTAAATATTCTTTGCCGAAGACGCGGATACAAAGATTGCCGCTTCTTTTAACTAATTCGTACTCGGCTGTATCGGGATTTATTATGCGTAGAATATCTCCAGCAGCGAGGTTCCTAGTTAGTAGCGGGGATTTTATCAACCTCACATGATCTGAACTATTAGTCATAAACTCCACTTCAAGGCTTTCGAATACAGGTTCATCTGCATCGTTTAGTCCCGCTAGGAATGGGAGTTCCATTTTATC
Source organism: Gammaproteobacteria bacterium (assembly GCA_029242705.1). Taxonomy (GTDB): domain Bacteria; phylum Pseudomonadota; class Gammaproteobacteria; order Pseudomonadales; family Pseudohongiellaceae; genus UBA9145. The sequence continues at coordinate 4,535 of JAQWTK010000032.1, read as the reverse complement.
GGCATTTTGCACTTTTATGTCCTAGTGGTTTTGTGGGCTAAGTACAGGTTAAGCTATGCTTTCTAGTGGATAAAAAACGAAGTAAAACGGATAGATCTTATGATAAAGCGCCTAGAAAGAATTGCCAGTATTTTGAGAAAAGCACGATTTCTCATAATCATCATTGGAGTTGCGAGTCTTTTTCTGCTCTTGGTTAGTTACTTAGGTAGCTCGTCTATAGAAAGTGAAACATGGTCAATACCAAGCCTGTTAGTTTTTGGGTGGTCGTTGGAGTTATATTGTTTACAGGAGCTTTTTATTGATGTTCCAGAAAAATTAGATAAGACTGAGCCATGGCGCTCGCGCTTTTCTAATACGATGCGCCGATTGGGTTTTAGGTTGTTGGGAGTAGCGGTTTTATCACTTGGTGCGGCACTAGTAATATTAAGTTATCAATTGATGAGAACTTGGTATATGGGATAAATAGGGCTTTGAGATCTCAAACTTAATAGGACTATAAGAAGATAAAAAAATGAGTAAAAAAGCGATAGGTTTAATCGTCAAATGCATAGAGGGGGTTGTAGACCCACTAGGGAGGATTGGATCTTGGTTTGCGTTCTTAATGGTCCTCGTTATGTTTCTAATTGTCGTACTGCGTTACGTATTCCAAATTGGTTCAATTGCTTTACAAGAATCTATCATGTATATCAACGCGTTAATCTTTGTTTGTGGGGTCGCCTACACTTTAAAGGAGGGTGGCCATGTTCGTGTAGATGTCTTCTATGGCCAATTAAGTAACAGAGCGAAGGCTCTAATAGATATATTCGGAAACCTGGTATTCTTAGGACTGACTACTGGTTTTATTTTTTGGGCTAGCTGGGATTACGTATCTGTATCCTGGCTTATTCGTGAAGGTTCCGCGGAATCGAGCGGCTTACCTTTTGTTTATCTTTTGAAGACGACTATTTTAGCTATACCTTTATTACTTATCTTTCAGGGTATTGCAGAGTTTTTCAAATCATACAATAAGTTTCGTCAAGGCTAACTATGGTTGAATTTCTGCCGTTTTTGTTATTTGCAGTGGTCTGCTTATTCCTAATGGCGGGATATCCTGTAGCTCTCACACTTGCTGGCGTTTCGCTATTATTTGCATTGTTTGGAGAATTGTTTGGTGTATTCGATACTGCCTATATTTCACTAATCCCTAGTCGTATATTTGGAATTTTAGTTAATCAAAATCTTTTTGCGGTACCTTTGTTTGTTTTTATGGGCTCGATGTTGGAAAAATCTCGCATAGCGGACAGTCTTTTAAAAAATATGGAATTGGTTTTTGGCCAGCTTCCAGGGGGGCTAGGAATTGCGGTAATATTAGTAGGAATGTTATTGGCAGCGAGTACAGGCATTATTGGTGCTACTGTAGTGACAATGGGAATTTTGTCGTTACCAACGATGCTAAAAGCCGGCTATCGACCATCATTGGCGTGCGGGACCTTATGTGCTACTGGAACTCTAGGGCAGATTATTCCCCCATCGATATGCTTGGTTTTATTAGGGGAAGTAATTTCTAATGCCTATCAACAATCCCAATTAAATCTTGGCGTGTTTTCTCCTGAATTTGTTTCTATTGGTGATCTTTTTGCCGGAGCGATTATTCCGGGAATATTTTTAGTTACAGCTTATATCGTTTATGTATTTTCAGTCGCTATTACTCATCCAGAGGATGTTCCTTCAATTAAAGAGCCGGAGTTTGCATTAAATAAAAAAGAATTGTTAGCGGCTCTTTTTAAGGGGCTTTTCCCGCCGGTTCTACTCATAGTCGCTGTATTAGGTTCAATTCTTTTGGGGATCGCCACTCCAACTGAGGCAGCGAGTGTTGGTGCAATTGGCGCTATAGTCCTCGCTTTTGTTCTAGGTAAATTAAGCTCGCCCATATTACATGAAGTTTCCTTGGATACTTTGCGAATTACTTCGATGGTTTACTTAATTTTGGTGGGTGCAACCATATTTTCTTCCATCTTCAGAGGGTTTGGAGGAGAAGAGCTAATAGAATCATTATTGATGGATTTGCCTGGAGGAATTTTTTCTGCGACCTTGGTTGTTATGCTATTTATATTTTTACTTGGCTTTATTTTAGACTTTATCGAAATTACGTTTATGGTAGTTCCCTTGGTGGGACCGGTGCTTCTAACCATGGGGTTAGATCCGATCTGGTTGGGCGTCATGATTGCAATTAATTTACAAACTTCTTTCCTTACACCTCCGTTTGGATTTTCTCTCTTTTACTTGAGAAGTGTGGCGCCAGACTCGGTACAGACTGGTGATATTTATCGAGGGGTTATCCCTTTCATTATTATTCAGATACTTTTACTTTTGTTGCTAGCATTGCAGCCCGCCCTTGTAACATGGCTTCCTTCTCTACTACACTCGTAAACTCTTAAGGGTATTATTTAAAGCTAGGCTTTAATATATTTGAATTGATTTAAAAAATAGGTTATTGGACTGGAAGCTTGCGGGCCTCTATAAAGGCCTCTTCCGCGATTCGATTATAATTCATTACTCCATCTCTGAAATTTCTCCATGATTCGTAGACCCTTGCAGTATCCTCGTCAGTTTGAGCCATTTCCGCGACTACTTCATCTGAAATTCTGCGGAGTTCAATTAGAACATCATCCGGTAATCGCCTAATTTGAATGTTATGATCTTCAATTAGTGTGTTTAACGCGGCATTGTTTTTCGCCGCGAGTTCGTCTAGTAAAAGTTGATTCATAACTTCTGTTCCCGCCATAAGTATTTCTTGTAAATCCACGGGTAGTGATTCAAATTTACCTTTATTAAAGATAGCCTCTAGAGTAGAGCCTGGTTCATGCCAACCAGGATAATAGTAGTAATCAGCAACAGTATGATAGCCAGCTGCGAGGTCATTATATGGACTCACAAATTCTGTCGCATCGAGAGCTCCAGTTTGCAATGCAGTGAAGACTTCGCTTACCTGCATAGTAACAGGCACGCCCCCTGCTCTGCGGAAAACTTCACCGCCAAGGCTAGGTATCCGCATTTTCAACCCTTGAAGATCTGCCAAGGAGTTAATTTCTTTATTAAACCATCCAAACATTTGAACACCAGAATTACCGCCTCTTACTGGTATAAGATTAAAGGGGGCATATAGTTCACGCCAAAGCTCGTTTCCTCCTCCAAACCTCAACCAAGCGTCTTGCTCATAACTTGTCATTCCAAATGGGATAGAAGAGAAAAAAGGAGTGCTAGGAATCTTTCCTTGCCAATAATAGGCGCCAGTATGACCAATTTCAGCGACACCTTGAGATACTGCATCGAATACCTCTAGCCCCCCGACCAGTTCATTTGCACCATAAACCCTTATCTTCATTCGGCCATTACTCATTTTTTCTACTATTTGAGCGAAGTATTCGGGTGATGTGCCGAGAGCGGGCAAGTTCTTTGGCCACGAAGTTATCATCTTCCATTCATAAATTGTCTCATCAGCCTTCTGTATTTCGTTTACCTGTGCAGATTGATTTGTGTCAGAGCACCCGAGTAGTAGCGCAGAATAGCCTAGTACCAAGATACATTTAATCGGACTTAACATCGACCCATCTACTAATAATCTCATAAGTATAATCATCCAAGGACTTCTAGTTTGGCGTAGGCTAAAACTAGCCATTTGCTACCAGCAGCATCAAAATTTACTTGCACTCTTGCGCTTGAACCTTGTCCCTCGTAGTTCAAAACAACACCCTCCCCAAATTTGCCATGAGTGACTCGTTGTCCTAAAGATAGCTCAGTTTCAGGCACCTCGATATGGCCACGAATATTTTTGGAACCAATATTATTTCTAGATCGTTTTAATCTGGGAGAAGCTATTGTCGTTTTTAAGCGAATTTCGTCAATAAGTTCTTGGGGAATTTCTCTGATAAATCTTGAAGGTCGGCACAAGGTGACGTCTCCATGCAGCCTCCTAGATTCGGCATAACTTAGATAGAGTTTATTTCTCGCCCTTGTAATACCGACGTAACAGAGCCTTCTCTCTTCTTCAAGCCCAGCGAGATTTTCCATTGACATCTTATGTGGAAACAGGCCCTCTTCCATGCCAGCTAAAAAAACGAGCTGAAACTCTAGACCCTTAGCAGAATGTAAAGTCATTAATTGCACCGCATCATCACGTTCGCTTGCTTGCGTATCGCCTGCGTCCAATGATGCCTGATCTAAAAATGCGGCAAGAAAGCTTTTTGACGTTAGATCAACGCCTTTCCCCTCTTCAGTTATTATCTCTGCATCGTCAAAATTGCTGCAGGCATTAACTAGTTCCTCTAGGTTTTCGACTCGGGTTCGCGCTTTTTCGCCACCTTCTTTTTCATGGTGGTTAATCAGGCCGCTTTGCATAATGATATGTTCTGCCTTTTGAGGCAGCTCCATATTATTGCTGTCACAATCAAGACGATCGATTAGCTGCATAAAGGTAAGCACTGCATTAGCCGCACGAGAGGTCAATAAACTTTCATTAATGCATTTTGTACAGGCTTGCCATAAGGAACAATTAT
>JAQWTK010000027.1 GCA_029242705.1 Gammaproteobacteria bacterium | reverse complement strand
CAACAAGTTCAATTTGATTATCATCTTTTATGAGGTTAAACATACCTGTCCAGGGCTCGGTCCATACTGCCGGGTCTTCTACCGTAAATTGATACTCTAACGTATTAGGCCCCGTTCGAGTAAATCGCTGAGTTAACTTCATATTTTCACTGGATCCTAGATAAGAAGTTCTGCCATTAAGATTCCTCACCTCGACTACCAGTGTGTCACCTTCCCAACGCCCATGCGAATCACCTAGCCACGTTTTTAGACCTTCGCCAAACCCTTCCCGCGGTTCAGTAGAAATTACGCGGGTTTCGTGAATCATTTCTTTTTGAATCGCAATATTACCCGGGCTTTGCATAATCTGTAGTCCATTGTTATAGATGCTAGGCATCATCATGCCAACAGGTCCCCGCGTGATACATCTCACATAGGTTCCTAAATCTACCGGCGTCCTCGCTCGCTGCGGAGGAATTCTTGGCGGAGCATTAGAAACCAATTCTTTATATGCCGCCGTCGTATCAGGTAATTGACCGTTGGGAGGATCAATTACCATGGCTACCTGTCTAGAAGGCGCTGACGTCACATAGCCCAAAGTAGTATCACGCCATTCTCTATCGTAACCCCAAATGCTGTTTAGGGTTCCGCGTTCTCGGCGAGCGGCCGCCTCTTCGGGCGTCAACTCATCTGTCCCTGCCACATCGACGCCACGCTGCAAGGGAATACCATGCGCCGCATCTGCTGTCCAGATGCCTTGCAAATCGGGCTCTCCCCAAGGCGTTCTAGGCACTACATAAAGCTCCGCAGACCCACTACTAGCCGTTACAATTTCTTCGTCAATTCCCTCCCAACCAGGTTCAACGATAGCGATCATCACACCATCCGGCCCAAGGACAAAAGCCTGTTTCGCATTAGACCGAGCGTTATCTGGAACCATGGGCTCTTGCCGAAATTCTACGGCTAGGCGACTCATTTGCTGAGCAGCCTCGTCCAGATTGGCTACTTCGAAACCAATATGATCAATCGTACGCCCTTGGGTGATGCCCGGGCGACCATCAACATACTCTGAGGCAAGCAACCAGATACCGTCAAAGACCACTCCATCCAACATTCCTTTCAAGCTTGCTCGCTCCCCACCGAATACTTGGTTATACCAATCTAGGGCTGCGACGGGGTCAACTGAGTTCAAGTGAATATGGTGAAAACCTAGCAAATCTTCATCTTGAACCAATTCAATTTTTGTTCCCCAAGGGTCAGTAATAAACGCAATCTTAAAAAGTCCCGGAATATCTCGAACCAAAGACCCGTCCTCGAAACGAACCAGTCTAACGCCAGAACCACGTACTCCTACAGATTCGAATTCTGCCATTTTTGCATCCAGATCTGGAATGGAAAAACCAATATGGTCAACGCCCGTACCCTGGCTTCCTCCTACCGTGCGCCCCAAGAAAAATTCAATTTCTGTATTGCCACAATTTACCGCGTCATTTCGTCCAGCAATAAGCACGCAGTCCAGGTGCTCTTCATACCAACCAACAGCCTCACTGATATTAGATAATGCGATGGTTATATGATTTGTGGTCGCGGCATTAATGGAAAATGGTATAACTAAAAAGGCTAGTAATTTACTACTAATTTTTAATGAACCGGCTAAAAACTTAATATATGTGGTGCGACACTTCATGGTGCGAACCTCCGCTTGGTTGGTGTTGTTATTCGTTGTATTGCTTTAACTACTCTTCATTTTAAAAATATCGGGTTTAATCTTCTTTCTTCATCAAATGACCGTACAAAATCTCTTCAGAGAATTCGACACATTTATATTCAACGACTCGCGCGTTCGATTCGAGACGCCGGTAAAGCGGCATTCGAATCTGCCAAGGCCGAGTGAATACTGTGGGGTCCTCAATAGTGGCTTCATATACCATTGCATTAGGATTTATAGGCGTATATCGCTCAGTTACTCTTAACGCACTACTAGCAAAGTTCCCCGCTCGATCAAACCATGCCTCACCGGTAAAGCCCTGTGCCTCGACTACTAAGGTATTTCCCTCCCAGTTGCCGTACGAGCGACCCATCCAAGTATCTAAAGGCGGTGATTCTGGGTTTTCAACATTCATATGAATTGTTCTATTCGCCTCAGCAAAACCGTAAACGATCATAATCCTATCAGTACCCTGAAGTATTTGAAAAGGATAGGGCAAATATGTCGCTCTCGGAACGCCTGGAAGATAACACTTGGTTTCGGGGTCTCCTGTAGGTCGGCTAGCCCAATTCTCTTGTCTCTTTTCCAATGCCCAATCTTGATAAGGAATCTCTCCACCGACAACTACACCTTGCCCCGGAGGAACCGATCCTATAGCCCCCATCTCGGGCAATCCAGCACTCGCCTCATGGTCTTCAAGATCCCAATGAGCGGTTCCGATTGCCTGCCAAACTCCATTAAGATCAGGATTACCATCCCAAGCTTTTTCGGGATCATAATCACCAATTTCCTGCGTAATTGCTGAATTACTCGCCAAAACCATGGCCAGAAATGTCACGGTTAAAAGTACTGCGTTCAAGGTAAAACGAATTGCCATTTGGCTAGCCTCTTATTCTTATTCTAAATATGTACGTAAAGTGCCTTCGATTCTGCCAATAAGGATGCGGGGGGTCAAGCTATCTAGCAAACCAAGATAATACTTGGCATGCATGTCGCTTTAGTTAGGGTTCAGAACAGTTCTAAACCCAATATGACTGGTGCCAAGCCCTGTATCTTGAGCCTCTCTCGCAGCTGGCCGAAATCGGTAGCAATAATTTTCGGCGCATAAATATGACCCGCCTTTAATGACTCTAGCAACAGCCCTGCCATGAGCAGCACTGTAACTCTCTTCAGACGCCGGTCCTGTCGGATTTATAGAATCAGCAGGATTATGCTCAGGATAGTACCAATTCGACGTCCATTCCCAAACGTTACCGATTAAATCATAAATACCGTAGACATTTGCTTCATAGCAGCCGACAGGCGCCAAGCCTTCATGACCGTCCTCTACCTCATTCTGCGTCGGAAAATTTCCTTGCCAAGTGTTAGCCTTGTGATGTCCATTTGGTGCGAGTTCATTACCATCCCAAGCAAACCTTTGGCTCTTTTTGTTACGAGCCGCAAGCTCAAATTGCGCTTCGGTAGGTAAAGACCTCCCCGCCCATTTCGCATAAGCTTCCGCATCTTCGAAAGCAATATGAATAACCGGATAATTGTCTTTACCCATAATATTGCTATCAGGGCCTTCAGGATGGTGCCAGTTAGTGCCAACAACCCAAGACCACCAGTTATCTAGAGAGCCCCCTGCACTTGGTGGAGTAAATAACACTGATCCTGGTTTCAGAAACTCTGCTGAAATGCCTACTGGCCAGTCGGCTGGATTAGGTGTGCGTTCAGCGACAGTTATGTAGCCCGTCTCTTCAACAAATTTTCCAAACTGAGCATTAGTCACTTCGTGAGTATCAATCCAGAACCCCGCCACCTCTACTTCATGGGCAGGCGATTCTTCCAAGTACCCTAAATCATCGCCCATAATAAAATTAGAATCTTCTATCCATACCTGTCCGCCTACCTCAGCTAAACACGAGCTGGAAGGCCGCAAATCGTCCAAGGATTGTCCAACAACCGAGTAACTAAAAGAAAGTAATGTAAACATTATCGAAGTGCGAACCATGAAATTCATTGAGGTGGGAGTCCTTTTATGTTCTTTGATATAGTTTCCTGCCTAAGCCCTTTGATTAAACCATAACACATTAACAACATAATAAAGGCAAAGGGCAGTGCGCTGCTTATCGCAGCTGTCTGTATGGCACCAAGACTACCAGCTAACAATAAAACTGTCGCTACAGTACCTTCGGACATAGCCCAAAATATACGTTGCCATATTGGGGGATTTAAATTGCCCCCCGAAGCAATAATATCGATAACTAAAGAGCCAGAATCTGACGATGTGACAAAAAAAGTTATGACTAAGAGAACGGCAACAACGGACATTAGAGTAGGCCAAGGCAACATGTCTAAAAACACGAAGATGGCAGTCGGCATATTTTGCTCGACCGCTCCTACGATACTCCCCCCGTTTTCCATCATCGCGAAAGTTAAGGCGGTATTTCCAAAGAATGTAAACCATACGAATGTAAATACGGTCGGGACAAGCAAAACACCTATAACGAACTCCCGAATAGTTCTACCACGAGAGATACGAGCAATAAACATGCCGACAAAAGGCGACCAAGAAATCCACCACGCCCAGTAAAAAAAAGTCCAATCTCCAAGCCATTCATTTGACTCATTCAAATATAAAGTAAAATTCAGCTGCGCTACGTTAAATAAATAAGCGCTAATATTTTGAGTTAAAGAAATTAAAAGTGTGAGAGATGACCCTGCAAAAAATATAAACAGAAGCAAACAAAGAGATAATATTAGATTCAGCTGACTCAAACGACGTATACCTGAGTCTATTCCTTTTACAACCGAGACTATCGCCATAAAAGTAATAATTGCAATCAAGCTGATCTGTACCGATATAGAGACAGGAGTATCAAAAAGATAATTCAGACCAGCGTTTATCTGCATTACCCCAAGCCCTAAGGAAGTGGCAATACCAAACATGATCCCAATCACTGCGGAAATATCAACCGCGTGTCCGATCGGCCCATGAATATGGTCGCCGATGATTGGATATAACGAGGACCGAATCGTTAGCGGCAAACCATGCCTGAAAGAAAAGTACGCCAGCGATAGTCCGACTACGATATAAATTGCCCACGCCTGTAATCCCCAATGAAAGAACGTAAGCAACATTGCTTGACTAACTGGATCAGTCGCATTGCCCATCACGGAAGAGGATGCGGAAAAATGCGTTATCGGCTCAGCCACGCCAAAAAACAAGAGACCGATACCCATACCTGCACTAAACAGCATTGCGAACCAACTTAAATAGTCATAATCAGGTTGGCAATCATCTGGCCCAAGCTTAATATGTCCGAAGCGGCTTAAACCCAAACATAAAACGAATAGAAGGAATAAAGCCACCATCACGAAATAAAACCAACCAAAATAATTGATAAGGAAAAATTCTAGAGAACTGAATATCCTTGCAGCCTGCTCATTGAAAAATACTCCAAAGAAACTAAATAAGAAGATGAACCCGAAAGAAAAAAAGAATACTGTGTTATTTTTATCAGACATTTTATTCCTGAATATTTGACTAATCAGATCTTGCTTTTTCGACCATCAATTTGAGCAAAATCTAAACATCTATTCTCAAACTAGGTAGAATACGATTGAGAAAATGATTCCCCCCCGAAGCTCTGACCAAATGACTAACGACATAGATATTAAAATACAATCTGAAGAAATTGTCGGACCATTCACCGATATCGTACAACAATCTGCTCTATTAATCTGGGATATTACTTCATCAAATATACCAATCGACCTGCATTGGGATCGTTTGTTGATCTTGGTCTCTCTCTCTAATCTTATTCGTTATGTACAGTGGTCATGGGTCTAAGAACTCTAAGGGTCGTGAGCGAAAAACTACTCTATTCGAATTCCTATTACCCAAGGATATTTATACACACGTATCAGCGCGAGTCGACATCTGGCTATGGGTATTTGAGCGGTGCCTCCGCCCACTTTGGGTGGTCGCTCTATTTTCAACAGTTGGTCCCATCACAGAGCAAGCCGTAATAAGTTTTCTAGAGTTTTTATTTGGCTCATCACCAGAATTGGAATCGAATTTTTTCTGGATGCTGCTTTATGCATTAATGAGTCTGCTTTGTTATGACTTCATCTTTTTTATTATTCACTATGCAATGCATAAAATACCAGTGCTATGGGCAATTCATAAAGTTCATCATTCGGCAGAAGTGCTCACTCCACTGACACGGTCACGTGAACATTTCCTCGCTGGCCCGATATGGGCAGGAGGGTCAGCTTTCTCCTTTGCTTTCGCAGCTGGGATATTTGCTTATTTGTTCAATGGCGGTATTACGCAAGCTACCATTCTAGGTGCTGGATTTTTTTCTTTTATCTTTGGCCTTACAGGCGCATTCAGGCATTATCACGTGCAGTTCCATTACCCTCACTGGCTATCCCAGTGGATCCAAAGCCCGGCAATGCACCATACTCACCATAGCTATTTAAAAAAGCATTGGGATACAAATATGGCTGCTGTCACTAGCATCTATGACCGAATGTTTGGCACACTATATATTCCCGAAAAAGACGAATACACACCTTGGGGAATAGGACCCCAAACTCAGCACGAGTATAGGTCTTTCTGGCAAAACACTGTGGGGCCATTTAGGGACTGGCATAGAATGATAAACAAAGGAGACTCACCACAAGCTGGTGCCCTTTCAATAGCAGAAGAAGAAAAGCGGAATCAGAATATTACTGACGTTCCGCTATAGAAAACTCTCTCACAGCTTTAAACTCATTTCCATCGAACCATTGAGGAAAATCTAAAGAGTTAGCGAGCACATTAGTTATTTCGAAGTACAAATTTATATCTTCAGAGGCGCCACTTAAATCCCAATTTGGGTCGTATTCGTCACCAGGCGCATGGTAACGATTATCGGTATATTCCTGTGCTTGGGCCGCACCCCATTCCCGACCATAATCAATACTATCTTCCCCAGACTCTGCATATAGCGCCGGAACACCTACTTTAGCAAAATTGAAGTGATCAGAGCGATAATAGTAACCCCTCTCTGGATTAGGTTCTGGCATAATGTAACGACCTTGCGCCAATACCGCGTCTTCGAGATATATCTCTAACTCACTACTTCCCGCACCCACCACTACCACATCACGCATTCGCCCGAATGTATTTAAATTATCCATATTTATATTCGCGACCGTGGTTTCAATCGGAAAAATAGGATGTTCCGCATACCATTTGGATCCCAGCAGTCCGGATTCTTCCGCGGTTACCGCGAGAAAGACTATAGTTCTCTCTGGACGGTCTTTTTGCATATGAAGTTGGGCCAAAGCTAATAGGCCTGCAGTTCCGGTAGCATTATCTGCGGCACCATTAAATATATTGTCACCATTAAGTTCTGGATTGACTCCAAGATGATCCCAGTGGGCAGTGTAGATTACAGATTCATTAGGGCGTGTTGTCCCAGGAATAGCCGCTATAACATTTTGCGAAGTTGAATTTCTGATGCTGTTTTCTATGCTAACGCTTAATTTAACATCGCCAATAGGAGTGGCTTGGAATCCGCGTACTGATGCGTTAGTTTTTAAGGCCTCATAATCTAAGCCTGCACCATTAAAAATAGATAGCGCGGATTCTTTGGTTAACCAGCCTTCGATTTTTGTTCTGTCTCGGTTCAGATTTTCCGCCTCTAAACCTATTTGGGGTCCAGACCAGCTACTGTTTACCACCTCCCAACCATATCCAGCAGGTCCAGTTTCATGAACAATTAAAGCAGCAGCCGCACCCTGCCTGGCAGCCTCTTCAAATTTATATGTCCACCTACCATAATAGGTCATGGCGTTGCCGTTAAAAAGATTTTCATTCTGTGTCGCATAGCCTGGATCATTTACTAAGATAACTACGGTTTTATTTCTAACATCAAGAGCCGCATAATCATTCCATTCATATTCTGGAGCCACGATACCGTAACCAACAAACACTAAATTTGCTCCCGAAACATTAAGTTCGGGAACTTGCTGTTGGGTCCCGACCATCATATCCCTACCGTACGTTAATGTTGCTTCGTAAGCTTCACCTTCAATATTCATAACCGCGTCACTTTTCGTGATAATTTCGGTTACCGCAACCGACTGAAAATAAGAGTCGCCATTGCCAGGCCCCACTCCTAAATCAATGAAGTTGTCTCTAAGATATTCAATAGTTTTTACTTCTCCTGGTGTCGCTGGCGCTCTTCCTCCATATTCATCTGATGCGAGAATAGAAATATGCTCATGGAGAACTTTTTCAACACTAATCGAAAAATCAGTCGTTGTTGAATCTGCAAGATTGAAAGACGTATCGCAGTTAGTTAAAAATACGCCGAGGCCAAAAAACAGGAAATATTTTTGCAACTTGATCACCCTTTAAACATTATATTCTTGACATTTATATCGACTTTAGTCGTTTCTATTAGCACGTCAAACCAAAAAAAAGAAATACATACGCTTATCGTTGCCTAGTTTGCCAATCCTTTGGCACATCAATATCAACCGCCGCTGGTGGCAATGGAGCTACTCCCAAAATCACATCAGCCATTTTCTCAGCAACCATTATAACTGGCGCATTGATATTTCCATTTGGCAGTGTTGGAAAAATCGAAGCGTCTACAACTCTTAGATTATTCAGGCCACGTACAAGACAGGAAGAATCTACAACAGCCAATGGGTCTTCGGCCGAGCCCATCTTACAAGTTCCAGCCGGATGATAAGCACTTTCAACATTCTTTTTAACCCAAGAATCTATCTCAGCATCACTTTGAATATCAATCCCAGGCTGAATTTCTTCGCCACGATAAATATCCATCGCCGGTTGTCGAATAATTTCACGCGTTAATCGAATACATTGCCTCCACGCCCTTACATCTTCTTCATGGCTATAATAATTGAATAAAATACTAGGCGCTTCAGCTACATCAGCCTTAGTAATTCTTACGCGCCCCCGACTCTTAGGTTTATTTGGACCAACATGTACCTGAAAACCGTGCCCACTTATAGAAGGTGTGCCGTCATAGCGCATTGCCGCTGGCAGGAAATGATACTGAATGTCTGGTGATTTTAAACCAGCGCGAGAACGGATAAACGCACACGATTCAAAATGATTAGTAGCACCAAGACCATCTTTAAATAACAGCCACCTGGCGCCTATTATAGCTTTACTAAGTAATCCTAATTTAGGATTTAGACTAACTGGTTTTTTACAACGAAATTGAAAATAAACTTCCAGGTGATCCTGTAAATTTTCTCCGACCCCTGGAAGAATGTGGTTAGGCTCCACGCCGGCCAAATCCAAATTCTCTTTGCTGCCAATACCAGACAGCTGCAACAGCATAGGCGACGCTATCGCGCCAGCGGAAAGAATTACCTCGCGTCGCGCATTAAATTTGATAATCTCGCCTCTAATCGAAAGATGCACACCAACAGCACGAACCCCTTCAATATCAACGCGGTGAACGAGCGCATTTTTAATTACTTTTAGGTTAGGCCGATGTGCTATTGGATCCAGATAGGCTCTTGCCGTTGACTCACGCACACCATCCCGCACCGTCATGTGCATTGGCCCAAATCCCTCCTGAAATTCTCCATTATAATCTTTAGTTTCTGCGTACCCGGCTTCTACGCCCGCATCGATAAAGGCTCTATATAAAGGATTCAGCTGCATATCATTACCGGCACAAACGCCAAGAAGACCATCTTGACCGCGATAAAGATCTCCTCCCCCTATCCAAGATTCAGAACGTTTGAAATATGGTAGGCAATCTCGATAACCCCAGTCATTTGCACCTAAATCTTTCCACTCCTCAAAATCATGCGCATTCCCACGCACATAAACCATCCCATTGATAGAGGAAGTACCACCGAGTCCCTTACCTCTTGGGCAAGAGATTCGTCGACCATCGAGAGCGGCCTCAGGTTCTGAGTGATAACCCCAATTAAACCGGCCCATTGCCATGGGATAAGACAACGCCGAGGGCATTCCTACCAAAACATGTTTGTCGCTACCTCCCGCTTCTACCAGAAGAACCCTATTCGCTGAATTATCCGACAGCCTATTAGCCAGGACACACCCCGCAGAGCCAGCACCAACTATGATGTAGTCGAATCCATCCATATTACGTCCATTTATTCCCTGGTCTTTACCAGCTTGTGCGCCACAACTTCGATTAATCTTTCCCGGCGTACTGCAATCAATAGCGCTATAACAACATAGAGGCCTATCACTACAAGGCCGACCCATTCAATTTGAAATGGTGTGAACTGGTATAAAAGGATAAGGCTATAAAGCAGAACCCAATGTAAGGCAACGTAATTCCAGCGCCCGAGACGTTCTACTGTCCATTGCAAATTCTCGGTGTACAGCCGGGTTAGTGAGTCTAGAGAATTTACTACAAACACCAAGCCTACCAAAACCATCAATCCATTCATCAGTCCCGTAATATCCTTACCTTTCTCATAGATCCCAAATAATACTGAAAACCATATTGCAATCGGGATGGATGGGATAATTAACAATGCTAATAACAACTGCCAAGTTTGTAATCCACCTACAAAGCGGGCAACGAATTGACCAATCATGATGCTCCAAGCAAACCACCAAAAAAGGTAAAAGGCATGGTGATCAGACATAGGTACGATAAATTCATGTAAGTTACTAAAGTAGCCTCCTATCTGTAACAGGTTAGTAGCTAGCCCATTAACCCCCAATCCACCAAAAACCCACATTCCTAGTATTAAAGAAAAGAATAACCAAGTTGATGACAGGCTTAATATTTTTACATAACGAATATCCGTGCTAGAAAATACTGCGCCGAGTAAAACAAGTGCAACCAACGCGAATCGGAGAATCGGACTTATTCCCTCAACATAATCTGGCAAAGAGATTAAAAATAAGTAACCAGTAAACGCACAAGTAGCGATAATAATCCCGTTGTTTATAAATTTAATCCCTTTAATTTCAAAAATTTTCAGCCGAGGCTCGACAACACAAAAATAAAATGTCGTCACAAAATAAAAAAGCCAAATCAGAAAACCCCAGAAACCAAACTCTATGGCAAGTGGGTTTGTAAAACCATAATCCTGTTCCGCCTCATAAATAGGAAATTCGGTAAGAGGGAACATGATTAATCCGACATCTAACCCTGAAGTAAACAAGATGGCGAAAAAATAAAAAAACGGGTTGGCATTTGACCTTCGAGAATTAACGTTTCCCAACGCCATACCAATACAAGAGATGTAATTAGCACCGCAATTATTGCAACAGAGAGTATAGCCTGCATTACTGCCCTTGGCCGGAAGTGCGATAAATTAAATAGATCACCGTAAAGTCTATCAGATCACTCGGGATCCCTGTTAGACTTTCCGCCCTAACTTCTTCTGTACACTGGCAACCACATGCCCAACATCAGTATTTTATTAACCCTAAAAACAATAACCCGATTCGTTTTTTTTATTCCCCCAGTTTTTATACTGAGTGCTTGCATTGCATCGACAACACAAGTGGAAATAACCCCAAAGGCCGTATTCATAATTGTAGACGGTATTCCTGCTGATGTTATCGAAAAAACTCACACCCCGTTTATCGATGAACTTGCTAAAAATGGCGGCTATGCCCGATCTTACGTCGGGGGAGAGATAGGCGCTCTAACTCAAAGCCCTACAGTATCGGCTGTAGGATATAACAGCTTGCTAACCGGGACCTGGGCCAACAAGCATAATGTTTACGATAATTCTATCGATGACCCCAACTACCAATACTGGGATATTTTCCGAATAACCAAAAACGCCGATCCGACTTTAAATACTGCACTTTTTTCAACTTGGGAAGACAATAGAACGCGTCTTTTGGGGGATGGCTTAAAAGAAGCCGGCGGCAACAAAATTGATTATTACTTCGATGGCTTCGAACATGATCTAAAGCGTTTTCCGCATGATAACTCAAGGGAATATATAAAAAACATTGACCGCTTGGTTAGCCAGGAATCTGCTCGTTATTTAATCGAACAAGGGCCAGATTTATCCTGGGTTTACTTAGAGTTTACAGATGACGTAGGACATATGTTTGGCGATGGCCAAGAATTAAGCGAAGCTGTAAACCTCATGGATAAAAATATCGGAGAAATCTGGGAAGCGGTAAAAAATAGAGAACGCCAAAAAAATGAACATTGGTTAGTAGTAGTAACGACGGACCATGGTCGAGACGCGACCACTGGCAAAAGCCATGGTGGCCAAAGCGATCGTGAGCGGACTACCTGGATTGCCACAAACAGCCTAAATCTAAACCAAAACTTTTATAACGCACCAGCTATAGTAGATATCTTACCATCAATAATTAACCATCTTGGCCTCATAGTTCCTAGTGAGATCTCAGATCAGTTTGATGGTCATACCTTTATCGATTGAGAAAACAGCAAATACAAACCTATATTTTTTTACCTTAATAAATCGACATTCCACACATTTATAAAAAAATATCCTACAAAATAAAAAGAGATAGAGAGGCCTTTTTTTAGACTAACCTAGAGCCATTAGCTGCACTTTTATCTGGCACAGCAAGAATTATACTGCCATCTTTTTGTGCAAAGCCTGTCACAAGGCATTCTGACATGAGAGGTCCAATTTGTTTTTTAGGAAAATTAACAACAGCTGAAACCTGCTTGCCAATCAAATCCTTTGGTTCATAATGATCTGTGATCTGGGCAGATGATTTCCTAATACCAATCTCATCCCCGAAATCAATTTTCATTTTTATTGCTGGCTTAATCGCTTCTTCAAATATTTCAGCAGAAATAATCGTTCCTACTCTCAAATCAACTCTCTCAAATTCATCCCAACTTAAGTCATTCATATTCTTCTGTTTGTATCGCTCTCAACGCAGGTACTCAATATATCGACCATTAAAATCCCGATATTAGAATGATAATACTTGAACGCTCGCTCGAAATAGCATCAAATATGTTAATCGCTTCTTTCAGAGAAAAGTTAATGCCTAAGTTAGTAACGCGTCGTGAATTCCTTAACCTATTAGGGTCTGCCGGTGGAACCTCGGCAACGCTCAAAGCTGGCTCCGCATTAGGCTTATTACCAGCAGCTAGTATCGCAAACTCCTTAGATCTGCTAGCCCTTGGACCGAACAAAAAGAAGGTGGCCATTCTCGGCGGAGGATTATCCGGCCTAACTGTTGCCTATGAACTCGGCAAGCTAGGATATGAGTGCACAATTTTGGAGGCCTCTCACCGGTGCGGCGGAAGGATTTTTACAGTACGCAACGGCGATCTTATTGACGAAATTGGTAATCGCCAATACTGCGATTTTGACGACGACCCCCACATGTATTTTAACGGTGGAGCCGCTCGCATTCCTAGTTTTCACAATAATTTACTCTCTTACTGCAAAGAGTTAGGCATCGAACTAGAAGTTTTCGTGGGAGAAAATAACAATGCCTACTTTCAAGACGATGCGTTACTTGGAGGAAAACGAGTTCGCGTAAATGACTATAAAACTAATATTCGCGGTTTTATGGGCGAAATGTTGGCCAAATCAATGTCAGAGCAGGAAATGGATGAACCACTTACTGAGCGAGAAGCTGAAAATTTGCTCTCTATTATTCGCTCGTTTGGGGACTTAGGCGAAAGTGATCTCTACACAGGCAGTTCCCGAAACGGCTACAAGAGCGGCGGATACATAAGTCATGGGGTGCAAAAAGATATGATTGCGTTTCGTGACCTTTTACAAAGTGAATTAGGTCGGCGGGCATTAACAGCCTATGAAGGAGATCAGGGGCCATGTTTACTTCAAGCAAAAGGTGGCATGGACAATATAACCAATGGATTTCTTAGAAAAGTCGAAGACCGAGTAAAATATCGTGCAATGGTCTCTTCTATTAATGTAAGCAACGACGGTGTAGAAGTAACTTATGATCAGGATGGAGCCCGACATCTGTTGCAAGCGGATTATTGCTTTAGTTGTATACCCACTCATTTGATCACCGGTTTAGATCATAATTTCCCAAGCGATTATGTAAAAGCTATGAAATATGTGCGAAGAGGCGATGCTTATAAGGCAGCATTCCAAGCTAAAGAGAGGTTTTGGGAAAGAGAAAATATTTATGGCGGGATCACCAAAATGGCGGGCCGAAGTGCAGACATTTGGTATCCTTCTCACGGCATACATCAAAATAAAGGCGTTATTCTAGCTGCTTATAATTTTCGTGGTGGAAGCTACCATACAAATATGTCACAACAAGAACGAATTGAATCACATATTAAAGATGGTGAAAAAATACATCCCAATTACCGCGATCTAGTCGAAAAACCAGTGACAATAGCCTGGCATCGAATTAATCATATGCTCGGCTGCGCTGCGCGGTGGAACCGGAATTTTGGAGGCTGGACTCAAGAAGAAGAATTCATGTTTGATACTCTCCAAACACCGCTTAATGGTCGTCATTACGTTATAGGTGACCAAATATCAGTAAATGTAGCGTGGATGGAAAGCGCAATACGTTCCGCTCATTGGGCCTTAGAAGATCTTGATAAACGCGTTCGGTCTGAATTAGCATAAAATATATTTCTATATATGAAATATTTGACACTTTTAGTTTATAAAATGAATAAAAGAAAGCTATCAGTAGCAATATTAATATTTTTTAGTGGGCTAACTCCTCTTCTTTTTGGGGCTGAAGAAATAGAGCCCTATAATGATCGTTATTGCACTACCTGCCATGGGACTGATGGCCGAGGTAATTTTGGTGTTCAAGCACCGAGGTTAGCCGGAATGGAAGCTTGGTATTTGAAACGTCAGTTAGAAAATTTTCGAGAAGGGATTCGCGGGTATCATCCGGAAGATATTGAAGGTCTAGCCATGCAACCAATGGCGGAAAAACTAACAAATGAAAGTATTTTAGATATTTTAGAGTGGGTGGAGTCTTGGGAATATTTTCCTGCGGAAGTTACGATTGAAGGTGATGCGGCCGCGGGAGAATTAATCTATTCGCAATGTGCGACATGCCATGGAGCAGAAGCCGAAGGTAACGAAGCTTTAGGTGCACCCGCGCTTAGTGGTCAAAACGATTGGTACCTTATTACGCAACTCAAGAATTTTAAACAAGGCCTGCGCGGGGGAGAATCGACTGACCCTTTTGGCCAGCAGATGATGGTAATGACTCAAATACTCGCAGACGAAAATGCAATGGATAACGTGGTAAGTTATATCAACACGCTAGGGAGGTAATACCCGAAAAAATCGCGATATTTTTATCCAAACCCAATAGTATAATCACCTAGTCGAATATCTTTTTAGTAGCCATGCTCTATACGAGCCGGAAATAAACATACACCGCCATCAAAGCAAAAAGACTCACGATACTAACTATACTCCAAATTCTAATTATCTTACTCGGCTGCTTTTCTTTTTCGATTTCATCGCTAAATATTGCATTATGATTTAACCATGCCAGGAAGGGACCTATTAAAAATACGATAACCGACGTCATATCCATAAATCGCGTAAAGGAACTCAACAAGAGCTGAATAACTAGTAGAGCAGAAAAGCATAAAATCATTAACACTATTCCATACCTGGAATTACTGCTCCAATTTTCATTCGGCCAAGTTTCCGCGCCGATAGCGACAGCCATTCTAGTCATTCCGTCCGTCACGGTTAAGGTCGTAGATAACATGACAAATAGCGCAGTGACGGCGATAAAATAATAGCTCCAATCCCCAATTAATGACGTATAGACCTCGAGCAATCTCCTAGCAAAACCTGAATTATCGGTAGGCATCTCTATACCACCACCGTAAAGCACAGCCGTGCCTAAGAAGAGAAAAAATACAGCTAAAACGCAACTAGTCACATAGCCGACATTAAAGTCAAAGCGCGATTCATCTTTTGACGCTCTTCTTCCAGATTGATTTGCTTTGGCAACGGTCCATAAAGACTGAAGAACAGACGCATCCGTTGGCGAAGGCATAAATCCTATCAGCGCAACAACAAAAATCATTGTTGGCATATCAAAAGCAGGTAAAGAGAAAGCGGAAATGGACCAATCAAGGCGCTCAACAACTAACAACATACAAAGTGTAGTCAAAAGCGTAAATCCAATCACCACAAATTTGGTCAATCGCTCCAACGCTTTATATCGACCGGTCGTCAACAAGATACTAACGATGACTAAGAGAACTGCAACACCAACCACGGGACTGGCTTGAAAACCAATCGCCACTTGCAGCAATCCAGAGGTGAAGAGTGAAACTGCAGCAATTATAAATACCATGCTAAATAATTGGCTAACTGAGAAGAGGCTAAATATAAACCAGCCTCGCTCTCGATAATTTGTGACGAGATTTTTCCCTGTTGCTGCAGCGTATTCCCCACCAAAACGAAGGCCCGGATATTTCATGATGCAAGCAAATATAATAATGAGCAGCATACTTAGCCCGTAATCGGCGCCTGCTCTTGTAGCCTGCACTAAATGAGATACACCAACAGCAACAGCAGCATATAAAAGCCCCGGTCCAAGTGATGATAATGCGGAACGCATAGTAATACTCAAAAAATATCTCCTGCCTAATTGTTGGTTCAATTGAGATTTCTTTATGCCATTGACGAGTATATTACTATTGAAAACAAAAAGTAGATACGAAGAAGATTAGCGCCAGGCAGCAACTCATTTGTATTAGAATTAACCAAGTTATTGGCAGATTCTAATCCGATATGTTTATATGAAGTATTAAAAACTGCTGCACATGACTATGGTTCGCATTTTTCAGTGTGCTTCATTTAATAATTGGTAGTCAGAAAACTAACAAGATTGTTGAGGCAGAAATATGACAATTGCGGAAGAAGAAGTAAGTAAAATTGTTAGTCAGTTAGAAGAAGCTGAGAAAACTAAAACACCGATACAGCATATATCAAAACGTTATCCAAATATGACCGTTGCAGATGCTTATTCGATACAACGTGCTTGGGTTAATTTAAAAATCAAATCGGGTCGTCATCGTATAGGCTGGAAGATTGGTCTAACCTCAAGGGCAATGCAACGTTCAGCTGGTATAACAGAGCCTGACTATGGGCAGCTTCTAGATAACATGTTAATTTGGTCAGGAAGCCGAATTAAAGCGCAAGATTTTATCGTGCCTCGAATAGAAACAGAATTAGCCTTTCAATTGAAGTCATCACTAACAGGACCAAACTGTTCGCTTTTTGACGTTTTATCAGCAACAGAGTGGGTAATACCGTCTTTAGAATTAATTGATGCTCGGGTCGAAATTCTAGATTCAGAGTCGGGCGAGCGCCGAAAGGTTCTGGATACAATTTCCGACAATGCAGCAAATGCCGCTATTGTCTTAGGAGGCACGCCTGTAAGGCCAGGAGATATAGATTTGACTCGCGTGGCTGCAACTTTAAATCGCAATGAGGTAGTTGAAGATTCTGGAGTGGCAGAAGCAGTGCTTACCCATCCTGGGCATGGTGTTGCGTGGTTAGCAAATAAAATTTGGGATTATGGAGAGCAACTGGACGCCGGTAGCATAGTCCTCAGCGGC
>JAQWTK010000020.1 GCA_029242705.1 Gammaproteobacteria bacterium | reverse complement strand
ATTGGGATGCTTGTGCAATCGTTTCGCAGAGATTTTCTATGAGCACCAAACGCTATCGACCATTAGATAAATTAGGCTATTCAGACGTTTATATCTTCTTATAATTAGAAGAGCAAAGCAGGACTTGGGTCTCGTCGGCTGAGCAGAGAATTTCTTCCATATTTGATTCAAATTCCGCGCTAGATATTGGGTCTCAAACTAAATTATCAATCCGCCGAATTACAAGCTATAGCAAGACCATCCAACACTAAGGTCAACTCAACTCGCAGCGCAGCAAAATCAGTTAGAGGCGCCAAAACCTTCGCGTCACCCCCACTAAAAAACACTGTAGGTTCCGAACCCAAAAACCGGAGCCTAGTTATATTTTTTTCAATTAGAGCAACCAAAGTCGCTAAACTGCCATTTAAAACTGCTTCAGCAGTAGAATTACCTAGCTCAAGGCTGCGCTCTATAGGGTTTCCTTCCACGCATATGCCAGTATTTGCAACCAAACTCTCCTTCATTAAATCCAAACCTGGCAAAATATAACCACCAAGATGTATTCCATCTTGACCTATGACATCCAAAGTAAATGCAGTTCCACTGTCAACCACAATGCAAGCTCCCTTCGATTTTTCGAAAGCTGATAGCATCGCCAACCAACGGTCTGCACCGAGGCGGCTAACATCTAGATAGTTTATTTTCACTCCCCCACACTCTCTTCGAACTGTCGCAACTACCGGCTTTAAACCCCATTTTGTCTGGCTCCAATTTATTATCCTACTCGTAACGTGCTTATCTCGCACATTGCAAAAGCGAAAAACGTCTGGCTTATCAGAATCCGCTTGCTCAGAAATAAACTCACCTTCATCCATATATGTTCCATCAGCAATAATTTCAGAATTGCAATTTGAAACTTTCCTCCACTTGATCCGAGTATTACCAATATCTAGCTCTAATATCATCATTAATAATTCTCATTCAATTCACGTAAGGTAGGTATTATTTCACCTGAAGAAATTAACTGCTCTCCTTCGGCCGTCTCTAGAACTAAAACGCCCTTTTGGTCAACGCCAAGAGATTTCCCTATATAACGAAACCTCCCGTTTTCGATAACGATATCTGACCCAAAATAATGGTCATAGTGGTTCCAGCTGGATTGAAATGGCTCAAACCCTTTAGCACTATACCTTTCTATATTTTTTAAAAGATCCGAGCAAATGTTTGCAACCAGCTCTTCCCTCATAGGCAAATCATCGAGTAAATCTCTTAGGTCAGTGACAGGTCTATCTATATTAGCTTTTTGAATTTCATCAAATGAGTAATTTACCCCGACGCCAAAGACAATATATGTTGAACCCTCAAAAGCGCGCAGCTCTAAAAGTATACCCGCTAATTTCTTCTTGCCGACAAGCAAATCATTCGGCCATTTCACTTTTAAGGCCGAAACTTTTTTTTGAGTTAAGGATTGATGGACACTTAAAGCCGATACTAAACTTAGTGCCTGAAGTTCTCCAATATCGCCGGAAACTGGGTGTAAGAGACTCATATACAAACCTCCACCCTCCGGACTAATCCAACTTCTGCCCCGCCTACCTCTGCCCTTAGTTTGCAAATTCGCGACAATTAACTGAATCCCAGTTTTACCTGATTCTAAAATGCGAACCGCCTCACTATTGGTAGAATCAAGCATCCTGTGCGTATAAATCTCATTCAACTTTGATTTAGCATCAGAAGATAATTGGTCTTCTATTAACTTTTTTTGCATAAATTGAAAACTAGATTTCCAAAAATTGAGGAAATAAAAAAGGAGCAGTAGTACGTGCCATACGCTACAAACTGCTCCCTTCTTAGATATGCCAAGAGCCCTTGGCATAGTGTTTACTCATTAGAAGAAGGCACTGACCCTTCTTTATCTCCGGCGCTATATTCACGACCTAATTTTGAAGCAGCAGACCATGCCTCCAAAATAATGAACAAGGCAGAGACCATAACCGCCACCTGAATCAAAACAAGAATCCATTGCCCCTTGCTAACGTAATCCATCACGTACCAAACTCCGGCCCAACTTGCCATGAACAAGATAAAACACATGGGAATAAGCAAGGGTTTCGCAGATCTTCCCAACTTAAGCAAATATACAGCTATAACTATGAGCGTCATGCTAGCCAGGATTTGATTTGTTGCACCGAATACAGGCCAAATTAAAGTTCCTCCATCTCCAGGATAATTCCCGTTCGAAACTCCAAAAGCCAGTAGTAGGCATGCGCCTACCGCGACAAAAGTTGAAATATAGTTACTTTTAAGTGCTTCGATCTGATAAATACTCCCCCACTCCTGAATAATATATCGAGTCAATCGAAGGCCAGCATCCATAGTAGTCCCAGCAAACAATACAACCATAACCGCTAACATGGTTTGAGCAAAACCAAGAGATATACCCCAGCCTTCTGAAATTAACAATGCACCGCCCGCTATGAAACCGCCAGCCGCTGGCCCTCCTGTAAAACTAGGGTAAATAGCATCCCAGCCTCCTGCAACCGAACTCGCATACAACGAGCCAGTCACTGCCGTGATTGTGATCAAAGCTAGCGAGCCCTCGCCTAGAGCTCCCAAATAACCTACAAAGCGCGCATCTTTTTCATTGTTGAGCTGTTTCGCGCTCGTGCCAGAAGACACTATTCCATGGAAGCCGGAAAGTGCGCCACAAGCGATCGTTACAAACAATATTGGAAAAATTGGAGGCGTACCTTCCGCCACAGTATTTATCATTGGGGCAGCAACGTCTGGAGAGGTAAGTAACACTGCGGTGTATAAAACAAACAGCCCAACAATCAACTGCGCTCCATTTATGTAATCGCGAGGTTGAAGTAACAACCAAACCGGCAACATCGAAGCGATAGCGGCATAGATATATAAAATAATAATCCAATCTCCATGCTCACCTAGGCCAGGTATCCCTATCGGTAACTCTAATGGCATTACGCTGCCCACATAAATCGTCGCGTAAAGAAATACTACTCCTATAATTGAAACAGCGAGCAAATTGACTTTGCGCCGAATCAAGACTCCTACAGCGATAGCCACTGGAATTGCTATCCAGGCTGGAAAAACAGAACTTGGATATTCAATCATCTCACTCGCGATTATCGTTGCAAACATCGCATTGACTAACACGAGGAGAAGAAAAATTATAACCATAAAAACAGCGCGAGCTCTCTGCCCGACAATACTCTCCGAAAGTGCACCAATAGATTTAGCATCATGCCGATTACTTGCCCACAAGGCACCAAAGTCATGTACACCGGCGAAGAAAATAGACCCAAATGTTACCCATAGTAATGCGGGCAACCAGCCCCAATAAACGGCAATAGCTGGACCCACAATGGGCGCGGCTCCGGCGACGGCAGTAAAATGGGACCCCCACAATACGAATTTGTTTGTAGGAACATAGTCAACGCCATCCTCAAATTTATGCGCCGGAGTGACATAATTAGGGTCTAACCGATAAATTTTTTCAGCGATAAATTTAGAGTAAACGAACCATCCAAAAGTGAAACCAACAAGGCCGAATAAGACGATAAAGAGCGAGGACATAGAGCGTTCTCCAGAATTATTTTTGTAGGCAATAAGCTTTGCATCATAGCAAGTTCGCGCGCTTAGACACAATCCAAGTATGGGCGACAATTCCTAACTTAGTTTAAAAATAACGTTTAATCTAGGTATTCCTTATGTAAAAAGGACCAAACCACCAGTTATCGATTAGGCTTCGATAGATGAAGCCTAATTAGCTGGATTTGCAGAATGGTAAGTCCAGTAACCAATAAACATTTCATCCCAACTCTGCAAACCAAAGGTTAGCTCCTTACTTGGATCAGGATTAGCCGGGTTATGCTCTGAATTGTCAAAGGCACCTGTGACATGCACCTTGGTACCTGCGGGAAGACGAACCGGTTCTTGCAACGCATAAGTTGGTTGCCATGCGTAGCTATAACTAGGCACACTCAATAGATCTAACATTCCTCCATCGGGATATTCCGCACTAAATTTCATATCCTTGCCACGAAAGTGCATGTGTGCCCGCAATCCTGTTATAACAACGTCCTCATTGAAGACATAACGAGCAGAAGCTTGATGATCACGCTCGTAGGGCGGAATTCGAAAAACCCCCGACACTGACTGAGTGAAATTTTCATACATAGGGGGCTCATCATAAAAATATAGGCCAAGGATAGTTTGATCACTTGTAGCCCTACCATTGGTAGTATAGTGAAACTGCATACTTAACTTATGGCCCGCTGGTATATATACGCCAGTATTTTCGGGAAAAGTCATCGCGTCAACCTTACCAGGCGCATAACCTTCTAAAAATCTGGTAGCAACATTGCCCCTCGCTGCCTCTCCCTCAACCTCCTCTTCTGGAGCCGTGACATAGGTAAGCAAATGATGAAGCACGGATTCGTCCCCCGCAATATACTGCACACCCTTGACCCACTTGTCCTCTTCGAAAGGCAAAGCAACATCTATGTTAATATAATCAAGCACACCAGTTGCAGGCACTTCATGTTTTGGCGCTGTGACTACGTAATCCGGTTCTCCCAGCTGCCACTCGCGGCGGTTAGGAAATTTCACTTGCGTTAAAGGATCGATCGTAGCAATACCTCTCGGTGCTCCCGAATCTATCCAATGGATAAGGTTCTGAAGGTCAGAGTCAGAGATATACCTAGCATTAGTAAAGTGCCCAATGCTCGGATCTACCTGTGTCGGGGGCATCCTCTTTGTCAATAAAACCTCACGAATCATAGGCGACCAACCCTGCACCATTAGGTGACTGTCCATCGCAAAGGGCCCAATACCGCCCTCTCTATGGCAAGAAACGCATTGCTCAGCAATAATCGGCGCTATTTCTAAACCGTAATCTGGCACAACATTCGCATGTCGATCTTTTACTGAATAATTGATATCGCAACCGATAGATGGCTCTACAATTGTTTCGGTTAATCCTCCTACCAATACCTGATTCAGGATCTCATTAACTGTTGGATCGATATCGCCACGATAGAGGACAGTTAGCCTGTCTGGATCAAGAATAGCAATTTCTCCGACCTTACTAAATTCAATGGTTTCTGACACCAATTGCCCGTTATCCAACAACAACGCAGCATTTGTTTCTAGACTGGCTTCAATTGCTTTTAGATATTCTGCACCACCTTCTTCACCCGATGAATTGATTAAGACAAAAGAAACTTGCTTATCTTCAAAGTCTAACTGCAAGTCATTCAACTGAGCCACTGAAGTTGAAATTGAAGAACATGAATTATCGAAAGCCATTAATACTAGAGCTTGATGATGGCGGTATCGACTCAATTGATGAAATTCACCTTTACTATCAAGCAAGGCAAAATCACCCACACGGTCTGGCAAAGCAGTGCTGGGATTCATTAATGACGACGTTAGGAGAACCGCTAGAATGGATATCAGATTTTTCATATAAATAGCCTCTTCAGAAGCATTCGTAGTATCTCAAGTCTAACTATTTCAAGATAATAATGCAGCTAAATAAATGAGTTTAACTTGTAGACAATTTACTTTTGCATTACCACAATATTTGTAATATTCCCGATTAAAACAGAGGTTGGAATTATGTTAATTAATAACTCGGACAAGCCTTAGAAATTTAATGACTTGTCTTATGGTAAGAAAAATAGCCTATAAACATTTCATCCCAACTTTGAGCCCCACCACGCACCATTGCATCAGGATCAGGATTTCCTAAATTGTGGTGAGAGTTATCAAACGCTCCATCGATCATTACCCTACTCCCAGCCGGAAGCAACATAGGCTCGACCAACCTATAAGTCGGCTGCCAAGCAAAACTATAATTTGGCACATTTATAATTTCCTCTCTAACCCCGCCTGGGTACACAACGCTCATGCGCATATATTTGCCTCGGTAATGCATATGAGGGCGGAGTCCATGTAACACTATTTCTTCATCAAAGACGTAGGACGCACTCATTTTATGTTCTTTGACACGCGGAGGTATCACTATGTTGGCGCCCCCATGACTTAACGGATAAGTTGAATACCGAAATTTAGGCTCCTGTTCAGCAAAATAAAGACCAAGCAGCGTTCTATCCACTGTTTCTTTTCCATAGGTAGTGTAATGCAATGACATTTGGACGGCAGACCCTACGGGAACAAAAACACCTGAATCCTCAGGGTAACTTATCGACCCCTCTTTGCCTGGAGCATAGCCTTCAAGGAATTCTCTATAGATGAAGTTATCGTTTTCATCCTCAATCCTATCTTCTTCTTGTTTAGCCGGGACTATGTAACTAAGCAAATGATGAAGCGCACGCCTCTCTCCCGGGACATGTTGTACCGATTTCACCCACATGTCTTTTTCAAAAGGCAGGTTAATGGTCACGATTTCATAATCTAGAACTCCAGTTGCAGGAACCTTGAAAGCGGGCACCTCAACAACATAATCGGGCTCACCTAAGTCCCAGATAGTTTCACGAGCTTTTAAATTAGTTAGCGGATCTACAATACTTTCCCCCCGCGGAGCACCTGCATCAATCCAGTGTATTAAGGTTTGCTGTTCACTAACATCGATATGGCGAGCATTTGTAAAATGATTAATACTCGAATCAACTTGAGCTGGAGGCATCCTTTTAGTCATGACGACTTCTTTGATCATAGAAGACCAGCCTTTAACCATCATATGCGAATCCATAGCAAATGGGGCGATGCCCCCTTCGACGTGGCAGCCAACACATTGCTCCTTCAAAACTGGGACGACATCGGCTGCGTAATCGGGCGTCTTCTCTGAATGCACCTTAAAAGAAGGAAAGTCTAGAGCACAGCCTAAAGCTTCCGTCTCTACTAACGTATCAACCAAATCCCATTCGTCAGATATAACTTTGGACAACGTATCAGACAGATATGAAGTACCCTCGTTGAAAGAAATTTTCCTCTCTGGATTCGCCACGCTTGGTTCTATATCTAATCCACCGCGATACAAAATCTGACTTTGATTAGGTGCAAGGACGACTATCTCTCCTGCTTTTTTGATTCCTAGACTTTCTGCCACTAGCTGCGCATCATCCAACAGTATTGGTAAATCTATATTGTAGGTTTGATCCATCGCCTGTATTTCTTTAATTCCATCTTTCACAGATGAATCGATAGCCAAAAAACTCACCCCTTGACGCTCCCAAGTTGTGCGCAACAAGCGATATTTAGCTAATTGTTCAATATTATCTAAGCAATGTGCTGATAAAGATATGATGACTACAGCCTTACTATCTGAATACTTGCGAAGCTGGTGAAAATTACCTTTATGGTCTAGAAGAGCAAAGTCTCCAACCTTTTTCGTCGACACATCAGCCCAGCTAGCCAGAGATACTGATAGGCCAATAGCCAAAAGAAAGCTTAACTTCCCCATGATCGGTCCTTGCCAACGGAAAATTCGAGCGTATCAATAAAAATCGGAACCCGAAACAACAAATGAAATACCAACCACTGACTACTTAAATCCGCAAAAAGCCTCTGCAAAATTGCTATCGAAAATCTCATTTCCACTTCAATTTTCTTAACTTTGGAAAATTTAAGTACTATAACTAGCTATCAATATTAATTTGATCTTTAGTACGATAACCAGAAAGCGACTCTATAAGAGAAAATTTTCTGAACAATTCATACATTGCCCAAAGAGCAGCTATTATTATTATCAGCATCATTCCCCAGCGCATAAGCGCCGCCCAAAAAAGCGAATCGATGACCGGCATTTGAATTTGATACAACCCCAATGTGGTGCCACGCTCCAACATCCAATGCCAAGCGCTATGGGCCAGAAGCGCTGACAAAAGTATCGTGCCTATCCGTTCTTCAACAAAATATTTAAACACCAAGTTGAGGATTGGTATTACTAAGATAAGGATAAACAACTGGCCTATTTCAACTCCAATATTAAAAGCCAACAAAGATGAAAATAAATGGCCGCCTGCAAACTGTAATGTTTCGCTGAAAAGAAAGGAAAAACCAAACCCGTGAACCAACCCAAATCCAAATGTTACCATCCAGCGATGCTCCAATTTAGCTCCCACAATATTTTCAAATGCCATATAAACAATTGATAAAGCAATAAGGGTTTCAATTAATGGCGGAAACCAAATTGCACTGGGAGCGACACCAAATGCTGATCCAATTAATGTGATTGAATGCGCAATCGTAAAAGAGGTAACCACTGGAATTAAAGCCCTTACAGATCGTAGCGGTATAACCAAGCAGAACAGGAATAGCAGATGATCAATTCCTTCTAAGATATGTTCAAAGCCCATCGTAATAAATCGAAATGCGGCCTGATGCCAGCGGGGATCTAGTTCTACAACACCGGGATTGCCAAGATAATTGAATACGCGTTCTGCCCCATCGGGAACGAGAAATCTTAATACAGTAGTGGTCTGATCGGATAAAGTTCCAAGCTCTGGATTAACAGAAAAATCAGATTCCTCGGACTGAATTGGGTATGTTACTAGGACATCAAGTACACCTTGTCGCCAAAATAAGTCCGTATCATCACCTAAAGGCGGACTCATAATATTGTCTAAAGCAACATCGTAACTAGTAAAAGAGCGATTCGAGGGAAGCGAAACACGGGTGCGCTTCAGCTCTTTTTCTAAAAGCTCTTCCCCATTTTCATAGAAATTCAGTGACTCAGTTATGTATATTCTTGCGGCATCGTCTAATGCAAATTGCGCCTCAGAAAATTGCAAAA